>SLNH01000094.1 GCA_007133195.1 Nannocystineae bacterium | reverse complement strand
GCGCGGGAGGCCGCGCTCGCCGCCGCGCTCCGGCGCGTCGCCGTGACCGCATTGGCTGGAAATCCGGCCGAGCGCGCCGGCGAGCTCGTCACGCGCGCCACCATGGATCCCGACCCCGGCGTGCGGAGGCGGGCCGTCTCGGCCCTGAGCAGGCGTCCAGACGAGGACGTCGCCGAGGCGCTCGCGACGCTCCTCACCGGCGACCCCTGGCCGCGAAACCGGCGCAGCGCCGCCGGCGCCCTGGGCGGCGCCTGCGAACAGGAGCGGACAGCCCGGGCGCTGCGCCGCGCCGTGGATGCCGACCCGGAGACAAGCGTGGGGCGCGCGGCGCTGTCGTCCATGGCCCGGTGCGGCTCGCCGGAGACTCCGGCCGAAATGTTGGCCATCGCGAAAGACACCTCCCGCCCCGCCAGTCTGCGCGGACACGCCGCGGGGCTTGCCGCGCAGACCGGCGGAAGGCAGATGACGCCCGCTCTCACCCAGCTCCTCGCGAGCGAGCGAAATCGCGCCTGGTCGCAATCTGACGCCGCACAGGTCGCGGCGGCCGCGGCCGCCGCGCTGGGCGAGCTCGCGGACGGGCGCGCGACCGATGCGCTCGCCGACGCGGCCGGAGACACCGCCTTCCCGCAGATCCAAGCGGCGGCCGTCACGGCCCTCGGCAGCATCTGCCCGGCGGGGGCCGGCGCGCTGTTCGACGAGCTGGTTCGCGGGGGCGAACAACGCGTCGCGGTCGCCGCGCGGGGCGCGCGCGCCCAGTGCCGCGAGTCGCGCTAGCCGGCCGAAGTGTGATCGCGAACTTCTGATACAGGACACTAGCGGGGGGGGGCCTAAAGATCGGGCTTCGCGAGCTCCGCCGCGGGTCGGCCGAAAAGATAGCCCTGCATCCAATCGCAGCCGCAGGCGGCGAGCGTATCCCGTTCGGCGACGGTCTCGACCCCCTCGACGACGAGACCGGCGCCGAGGCCCGCGCACAGATCGACCAGCCCCTGAACGATCTGCACCTTCCGCGGGTCTTGATCGATGTCGCGGACGAGGGACATATCGAGCTTGACCACGCTCGGCGTGAGCTTGACGAATGTCGTGAGCCCGGCGTAGCCGGCTCCGAGATCGTCTACGGCGATCCGAAATCCGGCCGCCTTGAGCGAATCGATCCGCGCCTCGACGTCCACGACCCCGTCGAGCGCCGCGCGCTCGGTGATCTCCAACACGACGCGCGATGCGTGCGGCGTCCCGGCGGCGAGGGCGTCGTCGAGAAGATCCTGCGGGTGGAGATTGATGAACAGCGACACCTCGTCGGGCATGACCGCGCAGGCCTTCAGGGCCTCCTCGCGAATTCGTCGCCCGAGCTCGTGAATCCTGCCGAGCCGCTCCGCGGCGTCTAACAAGGCGCCCGGATGGGGGAACTCCGGCTCGCGCGACCGGCAAAGCGCCTCGTAGGCGACGACGCAGCGCTCGCGCCACGACACGATCGGCTGATACGCGATCCACAGCGACGAGATAGCGCGATCGAATGACGCTCGCAGTGCCGGATTGACGCCCGAAGGCCCGCTCTCATCCTCACCGCCGGCCTCCTGGTTCTCGGAGCCAGCCTCCTGGCTCTCGGAGATCGATGACGAGCTCGGATCGCTGTCGCGAGGCGCGCGCGCGGCCTCCCTGATGGCGTCGACCAGGTCATCGGCGTCGACCGGCTTGAACATGTAGCGGACAGCCCCGTGGTCGACCGCGTTCGCCGCGCTTTCGATGGACGGATCGCCCGTCATGAGGATGACCGGGACGTCGAGCTTGCGCGCGCGGATCTGCCTAAGGAGCTCGACGCCGTCCATGCCGGGCATCAAGATGTCGCTCACCACGACGTCGAACTGCTGCTCGGCGAGGAGTTTCTGCGCGTGGAACCCGCCGGTCGCGAGCTCGCACTCGACCCCGGCGGCGCCTAACAGGTGCGCATACGCGCGAAGAATCCGAGGATCGTCATCCACCAGGAGCGCACGGAGTCGCCGCGAGCGATCGGGGCGCTCGCCCTCTGCGCGACTGCCGGCGGCATCGACAGACGGTCGCCGTCGATTCTGCTCGAATCGCATTTCCGTTCTCATCGGGCCCTCCCCTGCGGGTGATTCGGCGTCTTTAGGCCCGAAACGACCAGGTGCCTTCGAACTTGATGGCCCACGACCCATGATTCGCCACCATCTCACGCCCGGATCGCCGCGATCCACCCTTTCGTTTCATTCGGTGCGCGCCGAAGGGCGCAGCGACGTGCGGCCAAAAATTTGTCCCGGCTCGGCGGATACAGGAGGGCGCGCGCCCGGCGCGCCGGTCCGCCCCGCCGCCGCACGGCCCGGCCCGGTCCGTTTGCCGCGACGACACGGCGCACAGGCAGGGCCACAATTTCGCGAGGCCGCCGGGGCGCTCGGCGCCCGCGGCGTTACACGGTCTCGAGCGCGCCCTTGAGGCCCGCGTGGCTCGGGTCGATCTCGAGCCCGCGCTGGTACATCCCCTTGGCCTTTTGCGGCTCGCCGAGCCGGGCGTGAATGGTACCGAGTTGGTAGTACACGTCGGCCTTGCTAATACCCAGCGCGGGATCGATGTTCTGGAGCACGAGCGAGCGGTACACCCGGCGCGCCTTCTCCCACTCCTCGCGTTCGACGTAAAGGCGGCCGAGCCCGGCCATCGTCGCCACGTCGGTGGGGTTTACGCGAAACGCCTCCTCGTAGGCGGCGAGCGCCGCGTCGCGATCCCCGGTCTCGATGAAGATCGCGCCCAGGCGCTGCCGGTAATGAGCGACGTCCTTCATCTTGCGGCGCTTTTTCGCCGACTCGGCGAGGGCTTCGTAGATGGGCGCCGCCTCCTTTGCCCGGCCCGCGGCGAGGTACAGGTCCGCGAGCGGCCCGCGCACCCGCTCGTCGTCCGGGTGCGCCTCAGCGGCCTTTTCCAAAAGCGGGATCACCGCTGCCGGGCGACCGAGCCGGTTTTGATAAAGGTCCGCGAGCTCGAGCGTGAGATCGAGCTTCTCCTTGGGATCTTCGGAGATGAGCTCGCGGCGGGTGACCATGTCCGCCACGGCGACCCAGTCTTCCTGTTCGCGCGCGATCGCCTCGAGCGCCGTCACGGCGGCCGGGTGCCGCCCGTCGTGGTGCAGCGCCTGGGCGAAGTATTCGCCCGCCCGCGCGTCGTCCCCGGCCTGCTTTTGCGTGACTTCGCCGAGCCGGCAGTACAGATCGGCGGCGTCCCTGCCGGTCGGTCCCAAGGCGACGGCGCGCTCGAGCACCTCGGAGCAGCGATCGAGCTCCCCGGCCCCCTCGTAGATCTTCGACAGGCGGGTGAGCGCCGGAACCGAGTTGGGGTCGCGGCTGAGAATCTGCTCGAGGATGTCGCTGGCGCCGTCGGGGTTTTCGAGCGGGCCTTCCCAGATATCGGCGGCGCGCGCGAGCGCGCCTACCTCCCCGCGATAATCGCCGGCGCGCGCGCACGCGCTCGCCCGGCGCTCGCAGAGCTCCACGAGCTCGTGCCACCGCTCGTGGGCCGCGAGCAGCCTCTCGAGCTCGTCGTAGGTCGGAAAGTGACCCTCGTCGAGGTCCAGGACCTGCTGCAGGTAGCCCACGGCCTCGTCGGGTTCCCCGCGCTGCGTCTCGGCAACCTCGGCGAGGCGGCCGAACACCTCGACGCGCTCCCCATCGCTCGCGGCGAGATCGAGTCGCCGCGTGAGCACCTCCTGCACGGCGAGCCAGTCCTCGCGCTCACGCTGGACCGACTCCAGCGCATCGAGCGCGTCCAAAGCGCCGGGCGCCACGTCGAGGACCGCGTTCCAGGCGTCTACCGCCCGATCGTAATCCTGCACGCGGTGCGTATAGAGCCAGGCGATCCTCGCTCTTAGCGAGCGCTCCTCGTCCGGCCCCTCGGCGAACCGAGCGGCGATCTCGGAGATCTCGATCAGATCCTCGGGACGATCGCTGCGCTCGTACAGCGCTGCCAGGCGGGCGTGGGCCGCCCGACTGCCCTCATCGAGCCGGAGCACCGCCCGCCAGGCGTCCACGGCGCCCTCGTCGTCGCCGAGCCGCTCGCGGATCTCGCCGACCTCCGCAAAGCAGCTCTTGCCGACCTCGGCGTCGTAGGACAGCTCCGCCCGACGCGCGAGCACGTCGGCGAGCTCGGCCTCGTCGCTGCGCGTTCGGTAGACCCGCTCCAAGCTCTCGAGCGCGTAGCCGTCCTCCGGCTCGAGCTTGAGCACCTCGCGAAACGCCTGCTCGGCGGCGCCCGTATCGCCGAGTCGTTCGAGCTGGATCTGCCCGAGCTTCGACCAAAGCGGGCGGCGCACGTCGTCATCATCCACCGAGTGGACGATCCCCGACAGCCGCGCGGCGACCTCCCCGAAGCGATCGACCTCCTCCGCCAGCCTCTCGAGCTCGGCGAGCGCCTGCTCCGACTGAGGATCTTCTGCGAGCCATCCGCCCGCGGCGTCCAAGGCGCGCACGGGATCGCCCAGCCGGCTCTCCGCGAGCTCGACGACGCGCGAATAGATCGCCATCCGGTCGAAGCGATCATCAGTGATCCCGAGCTTGGTCACCAGCAGGTCGGCGAGGCGCGCGCTGTCCCCCTCGCTCTCGTACAGCGGCTCGAGGATCGCGATGATCTCGGCCTGCTCCTGGCCCCCCGCGAGAAGCCGCTCGAGCGCCGCGCGCGCCGCGCGATGGGCCTGCGCGCGCTCGAGGACGTCTCGATAAGCGGTGACGGCCCCGGCGACGTCACCGAGCGCCTGCTCGCGGACGTCTCCCAGGCGAAACAGGATTTCGGCCTGCTCGCCCTCGTCGAGTGTCGCGTCGGCCTGGCGAGCCAAAATTTCGGCCAATTCGGTGGACTTCCCGGCCCGCTCGTAAATCCGGGCCAGCGCCGCGAGCGCATCTTCCTCGGTCGCCGGCGCGGCATCCAGCGCGCGCCGGTATTGCGCGGCCGCTCGATCGAGATCGCCCAGCGCCTCCTCGTAGAGCTTGGCGAGCCGCGTCGCGTAGGCGTACTCGAGCTCCGCGTCCACGATCGACTCGAGCTGCCGCTCGAAGATGGTCGCGAGCTCCTCCCACGCGCCGCGGGTCGATGCCAGCCGCTCGAGCTCGCTCTGGATGGCGGTGTCCTCGGGCGCCTCGGCGAGCGCGCGCGCCCAAACCGCGAACGCGGCGTCCAAATCGGACCGCGACCGCTCGTGGAGCTCGGCGAGCGCCGCGTATTGCGCCCGCCTCACGTCCGGATCTGCGCGCGAGACCTTGAGACGCCGCTCGTAGAGCTCTGCGAGCTCGTCGTAGGCACCCTCGTTCTGGTACAGGCCCTCGAGCACCGCCGACGCCGGATCGAGCGTCTCCTCCTCGGTGGTCATGAGATCGACCGCGCGCCGCGCGCCCTCGTGCTCCGGCGACAGCGCGAGGACCGCCGCGTAGCGCTCGATCGCCGCCTCTGGCTCGGCGAGCTCGTGTTGGACGATCTTGGCCGCCCGGAACCCGAGGTTCGCGCGATCCTGGGCGTCGGCGGCGAGCTCGGCGTGCCGATCGAGGACCTCGAGGAGCTCGGGCCACATCGCCTCGCGCTCGTAGAGGGTGCCCAGCGCGCTCAGCGCGTCGGGGTCGTCCGGGCTTTCGTCGAGGACGGCGCGGAGCTGGGCCATCGCCTCGTACACGTCGTTCAGCTGCTCGTCGTAGACCCGCGCCGCCTCGAAGTAAAGCGATCGGCGAGCGTCTCGATCGCTGGCCAGCTCGATTTTCCGCATGAGCACGCCCGCCAGCTCCGCGTCCTCGCCCTCGGCGCGATACAGCCGATCCAGGGCGTCCAGCGCATCGGCGTCCGCCTCATCGACGCTGAGCACGCTTTTGAGCGCCGCGATCGCCTCGTGGGTGCGGCCGAGGGACTCCTCCTCGAGCGCGGCCACGCGGCGGTAGAGCGAGATCCGGTCGTCCGGGTCGTCGGCGAGCTCGGCCCGGCGCTGGAGCACGTCCACGAGCTCTTCGTGGCGCTCTTCCGCGGAAAGGAGCCGATCGAGCGCGCCGAGCGCGTCCGGGTCGTCTTCCTGGACCTCGAGGAGGCGTCGCCACGCCGCGATCGCGCTGCGGCGATCGCGGCGGCTGTGCTCGTGAATCGCAGCCACGCGCGCGAGCGAGCGCGACACGAGCCATGTGTCGTACTGATCGGCGATCCCCTTTTCGAGCGTCGCGACGAAATCATCCCAGGCGCCGAGCTTGGCCGCCAGCGCCGCGAGCTCGGCGTAGATCGACTCGTCGTTCGGATCTTCGAGCCACGCCCGGGACAGCGCGCCGAGCGCCAGGCTCGGATCGCCGCCTCGCGTCTCGTGAAGGCTCGCGATCTCCCGGAGCATCTCCACCCGATCTCCCGGATCCTCGACGTATTCGAGGCGCGCATCGAGGATGACGACGAGCTTTTGCCACCAGTCGTGAGCGCGATAAACCGGCTCGAGCAGGCCCGTGATCCGCTCGCGGTGGCGATCCTCCAAGACCAGCCGCTCGAGCGACGCCAGCGCGGCCTCGGCGCCCGCGCGGTCGGCGCCTTCGTCTTGAAGGATCGTCTCGTACTGATCGATCGCGCCGTCTGGATCCTCGAGCCGCGTCTCGAGGACGTCGGCGAGCCGAACCCTCAGCGCGGTCGCCTCGGACTCGGACGGCGCTCGCTCGACGCGGCTCGACAAAAGCTCCGCGAGATCGAACCAATGTCCGTGCTCTCGATAAAGCCGCTCCAGCTCCTCGGCCGCCACGCGCGCGTCTGGATCGTCGGCGAGCACCGAGCGGTAGGCGTCGATGGCGCGCATCGGATCGTGAAGACGCCACTCGTGAATGCGCGCGCTGCGGATGATGAGCTCGCTTCTGTGCGCCTCGTCCTCGGCCGCCTGGGTGGCGTCTTCGTAGACGTCGATGAGGGCGTACCACCGCTCGCCGCGCACGAGCATCGACTCGAGCTTCTCGAACGTCTGCGCGTCGTCCGGCTGTGCGGCGAGCGCCCGCTGGTAGGCGGCCTGCGCCCGCCCGATCTCGCCGAGCCGCCGATCGCAGATCTCAGCGAGCGCGAGCGCCACATCTCGCACCTCACCGCCCTCCTCCGGGTGATCGTCTAGAACCTCTTGGTAGATGTTCGCCAAGCTCTCCCAGCTCTCGAGCACCGAGGCGAGCCTCACGAGCTGATCGCGAGCGCCCGCGTTACCGGGCGCCTCGCGGAACAGGCGCCCATACCACCGGAACGCGCCCTCGAGGTCCTCGAGCTGATCTTCGTAAAGCCGCGCCACGTAGCGCGTGAGCGCGAGCCGCTCGTCCACGTGCTCGGCCGCCTCGAGCTTGATCTCGTAGATGCGCACCAAGTTGGCCCAGTCCTGCCGGGACACGTAGATCGGCTCGAGCACCTCGGCCGCCACGGCCCTCGACCCCGGATCGTCGAGGAAGCGCTCGAGCGCCTGCGTCGCGGCCGCGTGGCTGGGGTCCCCGCCCAGGGCCGCGCTGTAGTGCGAAACCGCGGTGTCCGGGTCGTGGAGCTCGCCCTCGAAGATCTCCCCGAGCCGGTATCTCAGCGTGACCGCCTCCTCGAGGGTCATGGCGTGCGACAGCCGTCGCTCCAAAAGGTCGGCGAGATCGTGAAACCGCCCGGCGCGCTCGTAGAGCTCCTCGAGCGCCGCCGCGGCCTCGCGGCTGTCGGGAGCGATGCCGAGCACCTGCTCCCAGGCGAGCACGGCCTCTTCGGGCCGGTCGAGCTTGTCCGCGCACAGCCTGGCCGACTCCGACAGCGCGAACACCCGCGTCTCCGCGTCTCCCGTCGCGAGCTCCGATTTCCGCGCCAGGACTTCGTATAGGCGCTCCCACTCCTCGCCGCTTCGATAGATGAACTCGAGGGCGGAAAGCGCTCGCTCGTCGTCGGGGTAGGCGTCGAGCACGCGCTGGTAGTATTCGCGCGAAAGCTCGACGTCCTGCCTCACCGCGCGCGCGAGATCCGCGATGTCGAGATAAAGGCGCCTTTGCACCTCCCCGTCCAAGACATCGGGCGCGATCTCCCTGTAGATCTCGATGAGGTCGCCTTCTCGCTCCTGCGCCGCGGCGAGCCGCTCGAGCTCCTCGATGATCGCGGGCAGATCCGGCTCGGCGAGCGCGTCGGCCGCGACGCGCTGGTAGCAGGAAAACGCCCCGTCCGGATCGCCCAGATCGCGCTCGCGCATCTGAGCCGCGCGGCGAAGGTAGCGGATGCGGTCGCGCGGATCGCCCGAAACCTCGGCCCGCCGCTCGAGGAGGCCGGCGAGCTTCCCGAGTTCGCCGGCCGCGACGTACGTGGGCTCGAGGATCTCCGCCGCGCGAAGGACGTGTTCGTCGTCGGCCACGAAGTCCTCGACCGCCGACAGCGCCGCTTCGTCGTCCGGCACGTCACCCAGCGCCTCGGCGAACCGCTCGAGCGCCTCGGCCGGGCGATCGAGCTTGTCCGCGAGCAACCTGCCGATCTCGGTGAGGCGCCCGGCGCGCTGGCTCCCCTCTTCGGCGAGGCCGAGCTGGCGCTCCGCGATCTCGAGGAGGTCGGCGTAGCGCTCTTCGGTGCGGTAGAGGCGCGAGAGCTCGGATAGCGCATCCTCGTCGTCGGGGAGATGATCGAGAATTTCGAGGTGCGAGGTGATCGCGCCGCTCGCGTCGCGAAGCTGCGTCTCGGCGATGCCGGCGACGCGCCGAAGGAGGGCCTTTTTTTCGGCCGGCTGTGCCGACAGCTCCGCGCGGCGCTGGAGCACCTCGATGAGATCGCCGTAGCGCTCGCCCCCGGCGAACAGGCGCTCGAGCGCCCCGAGCGCGTCCAGGTCGTCCGGATCGTCCGAGGCGACTTCGCGCCAGGTCCCGATCGCGGCCTCCACATCGCCGAGCTTTCGCTCGTAGATGTCAGCAGCGCGCGCGAGAATTTGGCCGCGCTCGTCGCCGTGGGCCCAGTCGGCTTGGCGGCGGAGGATGTCGATGAGGTCGTGCCACCGAGCCTCCTCCTCGTAGAGCCTGGCGAGCGCAACGCCCGCCTCGCGCAAGACCTCCGGGTCGCTCACGTCGGCCTCGAGGAGGCGCCCGTATGCCGAGATCGCCCGCTCGGTATCGGCCAGGTTCCGGTCGTAAAGGGCCGCGAGCTCGGCGAGCAAGTCGCCGCGAACGGCCGCGTCGGCCACCTCGAGCGCCTTCTCATAGGCCGCCGCCGCGCGCTCCCACGCATCGAGCAGCGAAGCCAGGCGCCTCACCGCCTCCCGCGCGCGCTCATCGCGCGGCTCGACCTCGAGGGCTTCGATCCAGGTTGCGAAGGCGTCCTCGTCGCGGTGGAGCCGCTCCTCCTCGATCGACGCGATCCGCGCGAGGAGCTCCACGGCCTCGAACGCGCCGGAGGCGAACTCGCGCTGGGCCCGGAGCACCGCGCACAGATCGCCGTGCATCGCGTCTTCTTCGTAAAGCGGCTCGAGGATGCGCGCGATCCGCACGCGCAGGTCCGCGCCCGGCAAAAGCGATTCGAGGAGCTCGCGCGCGCCGGCGTGACCGTGGTCCTGGGCGACGACTTCCTCGAGAAGATCCACAGCGCCCTGCGGATCGCCTAGATGGGAGGCGCGCACGCGGGCGCGCTGATAAATGCGCTCCAAGCGTTCGTCTGGATCGGTGATGTGCTCGAGCTCGCGGCCGAGCACGTCCTCGAGCTCGCGCCAGCTCTCCCGCTCCGCGTAAAGCCGTGCCAGGGCGCGGTATGCCGCCTTGGTCGCGGGATCCACGTCAAGCAGGCGCTCGTAGGCGCGAACCGCCGCGTCTTGGTCGGCGAGCACGCCCTCGTTGAGCTCGCAGATCTGAGACAAAAGCGCCTTGCGCGTCTTGGCGTCGGCCACGTGCGCATCGCGCTGCTCGAGGAGGTCACACAGCTCGCGCCATCGCTCGCCGCTCCGGTAGATCTCTCCCAGCGCGTCGTAGGCTTCCGCATCCCCAGGCGCCTCGTCCAAAACGCGCCGGTAGCAGCGCTCCGCGCGCTCGAGGTCACCCACCCCAGTGCGATAGAGCCCAGCGAGCTCGGCGAGCAGATCCCGCCCCGCCCCCGCCATGACGCCCTCGTCTTCCCCCGCGACGACCTTTTCGTAGGCGGCGGCGAGATCCGCGTGCCGGCCGATCTCGTCGGCCAGCCGCAGAAGCTCCGCGCGCATGCTGGCGTCGCCGGGACGCTGCGCAAACACGCGACGCGCCGCCTCGTAGGCCGGCTCCGGGCGGCCGAGCCTGCGGCCGTAGAGCGTGACGAGGCGCTCGTCGTACCCGGTGGCGGCCTCGGCGCTGGCGTCCTCGCGCAGCACCTCGAGCACCCGGGCGATCTTCTCGGCGTCACCCTCGCGCTCGTAGATCGGCAAAAGCCGCCTGGCCACATCCGCTTTGTCCGCTGCGGACACCGGCGGCGTTTCTTCGCCCGGGCCGCCGCGGAGGAACCGCTCGAGCGCCTGGTGGACGGCGTTGCGGCTGGGCGCGATGTCGAGCGCCGCCTTGTAGCGATCGAGCGCGCGCTCGGCGTCGCCGAGACTGCGCTCGTAGATCTCGCCGAGCCGAAGGAGCAGCGACACGCGCGCTTCGCTGTCCGAGGCGAGCTCGAGCTCGCGCTCGAGCACCCGTGCGAGCCCCGCCCAGTCGCCCCGCGCGTCGTGAAGCTTGGACAGGGCCCTGAGCGCGCGCCGGGCGCTCGGATCGATCTCCAGGATCCGCGCGTAGGTCGCGGCCGCGCCGTCTAGATCCGCGAGGCGCTCCTCTTCGAGGAACGCGATCTTGAACAAGAGATCGAGCTTGGCTTCGTCGGTGTCGGCGAGCTCGGCGCGACGGCGGTAGATCCTCAGCAGATCGGGCCAGTCGGCTTGTTGGCTCGCGATCTCCTCGATTGCCGACATCGCCTGCTCGTCGTCGGGCGACAGCTCGAGCACGCGGCGCTGGTAGGCGCGAGCCCTGTCCGGATCGTGGAGCCTCACCGCGGCGATGCGGCCGAGCTCTCGAAAAAGCCGCAGCTTCTCGGTCTCGTCCACGCCGTCCGAGTCGACGCGTCGGTCCAAAATCTCAGCCACCTCCTCCCACGCGTCGGCCTCGGCGCCCAGCCGCTCGAGATCGCGGATGAGCGCGTCGTCGTCGGGTTTGAGCTCGTAGGCCCGCGCCGTCCACTGGAACGCCAGGGCTTTCGAGCCCAGGTGCTCCTCGCACAGATCTCGGATCTCCAGGTGGAGCTCGAGCCTGCGTTCATCGGTCTGCGCGTGCTCGAGCAGAATCTCGTAGGTGCTGAGGAGGCGCGCCCACTTTTGAAGCTCCCGATAGATGGGAACGAGCGCTTGCGCCGCGCCTTCATGGACCGGTTCGGCCGATAGCAGGCGCTCGTAGACGCGCGCGATGCGCTCGACGCTGCGGAAGTGTTGCGACGCCACCGTGGCCGCCCGCTCGAGGAGATCGATCTTCTGCTCGCGATCCTGGAGCCGGTCGGCGATGGCGAGGAACGCCTCCACGAGCTCGTCCCAATGTTCGAGCTGGGTGTACAGCTGTTCGAGCGCCTCGTAATCGCCGGCGGTCGCGTAAAGCTCGCGCAGAATCCGCGCGGCCTTGGCGTGTCCAGGATCGTAGGTGAGGATCTTGCGGTAGACCTCCGCCGCACGCGCCGGCGCGGACAAGCGCTCGGCGAGCAAGTTGCCGAGACGCTCGAGGATCGCGATCGCCTCGCGGTCCCCCTCGGCGAGCTCGACCTGCCGCCAATAGATCTCGGCGAGCGCGACGTGGCGCTTGTCGCGATCGTAAAGGTGCGCCAGCGCGCTCACCGCCTCGCGATCGGCGTCGCCTCCGGGCAGCTCGAGGACGCGATTCCACGCGTCGATCGCCAAGCGCGTATCGCCCAAGCGATCCGACGCGAGCCTGGCCATCTCCACCAGGATGTCGCGCCGGTCCTCCACGGGCTGATGCGTGGCCTCGCGCTCCAGCAGCCCGATGAGCGCGCGCCACTGCCGCCGCCGCGTATAGATCTCCTTGAGCTTTGCGATGGCGTCGGCGTCGCCAGGCGCGATCTCGAGCAGCGACTCGAGCGGCTTGACCGCCTGCGCGTAGTTTCCAAACCGTTGGACCCAAAGGTCGGCGATCTCGCGGTACAGGCGCGCGCGCTCACCCTTGTCGAGGTGCTCGAGGCCCGCCTTGCGGCCCAGCACGGCGATGAGATCGTTCCAGCTCCCTTGTTCGGTGTACTTGTCGGCGAGCGCGTCGAGCGCCGGAATGTTCTTCGGATCGAGCTCGAGGATGTTGTTGTAGGTGTTGATCACCATCGACGGCAGCTTCACGCGGTCGCGATAGATCTCGACCACCTCGTGAAGCCGCTCGATCCGCGCGCTCACGTTCTCGGCGGGGATGCGCTCGATCTCGTCTTTCATCAGATCGAGGAGCGCGTTCCACTTTTGCGTGCGCCGATAAAGGCGCGCGAGGGCCACGCGCGCGTCGGTAGACTCGGGCTCGGCGCGCAGGATCGCCTTCCACGCGTCGATCGCCTTCTCGGGGTTACCGAGCTCGGACTCGGCGACCTCTGCGATCTCCACCGACAGCGCGCGCCGGCGCTCGCTCGCGTCGGCGGGCACGCTTCGGTGGGCCTGCCGGAGCACCTGCAGGAGCTTGTTCCCCTCGTCGCGCGCGCGGTGGTACTCGCGGTAAAAGTCGAGCGTCGCCGCGTGAGCCGGGTCGATCTTCCGTATGCGGCGAAAGTACTCTTCGGCCGCGTCCGGGTTGTCCATGCGCTTCCAATGCAGCATGGCGATTTGCATCAAGTTGGCGACCTCGGTGTCGGGATCCTGGCCGCGCCGCCCCGCCTTGAGGGCGTTCGTGTACAGCATGATGAGGCCCGACCAGTTCTCATCCGCCTCGTAGGTCGCGGCGAGCGCCTCCAGGGCGCGGGGGTGCTTGGGATCGATCGCGAGCACCTTCGTCATCGCGTCCAGCGCGACGTCGGGCTTGTCCAGCCTGCCCTTGGCCAGATCCGCCATCCCGAGCAGCGCCTGGACGCGCTCCTCCTTGTCATCGGCGAGCTCGACGCGCTGCTCGTAGAGCGCCGCGAGGTCATCCCAGCGCTCTTGCCGGCGGAGGAGCCTCTCGAGGTGGCGCGCGGCGCGCCGGTTTTTGGCGTCGACCTCGAGCGCCTTGCGCAAGTACCGCTCGACCTCCTCGGTGCCCTCGGGCCGGTAGCGGGCGTAGGTCTCTGCGGCGGACAAATACAGAGAGGTGGTGAGCTGTCGATCGGTCGAGACCCGTGCCTCCTCGAGGTACTTCTCGACGATCTTTTCCCAGTTCTCGCGAACGAGCCCGAGGTGGGCCAGGATCTCCTGGGCGCTCTCATCGCCCGGCCGGAGCTCCAGCACCTGGTTGAAGCACTCGACGGCCGACGGCTCGTCGAGGAAGTCGTCGGCGTGCAGCTGACCCTTTTCGAGGAGCAGGTCGGCGCGCCGGCTCTCGTCGGGGGCTGCGTTGATCTCGACGTCGAGGAGCCGGGAGACGACCTCCAGCCGTCCGCGCTCGCGCAGCGCGCGCCTAGCTTCGTCGAGGGCGCTGGCCACCTCGGGGGATATGGGGCTCTCGCCGAGCCGTTCGATCGCCGAGAGCGCGCTCGGGTCGTCGGGATCGCGGTTGATGATCGCCAGATACTCCTGGTACTCCGCCATGAGCGTCCGCTCCGAAGCTGTCGGCGTTGGCCGGCTTGCCTAGTCCACTGGATCCGAAATGGTTCGCGGCCGGCGTGTGCCGCTCCGCAAGGGTGAGGGCGGACGGCGCCCGGCGCCGGCGACCTCTATCCAGCTGGTTTTCCCCACCTTCGGTCTTCGCGCCCCGTCTGCTGAACCTAGGGAGAAACGCGCAGAGGTTGTGAAGCGTGACGGGCACGGGGCACGAGGCACCAACGATGGAGACCTGAAGGAGCGATAGTAGCGCGCGGTCCGTGCGGCATACAACGCTCAGCGCGAGCGAATTCGGCGCGTTAAGACTCCCGCGAGCCGGCCGACGGTCGCGTACCGCCTCGCCCCCTTCCCCGCCCGCTCCCAAACCGCCTCGTGTTGCCGCGCCCCGGCCTCGGAGGGGCGAAGCCCGGCGCCGGGAGGCGCCTTTCGCAAATGGATGGTAACGTGGGTGACGTTCCCGTGCCAGCGCGCTTTTCCATCGTGGCGGTCGCCACGGACCCAGGCCTCCGCTCCCGGCTCGCTTCGGAGCTCGCCGACGCCAGCGCGCACACCGTCGAAAAGTCAGCGGACGAGGGCGTCCGCGCGGCTCAAAACCAGCCCCCAGACGCGTTCGTCGTCGCCGAGGATGCGGGCGCGCCGCGGCCGCTCGCCGGCGCTGAGGCGCTACGTCGCGCGTTTCCGGACGCAGCGGCGGTCCTGATCGCCGAGCCGCCGGAGCGAGCGGACGTCCTCGCGGCCCTCCGCGACCAGTGGATCGATGACGCCGTGCAGAGCCGATTTCGGCCCGGCGAGCTCGCGCGGGCCGTCGAGCGCGCCCGCCAGCTCGCCGCACGTCGCGGAGCCAGAAATCGCGCCAATGCGAGCGAGCGACACGAGGCGATCGAGCGCATGTTCGAATCGATCGACGACGGGGTGATCCTAACGTCGCGGACGCGCGACGACGTCGTCGTCAACCCCGCAGCCAGGCGCCTTTTCGGCATCCCGGCCGACGTCGAGGTGACCACCGCGTTTCTCAAGGACCGCCTCGGCTTTTATCCGTTCGACCTGTTGGCGGCGCCCGCCGCGGGGAGCGGCCCCGCCGAGCCGCTGCGGGAAGAGCTCCGGGTCGGAGAGCGGCGCCTTCACTCCGTCGTCTCCCCGGTCCTGGGGCGGTCCGGCGAAGTCGCCGGCGTGGCGGTGGTCCTCCGCGACCTCGCCCATACCCGGGGGTTTTCGCACCGCCAGCAGGAGCTCCTCACCTCGGCGTCGCACGAGCTTCGCACCCCGCTTACGTCCATCGCCGGCGCGCTCGACATCGTGCTCAGCGAATACGCCGGCAGGCTGGGCGCCAAGCAGCGCCGCTATCTACAAATGGCGCGCGACTCCAGCACGCGACTGAACGTCACGATCGACGATATGCTGGATGCGTTCCGCAGCGAGCGCGAGCCCATACCGGTCACGTTCAACCCGATCGCGCTCGACGCGCTGGGACGCGAGGTCGCCGAGCGGTACCGCGCCGAGGCGAGCCGCAAGGGCATCGATCTACGCGTGCGCGCGGAGCACGAGGACATTCGCCTGGTGGGGGATCCCGATCGGCTCACACAGGTCTTGAACAACCTGCTTTCGAACGCGATCAAGTTTTCCCCGAAGCGAGGCGTGATCGAGGTCGATATTTTCGGCCCGTCGGTGGCGTCGAGCCACGTCGGCCTGTCGGTTTACAACAACGGCGATCCGATTCCCGATCACGCCCGCGAGCGGGTGTTCGAGAGCCTCGTCGACGTCGAGGACGCCGAGGGCCGTAACGTCGGCGGGACCGGGCTCGGCCTCGCCATGTCCCGCTCCATCGTCGAGGCCCACGGCGGTCGCATTTGGGTCGAGGCGCGGGCGGAGGGGACCAAGTTCGTGTTCACCCTCCCCTCGGCGCCGGCCGACGGCGACGAGGAAGGCGAGGCGTCCGCGGTCGCGACCGCCGAGGTGACCGAGAGGCCGGGGACGATCCTCGTCGTCGACGACGACCGCCACAGCACCTACATCCTCAAGGGTATCCTCATGGCGGCCGGACACGAGGTCGAGCTCGCCTCCGACGCCGACGAGGCGCTCACGCTCGCCCGAAGCCGCCGGCCAGGAGTCGTGGTCGTCAACAGCAATATGCGCGCGGCGGATGGTCCCGCCCTCGTCGAGATCCTCAAACACGATCCCGACACCCACCGCACGGCCGTGCTGCTCTTGTCCGAGAGCGGCGAAAACACCGCTCGCGCCAACGCCGACGAGCACCTCGAAAAGCCGTTCGAGCCGCAGGCCCTGCGCGCCCGCTGTGCGCGGCTGCTCGAGGAGGCGGGACGCGCCCACGCCCACCGGATCCTCATCGCCGACGACGACCCGACGCTGCGGGCGCTGTCCCGGGACGTCCTCAGCCACGCGGGCTACGCGGTCCGCGAAGCCGCGGGGGGCGAACAGGCACTCGCCGAGGCCAAACGGTTCCGCCCCGACCTCCTCTTGCTCGACGTCATGATGCCAGAACAGGGGGGCTTTCAAGTCGCCGAGCGGTTTCGGGCGGAGACGGCCACCACGATGACGCCGATCATCTTCCTGTCCGCGCGGAGCGACACGGCCGACAAGGTTCGCGCGTTTCGGATCGGCGCAGAGGACTACGTGGTCAAGCCCTTCGACGCCGCCGAGCTCGTCGCCCGCGTGCGCAAGGCGCTGGAGCGCCGCGATCGCGAGCTCAGCGCGTCCCCCACCACGCAGCTTCCCGGCTCCCAGTCCATCGAGCTCGAGATCGAGCGCCGCATCCAGGGCGGCGGCGACCACGCGTTTTGCTATCTCGATCTCGACAACTTAAAGGCCTTCAACGACTACTACGGCTACGCCAAGGCCGACGCCATCATCCGGCAAACCGGCGATCTCATACGCGACGTCATCGCGCACGACGGCAACGCCGGCGACTTCATCGGCCACATCGCCGGCGACGACTTCGTATTCATCACCGCGACCTTTGCCGCCGACGCGGTCTGCGAGGCGATCTGCAAGGGCTTCGACCGCCTGGCGCCCCTTTATTACAACAAGCTCGACCGGGAACAGGGATTCATCGAGACCGAGGACCGCGACGGCGCCTTGCGCCGCTTCCCCCTGATGAGCGTGTCCCTCGCCGCGGTCACGAGCTCGGGCAGCGGGATTCGCACCTACAGCGAACTCGCGGCGCTCGCGGCGCGCGGCAAGACGCTGGCCAAGTCGCTCACCGGCTCGTCCTACGTTCGTGACGGCGAAATCATCGCCGGGACGCAAGCACCCAGAACGAACGAAACAAGAGCGAGCGAAGGCGCAGTCGAGGCCGTCGAACGTCGCTGACACGCCGGCGCCCGCGCGACCGATCCCTCGCGCTCACGCGAGGTCATATTCGGGCCCCAAAGCGCAACGCAGACTTTGACTTTTCGTCGCGGAGCTGGGCATTGTCGAAGTGTCATGCCTCCCATCGACGGACTCAAAGTCGTGCGCTCGGAGATCCACGGCTACGGTGTGGTCACCCTCAACCCCATTTCAGCCGGCGAGGTCGTGGTCTACGGCGACGGCATCGTGTATCGAGAGGATGACGACTTCGACGACGAGTACTCGCTCGTCCTCGCTGGCAGCGACGACGAGGACGACGAGGACCCCGTACCGCTTTACTTCGATCTCACCGATCAAACTCGGTGGATCAACCACTCGTGCTCGCCGAACACCGAGGTGGATACCTCGTGGGATCCCGAAACGCGGATCGCGACTGCGTGGTGGATCGCCCTGCGCGACATCGAGGCAGGCGAAGAGCTGGCCTACGACTACGCCTTTTCCGCGCACCTCGCCATGCCCTGCAGCTGCCGGGCCTCTGCCTGCCGCGGCGTGATCGTCGACGAATCCGAAATCAACCAGATCCCGGCCCGGCTCAAGCCCTTGCTGCGGACCCGCAAAACCCGCCGCCGGCGCGCTTAGCTAGCTGGCCCCGGCCGGCTCGCTGTAAACTGCGCACGAGGCGTCCCCGGCTGTCGGCGCGGCCGGGGTCCGCTGGCCCCCGTTCGCCGCTTTACCCCGAATCGGCCTCGCTACTACGCTCATTTCGCGGCGCCGGCAGGCCCAGCTCGTCGCGAGCGCGCCGGTCTGGCAAACGCCGTTAACTGAACACTTGGCCAGCGCGCCCTTGATACGAACTGGCTTGCAGGATCACTCGTTCTGAGGGAGGCTAGGAGCTTCGATGACTCGCCGCAGCACGGAGAGCCGCAGCGGCCGAACGCCGGACAGCGCAGTGCGTCAAGGCCATGGCGAAGGGCCGCGTCGCCGTTTTGCGCGCGGAAGCAGCAGTCCTGCCGCCTCGAGCAGGCTCCTCGAGCTCGCGCGCCAACGGTTCGGGATTACCGCATTCCGCCCCGGCCAAGAAGAGGCGATGTCCCACGTGCTCGCGGCGCGCGACACCCTCGCGATCATGCCCACCGGGGCCGGAAAGTCGCTTTGCTACCAGCTCCCCGCGCTCGAGCTCGACGGGATCACCCTCGTGGTCTCGCCGCTCATCGCCTTGATGAAGGATCAGTACGACAAGCTCGAGCAGCGCGGGATTGAGGTGGTGCGGCTCGACTCAACGCTCAGTAACCGCGACGAAATCGCGGCGCTGTCCAGGCTCGCGGAGGGTGGCCCGTGCCTCGCGTTCGTCACTCCCGAGCGCCTGTCCGACGCGAGCTTTCGCGAGCGGATGCGACGTGTGGCGGTGGACCTGTTCGTCGTCGACGAGGCGCACTGCATCTCTCAGTGGGGTCACGACTTTCGACCCGCGTACCTCGGGTTGGGCGAGGCCGTTCGCGCCCTCGGCCGGCCGCCGGTGCTCGCGCTCACGGCCACGGCGCCGCCGCGCGTCAAAACCGACATCTTGCATCAGCTCGGCATCGAGAGCGCGGCGCTCGTCGATATCGGTCTAAGCCGGCCGAACCTGCGCTACCACGTCTTCAAGGCCAACACCGAGAGCAAAAAGCGGCAGCTACTTTGCCGGCTGCTCCAGCACCAAGCCGGCGCCGGCATCATCTACGCGGCCACGGTCAAAACGGTCGACACACTGGCCGAATATCTGTCCGATCAGGGGATCGAGTGCGGCCGCTATCACGGGCGCATGCGCGGTCGCGAGCGAAGCGATGTCCAAAGTGCGTTCATGGAGCGGGGCGCGCCTCGCATCATGGTCGCCACGAACGCCTTCGGCCTCGGCGTGGACAAGCAGGACATCCGCTTCGTGATCCACTACAACGTCCCCGGCTCGCTGGAGTCGTACTATCAGGAGGCAGGCCGTGCTGGGCGCGACGGCGCCCCGGCCGATTGCATCCTCCTTTATCAGCCCGAAGACAAGCGCATCCAGAGCTTCTTCTTGGGTGGGCGCTACCCCACTCCGGAGCAGACCCGAGCCGTCGCCGACGCCCTCATCCACCGCTATTCGCGAGATGGCTCGTCGCAGCCGCTCCGAACCATCGCCGAGCGAGCGGACGCGCCGGCGAAAAAGACTCGGGTCGTTTTGTCGTTCCTCGAGGAGATGGAGCTGGCGCGCGAAGAAGAGGGAGGGCGTTTCGTCCCCACGACCGACAGCCCCCCGAGCCTGGAGGAACTGGCGGTCGCGACGCAGCACTACGCGCAAAAGCGGGCGCAGGATCAAGCGCGGCTAAAGTCGATGCTCCAGTACGCGAGCTCGCATTTGTGCCGGACGAAGCTCCTTATGAGCTACTTCGGCTACAACGACAGGGCCGAGGCCTGCCGCGTCTGCGATAACTGCGTGCGGGCACGACGCGACGCGGAGGAGGACGACGGCGCGCTTAGCGCCTCGGAAGTGCGCGCCGAGCACGCGGCGCACGAGGCGCGCGGGGCGGATCAGGGCGGCGCCGCGGGAAGCGCCGGGCGCCGCGCAATGCTGGCGCAGGCGATGGCGAGGCAGCGGGCGCGGCAAAATCGCGGACACGGACTCAAGGTCCAGCGCGCGCGTCACCGCGTGACCGCCAGCGGTTTCGGGAAGGGGGACATGGTTCGCCACAAAACGTGGGGAGAAGGAGAGGTCCTTCGCATCCAGGGCGATACCGTCGGGGCGTTCTTTCCCGGCCACGGCGAAAAGCTCCTCAAGGCGAGCTTTCTGGAAAAGATCGGATAAGCCCCGCTCAGCGCTTCCGGGCGACCTCGTAGAGCGCGACACCGGCGGCCACCGAGACGTTGAGCGAGCCGACCCCGTCGCCGCGCATCGGAATCGCGGCGCGCAGATCGCACTGGCGCAAGACGAGCGGGCGGATCCCCTTGCCCTCGGAGCCTAGGACGAGACACAGGGGAACCCCGGCCGGCATATCCCAAAGCGGGCTCACATCGGCCCCCGTCGCGGTGACGGCGACGTTCCAAAGCCCGCGCTCCTTCATCTCCTCGAGCGTGCGCGCCAAGTTTTTCACCCTGGCCACCGCCACATGCTCGGTCGCCCCCGCGGAGGCTTTCACCGCCGCAGGCGTGATTTCCGCAGAGCGATCCTGCGGGAGGACCACCCCATGGGCGCCCAGGACGTGCGCCGAGCGAACCACCGCGCCGAGGTTGTGTGGATCCGTGACTTGATCGAGCGCAAGCACGAGCGCGTGCTCTCCGCGGGCCTCGGCCACGCCGAAGATCGCGTCGAGATCCGCGTAGGCGTAGCGCCCCACCACCACAGCGATCGCCCCCTGGTGGCGAATTTTCGGCCCGGCCATGCGATCGAGCACGCTGTGGGGCTTCTCCTCCACCGAGATCCCGCGCTCGCGCGCCGTGTCGGCGAGCCGGACGAGTGGGTCGGGTTTTCGGCCGTGCCGCGCGCGCGCCGCGCGCGAGAAGCTCAAAACGAGCTTGTCCACGTCATCGGGCCGCGAGGCCAGGACCTCGCGAACCGGGCCCACGCCGAAAACGAGCCGTTCGTCCCTCTTGGCCAAAACTCAGTCCTCGAGCTCTGCGGCGATCGCGCGAAGCGCCGCGCGCGGATCCTCCGCGCGGGTGATCGGGCGACCGACGACGATGAAATCGGCGCCGGCGTCTTTGGCGCCCCGGGGCGTACTCACGCGCCTTTGATCTTGGGCAGCGGTCCCCGCGGGCCGGACGCCGGGGGTGACGATGATAAACCCCTCGCGCGCTTGCTCGCGGATCGCGCTGGCCTCGTGGGGCGAGGTCACGACGCCGTCGCAGCCGGCGGCCTCGGCGAGGCGCGCCCGCTGCAAGGCCACCTCCGCGGGGCGCCCCGGACAGCCGATGTCTGAGAGGTCGTCCTCGGTCATGGAGGTGAGGAGCGTCACTGCGAGTACCCGCGGGCGCGGCGGTGGGCAGGCCTTCGCGGCCTCTGCGGCCGCCTCGAGCATGGCCTTGCCCCCCGCGGCGTGCACCGTGACGAGCTCGGCGCCGAGGTGGCTGGCCCGCTGGATGGCGCGGGCGACGGTGTTGGGGATGTCGTGAAGCTTAAGGTCTAACATCACGCGCGCCGTGCCGGCGCGCTCTGGCATCACGCGCGCGGTACCCGCGCGCTCTGGCATCACGCGCGCGGTGCCCGCGCGCTCCGGCGTCACGCGCGCTGCGTCGGCCGTGGCGCCGGGTTGGGGCCCGCCGCCCGCGGCGAAGCGGCGCACCACCTGGGGCCCCTCGGCGCAAAACAGCTCGAGCCCGATTTTCACCCACTCCGCCTCGCCACCCAGCTTGAAAACGAGCTCCTCGGCCTCGTCGGCGTTCGGCGCGTCCAAGGCGACGATCACCCCGGTTTTCGCCCGGGCGGCGCCCGCCGGCGGTCCCCCCTCGCCGTCGTTCACGGCCGCGAGACCTCCGCGGCGCGCTCGACATAGCGCCGCCGCTCCGCTCTGACCAGCGCGGCCACGGCCTCTCCCGCGCCCGCGAGCGGCGCCGTCGTCGCCTCGCGCTCCCAGCGCCACTTGATCTCGATCTCCCCGGCCTTGACCGAGCGCTTGCCGAGCGCCACGCGAAGCGGAACGCCGATCAGGTCCGCGTCTTTGAACTTGGCGCCGGGCCGCTCGTCGCGGTCGTCGAACAAGACCTCCACCCCGGCGTCCGTGAGCTCGCGGTAAAGCGACTCGGCCGCCTCCCGCACCGACTCATCCCCCATCTGCAGCGGCAGGAGCGTCACCTCGTAGGGCGCGATCGGCATCGGCCACGCGATACCGTCATCGTCGTGGTTCTGCTCGATGGCGGCCGAGGCCACCCGCGTGATCCCGATCCCGTAACACCCCATCTCCATCACGTGCTCTTGCCCCGCCTCATCGGAGATCGCGGCCGCCATCGGCTTGGAGTACTTCGTACCGAGGTTGAACACGTGGCCCACCTCGATGCCGCGCATGAGCTCGAACGTCCCGTCCTCGCAGCGCGGACAAGGATCCCCTGACTCGGCCAGGCGCAGCGTCGCGTAGCGACGAACGCTGGCGTCACGCCCCAGGCTCACGCCCGTGTAGTGCGCGTCAGCCTCGTTGGCGCCCGCCACCGCGCCCGTGGCCCCCTCGAGCTCGGCGTCCGCATAGATCGGGATCGCCAGTCCGACCGGCCCTGCGAACCCATACGGCGCACCCGTCGCAGACTCGACCTGCTCTTGTTGGGCGAGCTCTAGCTCCGAGGCGCCCGTGACCTTCTTGACCGCGACCTCGTTGACGGCGCGGTCGCCGCGAACGAGCACGGCCACCGGGGCACCGTCGGCCATGTAGATCATGGTCTTGATGAGGCGCTCTTGCGCGACATTCAAAAACCCGGCCACGGCCTCGATGGTCTTCGTCCCCGGGGTCTTCACCTTCTCGAGATCACCGTCACCGCGAACGCCCGGCTCCGCCGGCGCGCCCACCTCGGCCTGCTCCACGTTGGCGGCGTATGCGCAGCGCTGGCACGCGACGAGCGCGTCTTCGCCCGACTCGGCCAGCACCTGAAACTCGTGCGACTCGTTGCCGCCGATCGCCCCCGGATCGGCCTCGACCACGCGAAACTCCAGTCCGCACCGCCGAAAGATGCGCTGATAGGCGGCGTACATGCGCGCGTACTCGGAAGACGCGTCCTCGGCGCTGGCGTGAAACGAGTAGGCGTCTTTCATGATGAACTCGCGGCTCCTCAGCAGCCCCGCGCGCGGGCGGAGCTCGTCGCGGAACTTGCCCTGGATCTGGTACAGGTTCAGGGGCAAATCGCGATACGAGCGGATCTCGCGCCTCGCGATGTCCACCACCACCTCCTCGTGGGTGGGGCCGAAGCAAAACGCCGCGCCCTTGCGATCCTCGATGCGGAGCAGAAGCGGCCCATACTCGTCCCAGCGGCCGGTCTCGCGCCACAGCTCCGCAGGGAGCACGGACGGCATATGAAGCTCCTGCGCCCCGGTGGCATCCATCTCCTCGCGTACGATCTGCTCGATCTTGCGAATCACGCGCCAGCCGAGCGGCAAGAGGCTGTAAACCCCCGCCGCGAGCCGCCGAATGAAGCCGCCCCGCACCATGTAAATATGGCTCGCGACCTGCGCGTCGGCGGGGACTTCCTTGAGCGTGGGGATGAAGGCACGGGAACACCGCATGGCGCGAGGTTTACGCCCGGGGCGTCGCGGGGTCAATCGGCGCGCGCCGCAAACCCCGTGATCGCCACGGCCGGCGCGACCGAGGCGCACCCTCTCGGGGAGCGTGGTCGCCCCCTCGGCGCGCGCTTTCGCTACTCGCGCAGGGCCCGGATCTCGTATTCATCCCGCGCGCGCTCGTCCACGCGGAACAAAACCCCCTCGTCGTCGCGCTGGCGCGCCGAGTCGAATCCGACCCGCCCCGTCACGCCAGACACCACGCCGCGCAGCATGGCCGCCCTCACCTCGGCGCGCGTGCGGGCACCGCTTTCCACCGCCGCCCGCACCGCCAGCGCCGCGTCGTAGGCGTAGGCGTCGAGCGCCGTCGGCGACCGGCCGAACGTCGATTCATAGCGATCGACGAACGCCCCGATATCGGGATCCATTTGGTCGGGGTAAAAGCCCGGCGCGAACACGGCGCCTACGCTGTAGCGGCCCGTGCTCCGCACGTAGCTCGGGCTCAGAAATTCAGCCGTCGAAAGCAGCAGCATTCCGCGTCCGTGGCGGGGCGCATCGCCGTCTGCCGGGGTGGAAATCATGTTGTTCGCGGCGAGCGCCGGCGCCACGAGCTCGAGGCGCCGCGCCTGGTCGGGGACGAAGAGCGCGTCCCAAGGGCCCCGCAGCGCCTCTGCCTCGTCGACGAAGGAGGTGGCATCGGCCGGATAATCGGCTTCCACGGTGACCCCTGCGCCGAGACTCTCCACCTCGTCTTTGAACGCGGCGCCGACCGCTCGGCCGTAGCCGTTGTCGGGCGCAAAGATCGCGAAGTCGCGCTTGCCCTCGCGAAACGCGTACCGGGCGAGCGACCGCGCGCGCTCCTCGGCCGAGTGCACCACGTGAAACACGTGGCGTCCGCCCTCCCCGCTCGGGGCGCGCGGAGACAGGGTCACGAGGGGCAGGCCCCGGCGCTCGGCCGACGCCGCGGCCGCCGACGCGCTGCTCGCGTCCACCGGGCCGAGAACGGCGATCGCGTTTTCGTCCACGAGCTCTTCCAAGGCGTCTACCGCGCCCGCCGCCTCCGACCGCGAATCGCGCAGCGCCACCGCGAACGGCTTGGGGATCCCCGTTCGCCCGACGCCCTCCGCGTCGCGCTCGGAGAAGGTCCCCGACGCGAGCGCGATGCCGCGCATCACCAGATCGCCGACCCGCGCCCGCGCCCCAGACAGCGGCACCACCGCGCCCAAAAGGTGCGCGTCGCCCTCCTCTGCCGCATCCGTGGCGTCCGGAAGCTCGAGCGCCCGGCGCGCGGGCGCGATGTCGCGACGAACGTCCGTCGCGGCCGCCAGTGCCCCCTCCGCCTCCAGCGAGGTGGCATACCGCTCACCCACGATCGCCGCGGCGGGGCCCCCGTAATCCGCAGCGTCCTGGTAGATGGCCTCGAGGTCCGAGTCGGCCAAACCGCCGGCGAGCGCGCTGATTCGGTCCAGGATATAGGCCCGCTCGGCGGCGCTCGCGAGCTCGTGCCACGCGTCGTAGTAACCGATGGCCTCGCCCGGCCCGCCGGTGGCGGCGGTGGCTTCGGCCATGGCGCCGAGCCACTGGCCGCGCTCGTCGTCCCCCGTCAAGGCCGGCTCGCCTTGGGTCAGCCTGGGCAGCGCCTCGTCGTAGGCGCCCTGGTAGGTGTAGGCCACGCCCAAAAACAGCGCGCCGCGGAGCTCGAGGCCGCGGTCGGTCACGGGGGTGGATTCGAGCTCTTCGAGGTGGCCGATGGCGTCGTCGTACGCGCCGCTCGTCACCGCCGACATCCCGGCGTAAAGGCGCGCGTACGGTGCGATCGGATCGTTCGGGAACTCCCGCGCGATCGCGTCGAACTCCTCGGCTGCGATCTCCTCCTCGGCTTCGAACTTCGCTCGGGCGTCCTGAAACCGTTCCTCCGCCGACGGATCGTCCGCCCGCGGGACGTCGGGAGCAACCGGGGTTCGCGTGCGGGGACACCCGGACGCCAAGACGATGGCGAGGGCGAGGAGCGCGAGGGTTCGGGTCGGCGCAGTCACGGGAAAACTCTACCGGCCGGCGGAGCGTATGACAACGCGGCCGCCGTGCGCGGGGATACGGGCCACGAGATGTGAACGCCGCGCAGCCCCCCGCGATTCCCGCTTTGCCCATCGCGGACTGCGCGCGGGCGCCCGCTCTCGTATAGTCGGGAGCATGACGCGCGAAGACACCACAAGCGCCCAGGCCGCCGCCCACGCCGCAGCGTGGATCGAGGAGGGATGGAACGCACTCGAAGGCGGCGACATCGAGCGCGCAGAAACGGCCTGCAGCCACGCCGAGGCCGCCACGCCCGATCTGCCGGATTGCCTCCACCTGCGCGGAGCGATCGCCGAAGCGCGCGGCGAGGCGGACCTCGCCCTCGATCTCTACCAGCGCGCCGCGAGCGCCGATCCGGAATTCCCGAGCCCGCGCCTCGGCGCGGCCGGTCTCCTGCTCGATAGGGGCGAGGTCGGCGCCGCCCGTGAGCTCGCGGAGGCAGCGGTGGCCAGCGCCGAGGACGAAGAGCGGGTGGAGGCGCTCCTCATCTGCGCGGAGATCGCGGCCACCGCGGGCGACGGCCGGGCCACCCGCAAGCACTTGAGCGATGCCGCCGCCGCCGCTCGCGATCCAGCTCAGATTCTGGCCGCGGCCCAGGCGCTCCTCGACGCGGGCGACCCCAAAGGCGCCCGCTCGGCCTACGAGCGAGCGCGCGAGCGCGGCGCCGCCGAGGCCGACGTGCACTACGGCTTGGGCCGCATCGCCGAAGAGCAGGATGATCGCGACGCGATGATCACGCACTTTTTGGAGGTGGCTCGCCTCGATCGCGAGTCCCCTCCGGACTACCGGCTCACCGAGGAAGAGTTCGAAAAGGCGGCGGAAGAGGCGATGAGCGAGCTCCCGGACCAGGTGGTGGAGCTCCTCGAAAACGTCCCCGTGCTCCTGGACGACGCGCCCTCGGAGGACCTCATCCGCGAGGGCATCGAGCCGCGCCTGCTCGGCCTGTTCACCGGCGTGCCGCTCCCCGAAAAGAGCCACGTAGGCGGCGGCGAGACGCCGCACATCGACGCCGTGCACCTGTTTCGGCAAAACCTCGAGCGCGCCTACACCGATCGCGACGAGCTCGTCGAGCAGATCCGAATCACGGTCCTTCACGAGACCGCCCACTTCTTCGGCCTCGAAGACGACGACCTCCACCGCATGGGGCTCGGTTAGCCCTCCCGGCATCGAGACGGGGGGGCAAAAAAACGTGGGACGCGGGGCCGCGATTTTGGCCCATCCGGAATTCCCCGGAGCTCGGGTGCGCCAGGCGTGCTAAAGCGCCACCGCGCCCTGCGCGAAAAACGTAGGCGCTTCATGAACCGGTCTCGGCAGGTGCGGCATCCGATGTAACGCCCTGGTCATCTCCACGAAACATCGAGCCCTCAAGGTCGACGCATCATGATCAAGCGCATCGTTCAACTCCCGCTGTCCGTCGGCAGCTACACCGTGGGATTCGCCGTCGTCATGACGCACCTGATTCTCGCCGGGCGCTCCGACCACCGCTTCGTTCCTCCCTCCCAGCTCGGGCACTCCAAGAGCTAAAGCGGAGGGGCCGCTCCGGCGGTCAGCGCAGCGTGGCCACCCGGTCGCCGAACAGCCGCTCGAGCCGCGACAAAAGCTCGTCGGTCGGCGCGATCTGGTAGTTTTCGCCGAGTCGAATCACCGTCTCGGATCGCTTGGGAATCGTGAGGCGAACGATCGCCTGACAGCTGCCGCGCGCGCCGGCGAGGATCCCGCGGAGCGACTCGATCTGCTCGGGCGTGGTCGTATCCGCGTTCAGGTGGATTTCGATCCGCGAGGTCTGGGTCTCCCGGAGCTCCGCGAGCGGCTTGGCCTCCTCGAGGAGCAGCCGAAACGCGTGCTGACCGGCCTCGCCCTCGTCCACCACCTTGCCCGAACACAAAAGCGGCTCGTCGGAGACCAAGATGTGCCGCACCTTCTCGAAGGTCTTCGGAAACACGATGACCTCGAGCGTGCCGAACGAGTCCTCGAGCTGAAAAAACGCGAGCTTTCCGTCGCCCTTTTTGGTCGGGCGCTCACGATAAGCCGTCACCACGCCGCCGATCGCCGCCTCCCCGGGGCCCCGCGTCCCGTCCGCGAAGTCGACCGTCGTGGCGCTCGCGTAGCGGGACAGGTCGCCCTTATAGCGATCGAGCGGGTGCCCGCTTATGTAAAACCCGAGCGCCTCCTTTTCGTAGGACAGCTTCTCTTTCGCCGGCCACGCCTCCACGTCCGGGTACGATTCGGGCAACCCGTCGCCGGGGCCGCTGTCCGGACCGCTGTCGCCGCCGCCGAGCAGACCGAACAGCGACGTCTGGCCGCTCCGCCGGTCCCGCTGCGCCTGCGCGGCGCGCTCCATCGCCTGCTCGATGGCGCCGAAGATCGCGGCCCGGTGAAGGCCCTTGTCCGTTGCGATGCCGTCGAACCCGCCGCTTTTGACGAGCGCCTCCACCACGCGGCGATTGACCCGCGCGCCGTCGACCCGGTTGCAAAACTCGTAGAGCGACGAAAACGGCCCCTCCTCGGCGCGGGAAGCGAGGATCGACTCCACGGCCCCGTGGCCCACCCCGCGCACGGCGCCGAGCCCGAAGCGAATCACCTTTTCGCTGCCGCCGTCCTCGCCGTGCGTGGTCACCACCGTGAAGTCTGACGCGGACTCGTTTACGTCGGGCCGGGCCACCGTGAGTCCCATGGCCCGCGCCTCCGCGATGAACTTCACGATGTTGTCGGTGTTGTCCTGATCGCAGGACATGAGGCCCGCCATGAACTCGTGCGGGTAGTGGTGCTTGAGATACGCCGTCTGGTAGGTGATCCAGCCGTAGGCGGCCGAGTGCGACCGGTTGAAGCCGTACCCCGCGAAAAAGGCCATCAAATCGAAGATCTGCTCGGCCTGCACCGGATCGCGGTCCAGATCCTTGGCGCCCGCCAGGAACTTGACCTTCTCCTCCTCCATCACCTCCTTTTTCTTCTTGCCCATCGCGCGGCGGAGGAGATCGGCGGCGCCTAGGCTATAACCGGCGAGCACCTGGGCGATCTGCATCACCTGCTCCTGGTAGATGATGACGCCGTAGGTGTCTTTGAGGACGGGCTCGAGCTCGGGGTGCGGGTACTCGACCTGCTTGCGCCCGTGCTTGCGGTCGATGAAGTCATCGACCATGCCGCCCTCGAGGGGGCCGGGCCGGTAGAGCGCGACGGCGGCCACGATGTCCTCGAGGTTGTCGGGCCGGAGCTTTTTGAGGATCTCGCGGAAGCCCGACGACTCGAGCTGAAACACCCCGGTGGTGTCGCCGCGGCTGATCATTTCGAAGACGCCCGGGTCGTCCTTTTCGATCTTCTCGATGTCGAACGGCTCGGCGCCGGCCTCCTCGCGCTGGCGGTTTACGAGCCGCACCGCGGTGTCGATCACCGTGAGCGTCTTGAGCCCGAGGAAGTCGAACTTGACGAGGCCGGCCTTTTCGACCTCCGTCATCGCGAACTGGGTGACGAGCTCGCCGTTTTGCCCCTTGAAGCACGGCACGTAGTTCCAAAGCTCTCGTTCACCGATCACGACCCCCGCTGCGTGCGTACCCACGTGGCGGTTCAGGCCCTCGAGGGAGGCGGCGATGTCGAGCAGCTCGCGCGTCTTTTCGTCCGTCTCGTAGAGCCTCTTCAGCTCGGGCTCCTGCTCGATGGCGTCGCGCACCGGCGGCGACTTGCCCTGCACCGGATCGGGGACGAGCTTGGCCAGCCTGTCGGCCTCGGCGTAAGGGATCTCCATCACGCGGGCGATGTCGCGGATCACGCCGCGGGCCTTGAGCTGGTGAAACGTCGCGATCTGGCCGACGTTTTTCTCCCCGTACTTGTCCTGCACGTAGCCGATGACCTCGTCGCGCCGGTTCATGCAAAAGTCGACGTCGAAGTCGGGCATGTTGACGCGCTCGGGGTTCAAGAACCGCTCGAACAGCAGGTTGAAGCGGATGGGATCGATGTCGGTGATCCGCATCGCGAACGCGACGAGCGAGCCGGCTCCCGACCCGCGCCCCGGCCCCACCGAGATGCCGTGCTCCTTGGCCCAGTTGATGAAGTCCCAGACGATGAGGAAGTACCCGGGAAACCCCATCCCGCTTATGATCTTGAGCTCATGGCGGACGCGCACCCGATACTCGTCGGGGTCGAACCGCTCGCCTCGCTCGGTCATCTCCCGAAACCGGCGGTCGAGGCCGCTCCAGACCACCTCCTCGAGGTAGCTATCGAGCGTGTAGCCCTCGGGGATGCGGTATCGCGGCAGCTGGGTGTCGCCGAGCTCGAGCTCCACATCGCACTGCTTTGCGATGCGAACGGTGTTTTCGAGCGCCTCGGGGACGTCCTTGAACGGCGCCTCCATCTCGGCGGGGCTCTTTAGGAAATACTCGTCGACCTCGTGGCGGAGGCGCTTTTGGTCGCTCGCCGTCTTGCCGGACTGGATGCACAGGAGGATCTCCTGCGCCTTGGCGTCGGCGCGGCCCACGTAGTGACAGTCGTTCGTGGCGACGAGCGGAATCCCGAGCTTGGGCCCCATGCGGCGCCACTCGTCGTTGACCTGGTCTTGCTCGTCCAGGCCGTTTGGCATCATCTCGAGGTAAAAGTCGCCGGGCGCGAAGATGTCGCGGTACTGCACGGCGACCTCTTCCGCAGCCGCGACGCCCCGCTTGAGCAGGGTTTGCGCAACCTCGCCGCCCAGACACGCCGACAGCCCGATCAGCCCCTCGGAGTTTTCGCGAAGGAGCTCCTTGTCGATGCGAGGGTGGTAGTAAAACCCCTGGAGGTACCCGATCGAGTTTAGATATTGCAGATTCCGGTAGCCGGCCTTGTTCTTGGCGAGGAGGATCAGGTGGTAGTTGCGGCGGCTTGTGCGGTCGCGGTGGTCGTCGGCGACGTACGTCTCGCACCCAAAAATGAGCTTGACGCCGTGCTTTTTCGCGTTTTCGTAAAGGTCGATCGCCCCGAACATGTTGCCGTGGTCGGTCACCGCCACGGTGTCCATCCCGAGCTCTTGAACCTTGGGGAACAGATCCCCGACGCGGATCGCGCCGTCGAGGAGGCTGTACTGTGTATGCAAGTGTAGGTGTGTGAACTCGGCCATAGCGAGAATCCCTGCGCCGCGACAAGGTGGATGTGTACCGGATCTGGCTGTCCGGTTTAAGGTTGACCTGTCGATCCCCCGGCCCCGGTGCCGAAATCCGTTTGCCTAACGTCATGACCAAGCGCCTGCGCCTTTGGGTTTGCGGGCTCGCCTTCGCGGTCGCCGCCTGCGGCGGGAGCTCCACTGACGACGTGGGCGCCGACGCCGACGTCGGCGACGGGCGCGCGAGCCTCGAGGTCGGCGAGCCCCCCGGTGAGTCCCTCGGCCTCGCCTTCGGAGGCCGACAGACGCTGCCCGTCCTCTACCGCGACGCCGCGGGACAGCCCATTCAGGGCGCCGAGGTCGAGTTCAGCATGCGCGTCGACGCGGGCGAGGACTCGGGAGGCTCCACGCTGTCGTCGCCGAGCGCGATCACAGACGAACACGGCGTCGCTGAGATCGACCTCGTCGCCGGCGCCGAGAGCGTCAACTTCCGGGTCGAAGCCCACGCCCCCAACGCGCCGTCGGCCACGTTTTACATCGCGGTGTCGGAAGACGGCTTCACCGACCTGGCCGTCGCCGTGCTGCACGAGGGCTTCCGCGATCCGGGCGAGATCCTGCCCGTCAACCTGCGCCTGTACCAGGCCTCGGAGCACACGTGTCAAGACATCGACGTCGACGACATCCCGGCCTCGGTTCTCCCCGAGCGCGAGGTGCAATCGCTCGGAGACGAGGCGTCGTTTCCGAACCGAAGCTCCGGTGAGGGCCACACCGTCCTCGCCTTCGGCGACCACGAAGAGGGCCTGCCGCCGCTCGCCTACGGCTGCATCGATCTCGACGCCCAGCAGCTCCGCCCGGGCACACCGCTCATGCTCACGCTCGTCGTGCGCGACCGCGGCGTAACCCCGCCCGATAAAGCGGCGCTAAGCTCCAACCTCGACCTCAACCTGGTCTCCGACGCGCTCGACGAAGCGGGCACATCCGAGCCGTGGGACACGCTCGCCGAGTGCGAGGCGGCCACCGGCCAACTCGTCCTCGACTGCGCGCAGGGCGAGCTAGGTGGCGCGGACCTCTGCGAGCCCGGCGGCGAGGACGAGCTCGCCGAGGCGCTCGAGGCGCAGCGCGGCCAGCCCGACGACGACGGCTGCAGGCCGCTCGACCTCGGCGAAGGGGCCGGCGAGTCGCTCGACGCGGTCATCACGGACGCCATCGCCGCCGGCGAGTTCCCCGCGGACGATGAGCTGGCCGCGCTCGCCGCAGAGCGACGCGAGGTCCTGTCCGAGCTCGAGATCGAATCGACGATCGAGCTCACCGGCCCCGACACCGCGCGCCATCGCCTGGATATCTTCAGACTGGGCATCGCCGGCGAACCGCCGCGGGCGATCGAGCTTCACGACACCGCGCGTACGCACTTAACCGCCGACGGGGTCACGGTCCGAGAATCAGGCCCGGGCAGCGGGGAGCTCGAAATCGGTCCTCACGCGTTCACCGCCCGCCTGGGCTCGGCCGCGGCCACCGCATTCCGGGACCAGAGCCTGGCGCCGCGCGAGGTGGACGCCGACGCCTACCAGTTGGGGACCGCGCTCGTCGGCGCCGCCGAGGATCCCGAGTCCCCAAAAACCGGCTGCGAGGCCGTGAGCGCGCTCGCCTGCCGGGCCCTGGGCGAGCCCGAGCCCTGCCTGGAACCGGCGTGCGCGGGCGGGGTGGATCGGCTCGACGACGCCCTCGGCGACTGGGCGGAGCTCCTCGATGGCCTGTCGCTCGACCTGTCGCTGGAGGGGATCGCGCCGGGGCGTGACGACACCGGCGATCTCGTGCTCGACACCCTCGGCCACCACAGCGCCGCCGCTTGGTTCGCCACGTTCTTCCTCCGGGACGACACCCCGGTCGACCTCGTCGGCAGCATGGTCGGCGAGCGCATCCAAGACTGATGAGCACCCTCCGCCGCCTCGTCGCCGTCGCCCTCGCCTGCGCCTGGCTGCTCGCGCCGGCCGCGGCCGCCGCCGACGACGATCGCTACGGCCTCCCCGTGCCCCCGGGATCGCAGGTGAGCGAGCGCGGCGACTCGACCTTCGTCTCGTCACGGGGGTTTCGCGACACCCTCCGCTACTACCAGCGCCATTTTCGTCGTCACGCGATCGCGCACCGGGCGCCGCCGGTCTATCGCGCGCGCGGCGTCGCCGTCGCCCGGCTGCTCGCCACCTCAGGCGACGCCAGGTGGGGAGCCGTGCACGTTTACCGGCACCGCGGCACGACCTTCATCGCCGTCATCCCTCCTCTTGACCCCGAGCACGGCTCGCGATAGAAAAAGCCGCCTCGAGCGGCAGCGCCCGCGAGAGCCCCAATCGTGGTCGTCTTCGGGGATCGTCTAATGGTAGGACGGCAGACTCTGGATCTGTCTATCCAGGTTCGAATCCTGGTCCCCGAGCCCTAACTTACTTCAAGAGCTTGCGATACTACCTACCGAAACGCTAGCTTAGCCTCCGACGCCACACCCTGAATCAGGCCCCATAGTCTAGCGGTTAGGACGCCGGCCTCTCACGCCGGAATCCGGGGTTCAAGTCCCCGTGGGGTCACTACCTGATCCGTCGCCTCGCCCCGAGGCGGCGGATTTTGCGTTTCGGCGCCGGTCGCCGCGCGGCGCGACGCAGGACGAGCTTAGCTCACCGACTCGCTCAGGTAGCGGACGGCCGCGTCTTCGATGGCGTCGGCGGTCAAGTCCTCGGCGCCTTCCTCGTAAAGCTCTTTGAAGGCCCGCGCGAGGGTGTTCCACAACGCAGACCAATTCCAAAGCTCCTCGGACAGGTGCTCGAGGACGCCGTCGAGGCTGATGGAGCTCTGACCGGCGATCAGGGACCAGACGGCGTCGTAGAAGGTTTCGATGAACGACTCGAGGATGCGGACGGGGACGTCTGCGATGATCTCGATAAGGAGTTGCTTGAGAGACTCAGCGCCTAATTTTGCGCTCCGGGCCATGAGGCCGTGGACTTCGGAGTCGTACGAGTCGATCACCCGGAGGATCCACCCGTCATCCACTCCGGTCATGCGCATTCGGAGCTTGTCGCGAAGGGCGCTCCCCGCGACCTCCATGACCGCGCCGATCAGAAACTCCTTGAGCGCGTTCGCGCCGAGCTCGCGGATGTCGAATTCCTTCGTGGGATCCGCGAGCGCCGTGCTCGTGTAGTCGATGATCTCTTCGCCCGCGGCGAACGCGCCCGCGGTGCCGGCCTTGGCCGCGGCCACTTTCGTCGTGCCCCAGCCCGCGGCGCTCGCCTTCGCCCCGACGCCGGCGGTCGCCATCCCCGCCACGGCGGTGAACGAGACGTTGCGGATGAACTCGGCGTCGCTGGCGCCTTTCTCGGCGCCTTCGATCACGTCGTCGCGATACCGCCAAATCTGGTTGGCCACCCGCTCGGCGGGATCGATCGCGCGCTCGTGATAGTGCTTGCCCCGCTCGAGGTTCATAAAGAGGTTGTCGTAGCGCTCGGTGATCGTAATCGCTTCGATCGCCTCGTCGAAGTCGCTAAGGGCCTGCTCCCCTGCGGCGATGTCCGGGGTTTCGGCGCCGCTTCGCTTCTCGGCGTACCACTGGCGCACACCGCTTTGCTCCTCGAGCCCCTCGTAGATCGAAAGCGCCGTCGCGATGCCGCCGCGGTTTTGCCAGATCTGCGATCTCAGTTGGCTAAACAAGAGCCCCGCCTCGTTTCGCGGCAGCTCCACATGCTCGCCGTTTTCGTCGAGCACGTAGACCGTCTCCATCTCCTCCTCTGTCTCCTCCTCCGCCTCGTGCTCCGCCGCCTGGGCGCGCACGGTCTCCGGGGCCGCCGACTCGCCGGCGCCGGCCCCGTCCTCGGCAAAATCCTCCGCGCCTGCCTCGTTCGACTCCGCGATGTCTGCCTTCCGGCACGTCGTGGGCCCGGCCATCCCATCGACGATCAAGGTGTGTTCCTCTTGGTAGCGGGCCACATCTTGGGCGAACTCGGCGCTGTCCACCGGCGCCGCCGAAAACTCCGTGGGATCGAAGCCGAGCTGCCGCTGGTAGATCGGGTTGTTTCTGCGAGCGTGCTCGACCTCCTCCGGGCCGAGCACGCCGCCGGTTTGGAGCTCGGACCTGCTCGGACGGCTGGGCGCGTCGTCCATGAGATCGCGGCCGGGGCCGTTTTGAACGCCGTTTTTGCCCGGCCGGGCCTGTTTCGGCTTTCCGCGGCGCTCGGCGGCTTGCACGCGGGTGCGCTTCCCGGGGGCGAGCTTCGCGGAGGCGTCGCCGGCGGGATTTCCGCCTGAGCCGGCTTTGCCCCGGCGGGTTCGGTCAAACATCGACATCGCTTGTCGGACTCCTACGGCTTCGCGGCCCCTTATTATCACCTACGGCGGGCGCCGGGGAAAGCTTCCCGCGCAGGCGCCGGCGCGCCAAGTCTGCCGGGGGCTCGCCCGCTGCCTCCCGCGGTCGGTTCCCTTATATTATCCGCCCGCGGCCGCTCCCGCCCGGCCCGACATCACCCGTTAGGAGGAGCTCACGATGATTCGGCAGTGCATGCAGATCGCGATCTTCGCCGCGCTGTGCGTCGCGATCTACGGATGCGGCGCAAGCAAGCCGGCGAGCGGACCCGAGGAGCCGGCCGCCGACGCCGACGAGCCGGCGGCGAGTGAAAAACGCCCCCCCGCGCCGCCTCGCGCCGAACGCAAGCCGGTGGAGCTCGAGACCCACGGACACGTGCGCGTCGATCCCTACTACTGGATGCGGGATCGCGAAAACGAAGACGTCATCCGCTACCTCGAAGAAGAAAACGCCTACCTCCGCGAGGTCATGGCGGACACGGATGACTTGCAAGACCGCATCTTCGAGGAGATCCGCGCCCGCATCCGCGAGGACGATAGCTCGGTGCCCTACCGCCGCGGCGACTACTATTACTACCGGCGAGAGGAACAGGGGAACGACTACCCGATATATGCCCGCAAGAAGGGCTCGCTCGATGCACCCGAGGAGGTCATTCTCGACGTAAACGAGCTCGCCGCGGACCACGATTACTACGACATCCGCGGCATGGCGGTGAGCGACGACCACAGCGTTCTGGCGTTCGCCGCGGACACGGTGGGCCGGCGGATCGCCACGATCTACTTCGTGGATCTCGAAACCGGGGAGATGCTTGACGACGAGATCCCCGAGGTGACCGGCAACCTGGCCTGGGCGGCCGACGATCGAACGATTTTCTACGCGAGGCAGGATCCCGAGACGCTTCGCTCGTTTCAGATCTACCGCTACGAGCTCGGCGGCGATCCCGACGACGCAAAGCTCGTCTTCGAGGAGGAGGATCCCACGTTTCGCACATGGGTCTCGCGCACGCGATCGCGCGACTACCTGCTCATCGCGTCCCACCACACGACGGCGAGCGAGTACCGCTATCTCCGGGCCGACGACCCGGGCGGACAGTGGGAGGTGATCCTGCCGCGCGAGCGCGGCCACGAATACAGCGTGGAACACGCAGGGGAGTCGTTTTACATCCGCACGAACGACGAGGCGCAGAATTTCCGGCTCGTGCGCGCCCCGGTGGGCGACGCCCGTCGCGAGCGCTGGGAGGAGGTCGTCCCGCACCGAAGCGAGGTCTACCTGGAATCGGTGCTTACGTTTCGCGATCACGTGGTCGTGGGTGAGCGCGAGGACGGCCTCGTGACATTTCGGATCCTCCCCCGCGGAGGGGGGGACGAGCGGGTCATCACGTTCGACGAATCGGCGTACACGGCCTCGCCCGGCCAAAACGCCGAGTTCGACACCGGCACCTTCCGCCTCGAGTACACGTCGCTCACCACCCCGACGTCCGTGTACGACTACGACGTCGAAACCGGCGAGCGCGAGCTCAAAAAGCGCGACGAAGTGCTCGGCGGCTTCGACCCGGACGACTACCGCACCGAGCGCCTCTACGCGACGGCGCGCGACGGCACGAGCGTCCCGATTTCGCTCGTGTACCGCGAGGACCTGCGCGATGGCGGTCCCCAGCCGCTCCTCCTATACGCCTACGGATCCTACGGCGCGAGCGTAGACGCGTCGTTTTCGTCTTTGCGGCTCAGCCTCCTCGATCGCGGCTTCGCCTACGCGATCGCCCACGTCCGAGGCGGCCAAGAGCTCGGCCGCGGCTGGTACGATGACGGAAAGCTCCTGAACAAAAAGAACACGTTTTACGACTTCATCGACGCGAGCGAGCACCTCGTGAGCGAGGGGTTCACCGAGCCTTCGCAGCTTTACGCCCTCGGAGGCAGCGCCGGGGGGCTCCTGATCGGCGCCGTGATAAACGAGCGTCCGGATCTCTATCACGGCGTGATCGCCGCGGTGCCCTTCGTCGATATCGTCACCACGATGCTCGACGACTCGATCCCGCTCACGACGAACGAGTACGACGAGTGGGGAAACCCCAACGAAAGAGAGTACTACGAGTACATGCTGTCGTATTCGCCCTACGATCAGGTGCGAAACCAGGACTATCCGCACATGCTCGTGACCTCGGGGCTGCACGACTCGCAGGTCCAGTTTTGGGAGCCCACCAAGTGGGTGGCCAAACTTCGGCACGAAAAAACAGGCGACAGCCGCCTCCTCCTTCGCACCCATATGGAGGCCGGGCACGGCGGCGCCTCCGGCCGCTATCGGCGCTGGCGGGACAGGGCGCTCGAGTACGCGTTCCTGCTCGATCTCGCCGGCCTCGGCGACGCCGAGCCGCGGGGACCGACCGGCCGCGCCGTCGATTGAGCTCCGCCTCGCCTCGCGGGTGGCAGCTTCATCGCCGCGCCGGGCGAGAGGGATTCTGGCCGAAACGGCGTGAGGCCGCCCGAAGGCGGCCCCACCCTGTAGCGATTGCGCCCCGCCGAGGCAGCGCGCGTCGTCAATCGATCTCCGCCTTGCCGCGTGGCCCGAAAGGCGGGGATACTCCCGAGCTTTCCCACACCACCTGCGCCCCGCGCCCTGCCCTCGCCGCCCGCGTGCCGCGCCGCTGGCCGGTCGCGCTGGCGCGCTACCGAGGAGATGCCCTCATGCCCAAGCGAATGCTCGTGATCGCCGAGCGCTTTCCCCCAGACGTCGGCGGTCTCGCGCGAAGCGGCGCGCGCATCGCCGGCGCGCTCTCCCGGCTTTGCGACGAGATCGATGTCCTCGCTTGGACGCGCACCCTGCCGCCGGGGGTCCTCGAGACGAGCCCGGCCGGCGACGCGGACCCGTCCGCATCCGGCGCCACGCTGCACCTCCTCGGTCTTTACGCAAACCAAGACCTCTCGCTCATGCACACTCAAAACGTCCTCGAGTGGCTGCAGAGCGAACGCCGCTACGACGCCGTGTGGGGCCATTACCTGTTCCCGGCGGGATTCGTGGCCACCTTCTTCGGCGGCCTATCCGGCATCCCGGCCGCGGTGAGCGCGCGCGGAAACGACGTGGACCGGCTGATGTTTCCGCCGGGGGACTTCGCGCGCCTGCAATGGACGCTCGAGCAGGCCGACGTCCTCACGGCGGTGTCCGAAAACTTGGCCGCCAAGATGAAGGTACTCACCGGCCGCCGCGCCGCCCTCGCGCCGGGCGCGCGCGGCCCGCGCGAGGTCGAGATCGTGCACAACGCGGTGCGCCCGGAGCTGTTTTTCCCGGGCGAGCCGTCCCGCGGCCTTCGCGAGCGGCTCGGCATCGCCGACGAGGAGGCCGTGCTCGCGTTCTCGGGCGAGCTTCGCCACAAAAAAGGGTTCCCGTTTTTGCTCGAGGCGCTCTCGGAGGTGCGGCGCGTGCGGCCAGCGTGCCTCCTCGTCATCGGCGAGGCGCGCCCGCGCGAGCGCGAGCACATCGCGGAGTTCGAGTCCCACGACAGAGACGCGGCGAGGCGCATCATCATCACGGGACAACTCGACGATCCGAACGACGTCGCCCTGCACCTGCGCCTGGCGGACGTGTTCCTCATGCCGTCGCTCTGGGACGGCCTCCCGAACGCCCTCCTCGAGGCCATGGCCACCGGGTGCGTGGTGCTCGCGAGCGACGCCGGGGGCATGCCCGAAGTGATCGAACACGGCGAGTCGGGCTTCGTGGTCCCGCGCGCGCAGCTTCACCGGCTCGGCGAAGCGATCCGCGAGCTACTTTCGCTGTCTCACGAGCGCCGCGCGGAGATCGGCCGCGCCGCCCGCGAGCGCGTCCGGTCCGAGTTTTCGCCCGAGTCCGAGGCCGACGCCCTGCGCACCGTGCTCTCGCGCCTCGACGAGGCGGCGGCGCCGGCGAGCCGCCGTTAAGCCGAGTCCGACTCCGTCGCGGGTTCGTCCGGGGGCGCGGGTTCGTCCGGGGGCGCGGGCTCGTCCGGGGGCTGGGGCTCGTCCGCAAGCGCTGCGCCCCGCTGCGCGTCCGCCTCCGACGCCGGCACGCCCAAGACGTCTCGATACGCGGCTACGAGCTCGCTTGCGGCCCGCCCCCACGTGAGCTCGCGCTCGACGCGCGCGCGCGCCGCTCGGCTGATATTCTGGCCTAGCTCGGGGTCGGCCGCAAGACGCAGCACCGCGTCCTTGAGCGCCTTCGCCGACCCGGGGCGGGCCAGCAGGGCCTCTCGCTCCGGCTCGGCCACGGCCCGCACCGCCGGCATGTCGCTCGCGACGAGCGGCGCGCCGCAGGCCATGGCTTCGATCGCCTTGAGCGGACAGCATCCCTGATCGAGGTTGCGATCGTTTGGCAACAGCGGGACGAGCGCCGCGTCGGCTTCGTGGTGGAGCCTCACGAGGTCCGGCTGGGGCACCGGCGGTAAGATGCGCACGGCGTCCTCGACCCCGAGCTTCTCGGCCCGCTCGACGACGCGGCGGTGCTGCCCGCGGCGACCCGGCCCTACGCAGGTGAGCTCCGCGGGGACGTCACGGCGGATCAGCGCGAGCGCCTCCACGGCGCGATCGACCCCCTGCCATGCGGCGAGGGTCCCTGCGTAGAGCAGCGCGAGCGGCTCCTCGCCTCGCACGCGCGGCGGCTTGTAGGGAAAAGAAGCGGGGCAAACGCCGTTTTGCACGACGCGGATCCGGCTTCTGTCGGCGCCGCGCGCGAGCAGGTAGCCGGCTGTGACCGGGCTCGGGGTGAGGATGAGGTCGGCGGCGCCGAGACAGTGATCCTCCTGCGCCCGGAGCTTCGCGAGAAGCTCGGCGTCTGCCTCGACCGCTGGGTAATGATACTTGAGCTCGATCGACGGCAGTCCGTTTACCTCGAACACGAACCGATCGCACACGCTGTCTTTGGCGCACGCGATCGGAAACCCCTCGTAGATGGATCGGACGTGCGCGACGCTCGGCCGCCGGTCTCCCCACCACGTGACGAGGTGCTCGCGAAAGTCGATGATCCGGTCGATGAGCGTCTTGCCGCGGGCGGGAAGCGCCGTGTGCCGGGCCCCGGGGGGAACGTCCACCGGCGCCTCGGCGTCTGCGGCGCCGAGCGTGAGGAGCTCGACCGGCGCGACCTTGTCGGCGAGCGCGGCCGCGAAGTGCGCGATGTGCACGGCGGCACCCTTGGGAGCCGGAAAGGGATCGAAGGCAGCGTAGACGATCACGAAAAAACCTAAGGTAGGGTGATTGACCCTACGCGACAGGCGCGACTAAAGTAAATGTCGATGGGGTTCGATGCAGGCGCGTTCAAGCGGAATCTCGTTTACACGCGGTCGGCCCCGGTAGAGACCATTCTCGAGGACCTCGCCGCGATCCACGGGCTCGTGGCGAAGCAGGCCAAAAGCGGCTTTCTCTCCGGTCTCGTGATCGCGCTGTCGATCATGGGGATTCTCGGCGGCTTCGTCGGCCTCGTCGTCGGCGCGGAGACGCGCTCGGACACCGTGTTCCGAGCATCCGGCATCGCCATCGTCGCATCGGTCGTGCTCCTCATCGTTGCCGTGGTCTGGCGATCTCTGAAAAAGGGCAAGACGCCGGTTCCCAAGCGCGCCCACCTCGTCGATCGCGTCCTTCGCCTGCTGGAGCGCGATATCGGCAAGGGCGTGCCCATCGATGTGAAGATGGACGTCCGCTCGCCCGCTCGCTCCGAGGTGTTTACCGGCAAAGGCCAGGCGGGGCACTGGGACGCCAAGTACTACGAAGATCCCTGGCTCGAGCTGAGCGGCCGCTTCGCCGATAAGACGAGCTTCAACTTTGGCCTCACCGAGAAGCACCAGGCGCGCCACCGGGTCAAGCGCTCGGCCAGCGGCAAACGCAAGAGCAAGACGAAGTCGAAGTCGTCGCACCTCGCCGCCCTTCGGCTCAAGCCCAAGCCCGAGGCCTATCAATTCCTCGACCAGATCGGGCCAAGCGCTGCCGGCGCGGTCAAGCTCCCGAGGTTCGCTGAGCCAAAAGAGATTACCGTGGCACAGGGCCAGGCCTCGCTCAAAGCGGTTGCGCGGGCCGACTGGAAGGCGCCAGCCCCTGGCGAGCCCGACGAGCAGCCCTCGGGGACCGACCTCGTGGCCATGATGTTTTTGAGCCTCTACCACGTCCTCAACCTGTCGCGCGAGGTCACCAAGAAGGTCGCGTAGCCCGAGCTCATGCGAGGCAAAATGACCCACGAAACCACGAAGCGCTCGCTCTCCTTCGGGCGGGACGGCGCCGGGGCAGCGCTGCGCATCCTCGGTGTCGTCGCAGCCTGTGGCGTCATCTCCGCGCTCGGCTGCTCCTCGGACGACGACGGGGACGAAGCGGCCGATGAGGGAGATCAGAGCGAGCCCAGCTCTCCCGGGGATATCCCCGAGGGGGTGATTCCCACGCAGCCGCCGAGCGCCGAGGCGTGGCCGCCCGAGCGGTTCGAGATCGACGATCTCCAAGAGGACGAGACGCTCGTCCTCGAGCCAGATGGCGGCCGCATGCAGCTTCAGGACGGTGACGGCGATCAAATGGCCGAGTTCGCCCGCACGAGCGCTGGCGCCATCGAGGCCGAGCGCGACGAGGCGTTTACCGCCGCCGTGCGCCGGCAGCGCGAACAGGTCCAGATCCGCGACGACCCAAGTGAAGACCGCGAGTTCGACATCCGGCCGCGCGACACCGACGACTTCCAGTTCCGAAACGCCGCCGGCGATCGCCTCGCGGTGTTCGCTCGTGACGACGACGGCTGGACCGCGGAGACCGCCCATGGGTTCGTGCGCTTCCGCGTCGAGGAGGAAGGCGGAGAGACCACGCTTTACGACGAAGACGGCGAAGCTCTTTATGCGACCGAAGACGCTGTAGACCCGCTCGCCTTCGGCTCGCTAGGCTTCGACGAGCTGTCCCTCGACCAGCGCCTCGCCCTGTTCTTGTTCACCGAGCTCGAGCGCCGCGCTCTGCGAGAGGAGCAAGAGGCCGACGAAGAGGAAGAGGAAGAGGAAGACTAGCGTGCAGTGCCTTGAAAAATCGGGCTTTCTCTTCGACCACAGTTGCGAAGAAAACGCGACCCTACAGTGCCAATACTGTGAGAAGGCGGTCTGCCACTTGCACGCGCACTCGGAGGTCGGTACCGCGGCGTGCACCAAGTGCATGCGCGGATCGGTTCGGCAAGCGCGGGCCGCCGGGCACACCACGATCTACGACGACGATCCCTACTTCTACGGCATGACCCGCTACCGGGGCTACGGCCGCTATCGCGCGGGGGCGTGGGGCGCTGGCTTTTACGCGGCAGCGCACCGCCGCGAGGACTTTACAGAAGCTGACGCCGAGAGCCTCAGGAACGCCGACGACGCGAGCTGGGAGCGCGATATGGGTGCGAGCTGAGCGCGCGCGAAGAGCATGCTCGCGAGCCGAACCAGTCGATGGCCGAGGCGATCATCGACGACCCGGCGCCTCGCCTCCTCCTCTACGCGCTAGGCGGCGGTCTCGGCCATCTCCAGCGCGCGACCGCGCTGGGGCGCGCCGCTGCGCGGCTCGGCCACGCCGTTCACCTGCTCACGAACAGTCCCTTCGCCTCGTTCCTCCCCATCGAGCCGGAGCTCGGCCGCGCGGGGGCTGTCACCCGGCTGCCACCCGATCGCGATCCGGCGCGCGTCGTACCGAAAATCCGGCGGATCGTCACCGAGACGGATTACGACGCACTCGTGGTCGACACGTTTCCGCGGGGACTCGCCGGCGAGCTCGCCGACCTCCTCCCTGCGCTCGGCGCCGCGAAGTTTTGGACCCAGCGCGACATCGATCCACGCTACGCAAAGGCCGCCGATCTGGCCTCGCTCGCGGGCGAGTTCGATGTCGTGTTTTTCCCCGGGGAGGCGGGGCCGGTGGCGCCGCCCGCGCCGGCCGCGGCCGTGCATACCGCTCCTTGGCTCGTGCGGCGGGCCGATGAGCTCCTCGCCACGGGCGCGGCGCGGCGCGTCCTCGGGGCCCCGGATTCCGATTCGCCGCTCGTCGCGGTCGTCGGGTGCGGCGGGCCCGCCGAGATCGCCGAGGGCGCCGCTGTCGCCGCCTCGCTCACTTCCGAGCTCGGCGCGCGCGCCCTCGTCCGGACGGCGTCGCCGGAGGGTGACCGAGCGCGCGCGGATGCCGGCCACTGGCCCCTTCTCGAGGCGCTGCCAGGCGTCGACGTCCTGGTGGGCGCCGGCGGCTACAACACGGTCTACGAAGCGCGGGCGACGGACACGCCCCTCGTCGCGCTCGCAAGGCCGCGCCGCTATGACCGGCAGACGCGCCGCCTCCGCGACGGCGAACGGGCCAAAACGAAGCGAGAGGTGATCGCCAAGGTCGCCTGTCACCTCGGCCAGATCCCGGCGGGCGGCGCCCCGCCGCGCGCGTTCCCCGACGGCGCCGGCGAGGCCGCCCGCGTCATCGACGAGACGCTACGCGCGAGATGGCGACGCGGCGGCGCAAGGCGCAAAGCACCGCAGCTCGGCCGGGATCACTCCTCGACCCCGAGGTAGCGCTCGAGGAGCAGATTCCAGCGCTCGGATTCGAGCTCACTGAGAAGCACCGGGTTCAGATCCTCGCGAAGCGGGCTCCCAGCGCGCAGCGCGAACCCGTAGTGCTGGTCATTAAACGTCTCCGGAAGCACGTTTACGCGACCGGCGAACTCTTGGCGCGCGAGGTAGCGAAGGATGGGCGCGTCGTGAACGAACGCGTCGAGCTCGCCACCTTGCACATCTTCGAGGCCGTCCTCTACCGACTCGTAGCTCCGGTAACTGATGAATCGGTCGTCGAGGACACCAGCCGTGGCCGAGCCGGCCAAGACCCCGACCCGCGCGTGCGGAAGATCGGCGGGGCCCTCGACCACGCCGCTAAGCTGCCCCACGGTGAGCGACGAGGTGATCGAGGCGGTGAAAAACGACACCACGATGATGCCCGAAAACATCCACACGAGCGCGAGGAGCTTGCCGCCGGCCGATCGCGGCGTCTTATCCCCGTAGCCCACGGTCGTCATCGTCACGGCCGACCACCAAAACCCGGAAAACAGCCCCCGCTTGGCGTCGGGCTCGAACTCCTCCGGGTTTTTGCGACGCTCGAAGCTCCACGCGAGCGCGCCCGTCACGAACAAGATCCCGGCGAGCGCGAGCAGGACGAGCAAGAAGTCCGCCGACACGAGCGAACGGATCACCGAGAAGAGCGGGCTCACCTCGTCGTGAGAGACGGCGATACCCGTGCCGGCGAGAAAGTACGAGTGCGTAAAATCGACCCGCTCCTCGCGCTCGGCGGTGATCGTGAGCGCGGCGACCGCCACGTCCAGTGAACCATCCTCGAGCCCCTCGAACAGGCCCTCGAGCGATCGCTCTTCCGTGCGGTAATCCAGCCCTAGCCGATCGCTTATCGAGGACCACAGCGTATACGCGATGCCGTGCCTCCCCTCGTCGGCCGCCATGACGAAGGGATCGACATAGCGCACGCCCACCACGAGCTCACCGCTCGGCGCTTCGTCGCGCGCCGTCGCGCTCTCCTCGTCACCGGCGACCTCGTCACCGGCGACCTCGTCACCGGCGACCTCGTCACCGGCGACCTCGTCACCGGCGACCTCGTCGCCTGCGAGCTCCTCGCCACTTTCCGCCCCACCGCCGGCCTCTTCGGCGAGTACATCCCCGGCGTATGCAAGCAAAAGCGCGGCGGAGAGGACTGTCCCGCCAATCCAACGCGGCGCGCCGCGCCTAACCCCAAAGCGGCCAACGCGGCGATTGCGCGACGCATCGGCGAATTCGGTAAATGAGCGCAAGGCTTTACTATAGGCGGTGCCGATCGCGCCCGTAAAGGTGGAGCGCGTCGAAAATCTGGCTCGCCCGAAGCGCGCCCGCTCGCTCGGCGGCCGATCGCTTGGACAGGCGCTGCGGGGAGCGCCCGCTCGCTCAGCGGGCGGGCACTTGGAGATAAGGCGCTGCAGATCGATCGAGCGGATGTCGCAGAACGTGCGACGCTGTAAGCACAGACATGAATTCGCACACCTGGGACGCCGAACTGGAGCGATGCAGGTCCCCCACTCAGGGTTGACCCGGCGTTACACTCGTGACTACCGTAGAGGCTGAAGGCGTGCCTCCACCCGCGTAGAGCGACCTCTTCTGCGCACACATCATGGCGATTCCGACTTGTCAGCGCCTCGGGGCTCGAATGCCGGCCAAGGACGACGCGTTTGCCGCCGTGGCGCTCGCGGGGACGCTCGTGGTCGCGTCCGCGTGCGCAACGCTAGGCAGTGCGCCGGCGTACTTCGGGAGCTTGGACGTCGAGGTCACCGTCGAGGGGCGTGATGACGCCTCCGGGGTCGAGGTGACAGCCGGCGAGCAAACAGCCGAAACGGGCTCAGACGGTGTCGTGTCGTTCGAGGAGCTCCCTGCCTTCGAGCCGCTCACCGTGACGGCGACGCTGGGCGAGGCCACCACCGAAGACACGGTCACACTCGACGAGGGGCAGCGCGCGTCGATGTCCCTCGTGCTCAGCGCCCAAAACACGGACCTCGCGATTACCGAGCTGCTACTCGCCGGACCCGAACAGATCCCGGTCGAACAGAGCGCAGATGTCTCCGTAGCGGTGGAGTACGAAGGATCCGAGCCTCTATCCTACGACTGGAGCATCTCCTCGGACTGGGCGATCGAGAGCGACGCGAGCTCCGCGTCGATCACCGCGCCGGCCGAGGCGGGCGTTTTGGGCGAAGTGTCCGTGACGGTCTCGACCGACGCTGGCGCCAGCGCGACGGCGAGCCGAGAGCTCGAAAGCGTAGACTGCGACGAGGAGCCCCTGCCCTGCGTCCTTTACGGATCCAGCGTGCGGCACCGCGTCACGATCGACACCTCCGAGCTCGACGAGACGCTCATCGACGTGCCGCTCGTCTTGCCGCTCGATTCCGCTGACATCGATCACGAGGCCGCCGCGGAAAACGGCGCCGATGTGCGGCTGGCCGAGCCCCCGCTTACCGGCACGCTGGATCACGAAATCGACACGTGGACGGCAGAGGATACCTCTTACGTGTGGGTCCGCATTCCGGAGCTCGCGCCCGGCGGCGACGAACACGAGCTTTGGCTCTACTACGGCAACCCCGACGTAGGCGATGGCCAAGATCCCGGCGGCGTGTGGAGCTCCGGGTACGGCGCCGTGTGGCACGCCGCTGCGCTCGACGAGGACACCGGCCTGCTTTCGGACAGCACCGAGCACGACAACATCGCCGAGAGCCCGCTCGCGGATTGGTCGGGTCGCCTCGGCCCCGGGTTCATCGGCGAGGCGTTCGAGACCGACGGACACGATGGCGTCGACGTCGGCGCCGAGCCGCCCCCGACCTTCTTCGCGGCGTCGCCCACGGAAAGCCTCGACTTCGACGACGCATTCACCCTCGAAGCCGTGGTCGACATCGACGACGACTGGCGCGATCTCGGCTCCGACGGAGACGGGGTCGATTGGGCGATCGTCCTGTCCGGCCCCGATGGCAGCGATGAGCGCGCCTACCTAGGCATCGGCCGCCGCGGAGGCGGCGTGATCAACTGCCGAGTGCACCCGGCCGCCGCGGATGAGCCAACTCGAAACGATCAGCCCGAAGACGCCATCCCCGACGCGGCCCAATTGGTCATAGGCGATGGTTTCCTCTACCTCGCGTGCAGCTACGACGGCGAAAACCTCCGGGCCTACATCGACGGAGAGCTCGTGCACGACGTTCCAATCGACCCCGGTGGGCCGCTGGTAGGCCAGGCTGCGGACGAAGATTTCTTCATCGGCCGTCGCCACAACGACCGCCGGTTCGGCGGCCTGATAGACGGCGTACGCGTGTCCACCGCCGCCCGCTCCGACGCGTGGATTCGAGTACAGCAGGCGGCCATGGCCGGTGACATCACCGACGTTGGGCCGGCCGAAGCGCTCGAGTAGCGCAAACGCCTCCGCGATCGCGGGCCGCTCACACGACCCGTCCGCGCCCGTCGCCACACCTGGCGCACCTCATATATGCTCTGGGCCATGCGAGCGAGAGCTGCCTTCGCCGCAACCATCATGTTCGCGAGCGTCCTTGGCCTGACCGCCTACGCGCGCGGCGAGGAACCGGAGCCCGTACCGGAACCGGAACCCGTACCGGACCCAGACCCGGAACCGGAACCGGAACCGGAACCGGAACCAGAACCGGCCCCTGAGCCAGAACCAGGCCCGGAACCGGCCCCCGAGGCCGAACCGGACACGCAGCCGGAGGGAGACCCACAGCCTGGCGATCGGGCAGAGCAGGTCGTGTCACCGGTCGTGGTCGAAGCCACCCGCACCGAGGCCGAGCTCTTGGCTATCCCCGCGTCGGTGTCGGTCGTGGGGCGCGAGGACTTCGCGCGAGACATGCCGTCTGCCGCGCTAAACCAGGCGCTCGCCCGCGTACCCGGGGCGTGGGCCCAAAATCCGCACAACTTCGCTCAGGGGCTGCGCCTGTCCCTGCGCGGGTTCGGGGCCCGCGCCCCATTCGGCGTGCGGGGGCTCGCCGTGTTCGTCGACGGGATCCCGGCCACGACCCCCGACGGACAGAGCCAGCTAGACGGCTACGACCCCGCCTTCTTCGAACGCATGGAGGTCGTGCGCGGGCCCGCCTCGGCGCTTTACGGCAACGCCGCCGGCGGCGTGGTCCGCATCACCACGCTCCAGCCGCCCGACGCGCCGCGGGGTGAAGCCGCGCTTTTGGCCGGGACCCGGGGCCAGTTCATGCCGCGCGTCCACGCTGGGGGACGCGCCGGCGATACTCGCGTGGCCGCTCACGGGTCCGTGGTCGAGCTCGGCGGCCATCGCGATCACGACGCCGCCGTGCGCAGGCGCGCGGGTGTCACCGCCAACCACGCGCTCGGCGAGCACCAAGAGCTCACCCTCGTGGCGCGCGTGCTCGACGCGCCCGAGTCGCTCGACCCCGGCGGCCTCACGCGCCAGGAGATGCGAGACGACCCAGCACGCGCGAACGACTTCAACGTGGCCATGGACACCGGCGATGACGTCGCTCAGCAGCAAGCCGCCCTGTCGTGGCGGGCCGAACCGGCGCCGAGCGAGGTTTGGCACGCCAAGGCCTATCTGCAGCGCCGGGACTTTTCCCAGCGCATCCCGGTGCCCCCGCCTGGCCCGGGATGGATCGAGATGGACCGAATGTTCGGCGGCGCCGGCGCGCGCCACGAACGCCCGTTTACGCTCGCGGGGACCGGCGGCCGGCTCACCGCCGGGATCGACGCGGGCTGGCAGTCCGACGACCGCCAGCGCTACGAAAACGACTTTGGCGAGCGGGGCGCCCTGCGCCAAAACCAGCTCGAGGACGCGCGCGCCGCCGGCCTGTACGGCCAGGGCGAGCTCGCGCTCGGCGATTCTTTGTGGCTCACGTTGGGCGCCCGGATCGACTGGCTCCGCCTCGCCGTGACCGACAGGCTGGGCGAAGGGGACGCCGATCAATCGGGCGCGCGGTCATTTTTCGAGCCAAGCGCCCTCGCGGGTTTGAGCTTTCATGTCGCCGAGCGCCACGCGCTGTTCACCAATGTGGCCACGGCGTTCGAAAGCCCCACCTTCGTTGAGCTCCGAAACCCCAAGGGCGACGGCCGAGGTTTCAATCCCGACATCGGAGCAAAGGACGCCGTGTCCGCCGAGATCGGCGCCAAGGGCGCGCTCGCTGGGCTCGGGGCGCGCTATGACGTGGCCGCCTTCGCCGCCGACGTGCGGGGCGAGCTCATCTCCTACGAGGACGACGGCATCGACTTTTACCGAAATGCGGGCCACACCCGGCGTATGGGAATCGAGGCGTCCGCCAGGGCCGAACTTCTGCCCGGCCTCGCTGGCCTGGCCTCGGCCACGGTGGGGCGGTTTCGCTTCCGCGATTATGTCGATGACGAGGGAGAGCAGCACCGGGGCCGCGCGATTCCCGGTATCCCCAGCGCCCACGGCTACCTCGAGCTGGCCTACCAAATCGGTCGCACCTCGCTGGGCGGCGACCTCCGCGCCGCTGCGGGCGTGCCCGTCGATGACGAAAACAGCGAATTTTCACGCGCCACGGTCGATTTCGGTTTGCGGCTAAGCCGCGAGGTGGAGAGCGGCGGCCTCCGGGGCCGAATGACCGGCTCGGTTCAAAACGTCCTCGGCCGCACGCACGCCGCCAACGTCCGCATCAACCCGGCGGGCAATAACCCGTTCGAGCCAGCGCCGGGTCGAACCGCCTTTTTGAGCGTGGCCCTCGCGTGGGGGGCCGAGCACCGCGAGCAGGAGTGAATGATGACCGAACACGCTAGACAGAAGTTGTTTTCGCACCGCGCACCCTTCCCCATCGCGGTCACGGCCTCGGCCGTGCTCGTGGGCGCCGGCTGTCCTCGCGGCGAGCAGGCGCCCGGCCCCGACGACAGCCGAGCTGCCGCGACGCCGAGCGAGACGCAAGCCACCCCGGCCGAAGGCGAGGCCTCCGAGCCTGCGGGCGCCGAGCCAGCCGAACCCAGCGACAGCCCGCCGGATGAGCTGACCGTCGACACCGAGTACGAAGCCATCGAGGTAAAGCGCGTGAGCGAGCCCCTCGAAAACCCGTGGTCCGTGGCGTTTTTGCCGGGCGGTGACATGCTCGTCACGGAGCGCCCCGGTCGCCTGAGCCTCGTGACCGAAGACGGCGCCACCACCGAGGTCACGGGCGCGCCCGAGGTCCACGCCGAAAATCAAGGCGGTCTGCTGGACGTCGCGGTCCACCCGGACTACGACGAAAACGCCTGGGTCTATCTCACCTACGCCAAACCGGATGACGATGACACCGATACCGCGACGGCCCTCGTCCGCGCAGAGCTCGACGAAGCGGCGCCGGCGCTCGATAACGCCCAAGAGATCTTCGTCCAAGATCGTTACTCCTCTCCCGGCCGCCACTATGGATCGCGCCTGGCGTTTCTGAGCGACGGCACGCTCCTGATGTCGATCGGCGACCGCGGCACCGACCCCCCGCGCGCGCAGGACACGGGCGATCATGCAGGGTCCTTGCTTCGCCTCGACGAAGACGGCCAGGTGCCGACCGATAACCCGTTCGTGGGCGATCCCGATGTGCTCGACGAGATCTACGCCTACGGCCTGCGCAACGTTCAAGGCCTCGCCGTCGATCCCGAAGACGACACCATCTGGGTCACCGACCACGGCCCAAGGGGGGGTGATCTCATGCACCGCATCGAGGCCGGCCGAAACTACGGCTGGCCCGTCGTCACCCAGGGGCTGAACTACCGGGATCAGGGGCCGTTCCCGCACGCCGAAGCCAGGAGCATGGAGGGCGTCGAAGATCCGTTTTACGAGTTCCTCCCCACCCTCGCCCCGTCGGGGCTCGCCCTCGTCACCGCGGACGCGTTCCCGATGTGGGAGGGCGATCTGCTGGCGGGAGGCTTGCGCGCCGAGCGCATCCGGCGCGTGGTCCCCGGCGAGGGCGAGGTGCTCCACGAGGAGGAGCTTTTGCCGTTCGAGCTCGGCCGCATCCGCGACGTGCGGGAGGGTCCGGACGGCGGCGTGTGGCTGCTCACCGACCAGGACGACGGCGCGCTGTACCGCGTGTCGCCGTCCGGCTAGTGGATCGACGCAGGCATGATGCCGGCGAGGCGGGGGCTCACTGCAGCAGCTCGAGCGCGCTCGTGTGTTCGATCCACACGAACGCGTCGTAGCGGTCGGCCAAGTCGGTGGGCACGTAAACGCCCTCCCCCTCGCCGTCCCACACCACGCCGATGGCCCAGTGGGGCACGCGACGCGCGAGTCGGCGCGGCACGGAATCGCCGATGAGCGCGAAAAACCGCTTTGGGCCGTGGTCCCGAAAATAGGCCTCGAGCGAGCCACTGGCGGACGTCTCGATCGCGAGCGTCTCGGGCGCCGCCCCCCAGCGCGGGGCGGCGAGCACCTCGCCCCGATCGGTGCCCAGGCCGACCTGAAACACCGCGCTGTCGCCGAGATTCCGATTCGCGAGCTCGCCGATGTTTTCCCGATCGCTATCCGCCATCGGGGTCGCGCGCGCGTCACCGATATGCGTGTTGTGCGCCCACACGACCCCGGCGCCGCCCGCGCCCTCGCGACCTAGGAGCCGGCTGGCGACGTCGAAAAAGTGCCCCGCCCGCGCGTTCCACGCCTCGGCCTCATCCTCGGCTCGCTCGCGGCGGATCGCCTGGCGCAGGCTCCGCGCCGACAGCCCGAGGTAAAACGGATCCCGCGCGGGCGGCGCGCGCTCCGCCGCCGGTGCGTCCTCGAGCGCCGCGACCGCCGCCTCGAGCTCGCGTTCGCACGCATCCCACTCGCTGTCGTCCAGGCGCCCGAGGCCGCCGCCCCGCGCGACCTCGGAGACGCACGCAAAGCCGTCCTCGACCCGCTCGGCGCGCGCATCGTCCAGCCAGTCGACGAGATCGCGAGCGTTTTGTTCCGGGCTACCGACGTCCACCCCGTAGATGCCGACGCGATCGGCTTCCGGCCTGCCGGTGTTCCATTCGCGAAGCCAAGTCACGAGCTTTAGCGTCTGCTCGTTGGCCCACATCCAATCCGGCCAGCGATCGAGCCCCTCGACCAGGCGCCTGCCGTCGCCGTCGTCGCCGCCGCCGCGCACCCAGGCGTTTACCTCGACCAGCAGCGCCCAGTCCCCCTCGACGGCGACGAAATCGACGGCCTCACGCCGAACGAGCGCCTGGGTGAGCTCGCGCCGGACGCTGTAAAACTCCTCGGTGCCGTGCGTGGCCTCGCCCAACAGGATGAGGCTGTGCCCCGCGGCGCGGTCTACGAGCGGCTCGAAATCCGCGGGTTCCGTGACCGGGTTCGCCTCGCGCTCGACCCACCGGACCACGTCGGCCTCACAGCCGCGGCAGCCGGTGGCAACCACCAGCGCGGCCGCGGCCACCCCCAGTAGCGCCCGCGCACCGCGTTCGACGTTCGTACCGCTGTCGATGGGCACCGAGCATATCACGCGAGCCGCGGCGCGGCGGCGCCTCCCAAGCGCGAGGCGCCTTGCCCGAGGGGAGTCGCTACTGGGCTCGCCCGTCGTCACACCGGCAGGCGGCGTCGTCGCACACGCCCACCTGGTCCGGCTCGCAACCGGCGTCGCAGTCGGCGTCGCGAAGACACGCGGGCACGACGGGTATGACCCGGTCTTCGTAGATCTCCGCCCCTTCGTCGCCGCCGCCGGGGAAGGCGCTGTAGGCGGCGATGACGAGCGCGCCGAGCCCGAGGCCCGCGAGCCCCGAGCCGAGCCGCTGGCGCGACGGGATCGCCAACCGAACGAGCAGCGCCCCGAGCACCACCAGGTAGGGGATCAGGCTCGCGGTGCCCCGCAGGCCGAAAAGCCAGCCCAAGTTGTAGGGGACGTGCCCGTCGCGGAGGAGGGCGAAGGTGAGCTCGTAAAGCGGGTTGGGGAGCCCGTCGCGAAAGTAGGGAAAGATCGCGCACGACACCGCGTACACGATCACCGATACCGCCGTCGCTGCCACGAGGAGCGCCCGGGTCCACGTGCGGCGCTCGGCGACGCTCGCGCCCGCGGCCACGGCCACGAAGGCGAACGGGAGCATCACCGTGATGTAGCGCGGGCCGAACGACCAGCCGCCGTGCCAAAACGTGAGCGACGATATGAAGTAGATATAGAACGACACCACCCCGAGCGTGACGCCGAGCGCCCAGTAGCGGCGCTGCTTGGCGAGCGCCACCCAGCCGGGCACCGCGAACAGCAAAAGCGGCGTGAACACGATGAGCCCGTTGTCGGGCGCGACCATGGATCCGACGAACGCCTCCGCCGTGGGCCACGTCATGCCCAAAAAGCCCTCCTGGTGGTAGTGGGCGAACGTGTCCGTGGCGTGGTAGCCGGTGCGAAACGGGCTGCCGAAGGCGCGGGCGTGGTACCAAAGCAGGGCCGCGATCGGCGGGATCGCCCCCAGGACGGCCAGCGCGAGGCCGCGCCACCGTCGCGGCTTTTTCGCGAGCAGCTTGTATAAAAGGTACGCGGCCACCGGCACGCCCGCGAACGCGGCCTGATAATCGACGAGCGGGGCCATGCCGGCCGCGAATCCGGCCGCGAGCAGCAAGCGGTCGCTCTCGCCATCATCGCACACCCGCACGGCCAGAATATAGGCCGTCGCGATGCACACGGCGGCGAGCTGATGCGCCATGAACAGCACGGAGTACGCCATCGCCATCGAGCCGAGCGCATAGCCCGCGACGACGAGCCGGCGCGTATCCGGGTGCGGCGCGTAGCGGCTCATAAACCGCGAAAACAAGACCAAAAACGCGAGCGTGGGGAGCGCGCCGGAGGCGACGCGAAAGCTCCACATCATCTCCGCGAGCGTCGGCTCGCCCCCGCCCGTGACGGCCTTGACCCCGCGGAGCGCGAGGTAAGCGGGCACGGCGACGAACGACGACCCGGGGGCCTTGTTGGAGTAGCTCTTGTCGCCCGACTCCGAGACATCGACCGTCCACCCCCAGCGCTCGATGCCCGAGTCGATGGCGAAGCTTCGCTCCTCGACCATCGCCCGCGTGAGGTACACGCGCGGGAGCTCGTTTGCGCTCTGAATGTCCGGGAAGTACGGGAACGCGTAGAGGTAGAGCAGCGCGATGGCAAACGCGAACGCGTATCGGCGAATCCCGGGTCTCACGGCGCGCCCTACCCTACACTAGCAGCATCCGCCCCGCGCGCGCGGGCCCGGCTCATCCGTCACGATGGCAACGGGCTCGCGCTGCATCGCCCCCGCGCGGGCCCGGCGGCGCGCGCGAAGGCTCGTTCGCCGCGGCGACCGCGCGGCGCGCGCAGGCTACGGCGCGTGAGCGGTGCCAGCAGCGTCGCAGACCTGCGGATCGTCGCCGACCGTGAGGCCCTTCGGCTGCGGCGCCGCGTGGGGGAGCCCGAGCCGCCCGAAGTGACTGTCCCACAAAAGCACGGTGAGCTCGTGATCGCCGCGGTCGTCATGCGACTCGGGCACGAACTGAACGCTCTTTCCGGCCGGGACGTCCCCCAACACCTCCGCGCGCCCCTCGCCGCACCTGTGGAGCAGGTGTTCCACGCTACCCTCGTAGCCGCCGAGCGCGGAGGCGGTCACCTCCACCGGTTCGCCCAAAAAGACGTGGTCGCGGTCGGTCACGACCTTTGGCGCGGGCGATCCCGCGAGGGGGTACCGGCCCTGCCACATCGGCTCCGCGCCGTAGAGGACCTCCTCGCCGGCACTCAGGCCGAGCCAGTCGCGGAGGTAGTCCAAGAGCGCTCCCAGGTCGAACAGCGGGTGGATGTCCGCCTCGCCCTGGACGTAGAGCTCCCACTTGGGCCCTCGATACCCCGCTTGGTAGGGTGAAAGCGGCGGGCTCATGGCAAACTCGAGCCCGCCACCCACGGTCGTATCGAGCAGGTCGACATCCACGCCGATGGGCCCGGCGCTGAGCCGCACCGTGAGGGTCGCATCCAAAAACGGCATCGCGTCGAAAGCCACCTCACCGGAGCCGATCTGTCCGGTCATCTCGCCGTGCGAGGCCTCGTCGCGCACCACATCCACGTCAGCGATCGTGGCGATGCCCTCGTCCGAGGCAACCCGAAGGCCGAGCTCGGATTCGATCTCTTTTTCCACCTCGGGGCCCGCGAGGGTCATCGAGCCCGTGTCGAACTCCGCTTCGCCCTGGACGCCGACCCGCGACGAGATCGTGCCGCCCACGCCGAAAATCGGCCCAAGCACGGGCACCGCGGGCAGCGTGATATCGGGAAGCGGCACGTCGCACCGGAACGACCCGCCGAACGCCCCCTCGATGTGCACTTCACCGGCACGCGCATCGAGGCCGAGGTTGCCCGCCAGGTACACCTCGGCGTGAGCGACGCGCCCGGACCGGATCTGGTAATCGACGTGAAGCGCGGTCTCGATGATCGGCGCGAACTCGGGGCCAGAAAACTCGATCAGCCCGTGTTGGTCGTCTACGCAGGTGAGCTCGTCCAAAAACTCGGCGTCCGGGCCGGGGCGATGGACCATCGACTCCGTGTGCGCCCGGAGCTCGAGGTTTTCGAACGCTTCGGTCGCCGCCACGTCGGTGTCATAGGCGATCTCGTAGGTGCCGTCGGCCTGCACCCAAACGTCCGTGACCCGGGCGAACAGCCCGGCGCGATCGCCGGTTATCAGGATGTCGCCCGCCGCGACCGGCTCGTCGCCGTCTATGCGCAGGGTCGCGACCGCGCTCGCGGGCTCGACATCGACGATTTGGTCGCTCGGCACCCGCCGCGCCGCCGGCGAAAGGTCCGCGATCACCGCGTTTGCGACGGTCGGCGACACGCCATCCGCGTCGATGGTGATGACGGCGGAGCCGGCGTCTGCGACGGCCTCGAGCGCGCCGTCGCGATCCACCGATACGACGTCCGGATCGCTCGACGAAAACCGGAGCTCCGCGTCGGTGGCGGGCGCGCCGTCCCGGTAGACGCGGGCGTCGAGCTGGGCGGTTTCGCCACGGTCCGCGAAGATGAACGACCGGTCGGACGTCACGTGCACGCCATTATCGGGCGCCTCGTCAGGGCCCGTGACCTCGCCCGCGCTCCCGCCGGCGCCGGGACCGTCCGAGCCAGTTCCAGGCTCGCACGCAGCCAGCGCGAGCAGCGACGCCGAGACGGCGACTCGCGGTGCCGCTCGTCGCGGCGAAAATCGATGGGTCATGTTCCAAACTCCAGAGGTCACGCGGCCTCCTATGGTTCCCTGGGCCGGCCAGGCGTTCGGCAGTCGCTCGACGCGGCCAGCCCGCCCCCCCAAAACGGCGCCGCCGCTTTGCAGTTCGCATGCCGCGAGCAGGTCGCAACAACTCGCACCTTTACCCTGGCCACCAGGACTTCCTGGCAAGTCGGCCGGCCACCCAAGGTGCAACCCATTGTTTGCACATGCGCATCGAGTTCCGCCGGCCCGCGCTTCGCGCAAGCGAGCCGGGCCTTCCCGCTGCCGGCCCGGCGCCCGTCCCACCCGGCGGAGGGGCGGCTCGTCTGGCCAACCCCGCGAATACTTGAGGGGCGGTCCGATTGCCCTTTGAGTGGGGCCGTGATACCTAATCACGCGCTACAGTGCTGGTTTCGATTATCATCCCCGCCTACGGTGAGGAGGCGACCATCGGTGAGGTGCTACGGCGGGTCGTTGCGGTGGACACCGAGTCGCAGGGGTTCGAAAAGGAAGTGATCGTTTGTGACGATGGTTCATCGGATCGTACGGTGGCCGTCGCCCGGGCCGAAGCCCACCGCGACCCCCGCATCCGGCTCGTCGTCCACCCCGAGAACCGCGGCAAGGGCGCCGCGATCCGCACCGCGCTCGCCGAAGCGCGCGGCGATTACTGCCTCATCCAAGACGCCGACCTCGAGTACGAGGTGGGCGACTACCCCGCCCTGCTCGGCGCCGTGAACGCCGGCGCCGACGTGGTCTACGGATCCCGCTTCCTCGAGGCGCGCCGGCCCGACGGCATGAAGCTGCCGAACTTCGTGGCCAATCGAATCCTCACCACCACGGCAAACCTGCTTTACGGGATCGGCATCACCGACGAGGCGACCTGCTTCAAGGTCTTTCGAACGGATCTGCTCCGCTCCCTCGACCTCGAGTGCGAAGGGTTCGAGTTCTGCCCGGAGGTGACCGCCAAGCTCGGACTCCGCCGCGTGGCGATCGCCGAGGTCCCGGTCCACTATCGGGCCCGAAACGTGGACGAAGGCAAGAAGGTCAGGTGGACCGACGGCTTCGAGGCCATGTGGGTGCTCGTCAAGCACCGGCTCGTGTCGTGACCGGACTCACGCGCCTCTGTTTTGACTCGACAGGCGCGGCGCGGCGCGCGATGCTCCGGCTAACACGCTCGCGGCGAGCCTGCTGATCGGTCTCGCACCGGCGCGGGCCGCAAGGAGGAGGCGGAGCGCGACCATGAGCGACCCCAAGTTCCCGAGCCACGTCCTGCGCAATGCCGCGACCACCGCAAACGGCGCCGGCTCCGCGCGCGCGGACACCCCGGTCATCGGCATCGTGGTGGACAACGTAGACCCCGAGGGGCTCGCGCGCGTGCGGCTCTCGTTCCCGAGCCTGCCCGGCGACGACAGCTCGGCTTGGGCGCCGCTGTCGGCGCTCGGCGCGGGCAAGGACCGAGGCTGGTTTTTCCTCCCCGAGATCGATGACGAGGTGCTCGTGATGTTCGAGCAGGGGGACATCGACCGTCCGGTCGTCGTCGGCGCGCTGTGGAACGGAGAGGATCCGCCCCCCGAAGACAAGGGCGCCGGCCCGGACCAGCGGGCGATCGTGTCCCGCGCCGGATCCCGGATCATCTTCGACGACGAAGCCGAGACCATCCGTCTCGAGGACGGCGGCGGCGTGGGCAGCGTCGAGCTCACGGCCGACGGCAAGGTGTCGCTCGAGGCCCACAGCGGCGACGTATGCCTGCAAGCGCCGGGCGGCGAGCTCATCATCGCCGCAAAAGACGTTTCGATCTCGGCCACATCGTCGTGTCACATCGAATCGCTGGACGGAATCGCGCTCGGGGCCGATCGCGCGCTAACGATCCGCGGAAACCCGCTCCAGGTCCACGGCCAGAAGGTCGAGCTAAACCCAGGTGGCGTGTCGTCTCCGTCGCCGCCGTCCGCCGAGAGCGACGACATTCCAGACCCGCTCGAGGACTGAGCGTCTCTACTGGCGCATGGCGTGCCGTTTGGTGCGCGGCACCGCCGGGTTGCGCGACTCCTGCTGCTCCGGCTCCTGGCCCATCAGGTTGGGATCCGTATTGGTCCCCACGCGCACGTACTCGGTCACCGGCGGGTACTCGAGGTTCCAGCGGTCGCGCTTTACGATCTCGCCGTCTTTGTAGAAGTTGCGATAACGGATGATGTCGTAGCCCAGGTAGCCGTGCTGCTGTACGCGCATGGTGCCGACGGGCATGTCCGCATCGTCGCGGGTGATGCTCTCGAACGGGATCTCTTCGCGGATCTGCCGGACGAATTCGATCTCGTCATAGGGGCGCCCCTTGCCGAGAATTTCGACCAGCGCCTCACCCTCCGCCACCCGGTAATGAATCACCACCGGGAAGTCGTAGTCGTTTTTGAACTTCACATCGACGTACGGATAGACGACCGTGGCGTCCAGGGCCATCGGGATGTAGCCGATGGGACGCGAGTGCGGCCGCGCCCGGACGATTTCCAGGCCGGCGAAGAACGCGGCGCCGTTCAGGGTCGATGAGATCTGGCAGATCCCGCCGGCGGTGCCGTCGGCGAACTCGCCAGCCCTGATCACGGTCGCAACCTTGTAACCGATCTCCTCTTTGCGCTCGCCGAGCGTTTCGTTGAACGAAAACTCCTCGCCCGGCTGAATCACATAGCCATTCAGGTCGGCGGCGGCCCGCTTGAGGTTGGCCACCCGGCGCTCCTGGTGCGTCCCGTAGCGCGTCGAAAACCTCCCCATCACCTCCGAGATATCGTCGATACCGAGATCTTCCACCGTGGTGGAAGGCGGCAATTCCACGCCTTCGAGCTCGACCGACGGCTGCCCGGTGCGCGCGGCGAGCTCGAGGGCGCTCGCCGAGCGATAGGGATCGATCCCGAACCCGGGCTGAGCGTGATGAACTTTCCGCCCCTCGAGATCGAGGCGCGCGCCTTGCGGCGAGCGGTCGAGCTGCCCCTTGAGATCGAGGAGGGCATCCCTCGCGAGCTCCTCGTCGAGCGTCACGGGCACTTCGCCGTCGGACATGCCATCCGAGTAAGCGCTCGCGTCCGGAACTTCGCCCAGGGACGCGAATCGCGCGGCCTCGTCCTTCGCGGCGTCCTCCTCTACGACGAGGCCAAGGTCCCGCCAGGTGTGCTGGATGCGGTCGCCGTCGAACTGGAGCTCGACCTCCCGATCGAGAAACGCCTCGGCTGCCGCGACCACCTCGTCCACCTGGCCGGCGGAGCGCTCCTCCGCACCGAGCGCGGCTTGATCGGGCCCGGCGTGCTCACTGGGCACGGGGCTCGCCGCGCCCGCGCGCCGGATGTCGAGCACGTATGCCACGGTGAGGGCGGTGCTCGCCGCCAGCATCACCCCCGCCGCGCCCAGGAGGAGTGAAGGTGCCTTTCCATGTTTCACGCCGCGCCTCCGAGGAAAGCAGGTCGAATCATCGTCGTGAACCGACACTAGCACGTCGTCGCCGCGGTCGCCGAATTCTCATCCGTTCACGAGTGCGCGCGCGATCAATCGGGATCGCGCGGCAGCGCTCGGCAGCGCTCGAACTTCCGGTTTGACAGGGAGATGGGCATGGGGCAGCTTCTAGTAAGATGGGTGCTCTAGTTCAAAGGAAGAAGGCGGTCGCCAAGCGCAAGGGCACGACGGCCGCGGCCGTCGCCGGGGGCTCCGTGGCCGTGATCGCGCTGGGACCGACCTTTCTCGGTGTGCTAGGCCTCGCTGGGGCAGCCTATCTGGGCTACGACTGGTTCACGTATCGCGCGAAGAACGGCCTGCGCTTCTAGGCGGCGCGCGCCTCGGGTCTCGATCTAGGCGCGCCACAGAGCCTGCCACACGCCCCTTCGGCCATCCAGCGACGCTTTCGGTGGCAGTCCGCACCGGCCGCGCGAGCGCGGGACGCCCTGCCGGCGCGGTGCGGGGTCTTCAGAGGTGGGCCAGCAGACGCGGTCACCTCGATGGGTCTGGAAATCCATGCGCCGTTGTTCGAGGTCATGGGGTAGGATGAGCCGACTCCCTCATCACACCTCGCTCTTCAGCCAACGCGATTGACCGGGACCAGCGCGGCCCGGTAGTCTTATTCGCGACGCATCTTCGCCACCTGTTTCCTTAGCTCGCGCGAAGGTGACTACGGATCGATGGACGGAAATCCTCAGGGTCGATCAGCGGGTTCGCAGGCGGCGAAGCCGCAGGCGACCGGCTCCCAAGCCGCCCCGAACGCGAGCCCTCAGCTTGCGCCGGGGACCCTCGTCGCTGGCGGGCGCTACTCGGTCGCGGCTGCGATGCGGGTCGGCGTGTTCGCCGCTCAGTATCGTGCCCGCGACGAACAAACCGGCGATGAGGTCACGCTGCACGTCCTGCGCAGCGAGCTCGCGTCGTCCCCAGAACTAGCGACGGCCGTGGTCGACAGCGCCCGAGCGGCCGCTGCCGTCCGCGATCCAGCTCTCGTCGCGGTCCGCGACGCCGGCGCGAGCGAAGGGTCGGTCTACGTCGTTACCGACCACGTCCCGGGTCACACCCTGGCCGAGGTCCTCGCGCGCCGGCGCGCCACCAATAACGGCGCGTTCGCGGCCCGAAGCGCGCTCAATCTCGGCGTGCGCATCTTCGCCGGCCTCGCCGGCGCGCAGCCCCACGGGGCGCTCACCCCGAGCGGCGTGCTTATCAGCGGCGCCGCCGACATCCGCGTGACCGACCTCGGCTTCGCCCCCGCCGTCCCGCTCGCCCGCCAGGCCGGGCTGTGGCCCGAGGACGCATCGATCGCGCCGGAGGTCTCAAGTGGCGCCCCGCCCTCGCCGGCGAGCGACGTCTACGCGGGAGGCGCGCTGCTTTACCTGGTGGCGGTCGGTAGGCCCGCTCAGCCTGGCTGCCCGCGCCCCAGCGAGGCGTCTCCGGGGCTTTCGCCAGAGGTAGACGAGATCGTCGCGCGCTGCATGCTTCCGGACCCGGAGGCGCGGTTTGGGAGCCCGCTGGCGGTGATGCACGCGCTCGCGGCGATCGCGGAGGAAGCCGAGGCGCCGAGCCAGCCCGCGCACGGGCAGGCCAGCGGCCAGAGCCTGTCGCAATCCCTCGCGGCACCCGGCGGCGCGCCGGCGACGAGCGATGCGCTGGCGGACGCGCTCGCCGATGCGGAGGAGCGGTGGCTCGTCACCAAGGACAAGCTCGATTACGGGCCTTTTTCCACCGCCGAGTTCGTCGCCGAAATCGAAGGGGATCGGGTTCTGCCCGGACACGTGGTCATCGACAAGCACAGCGGTGAGCGCCACCCCGTCGAGGCCCACCCGGTGTTTGGCGACGTGGCAGATCGGGCTCGGCAGGTCCGCGACGACCGACGCCGCGCCAGCGCCGAAGAGACCCACACCGTCAAAGAGCGGCGGCGCGGCGCCGCCCTATACGGGATGATCGCCGCGGGCGTCGTCGCCCTGGGCGGCGGCGGCTATCTGCTCATCAGCGACCTCACCGATAGCGACGACGGCGGCGACGCCGAAATCGCGGGCCTCGGCGAGGAGGCCGAGCTCACGATCACGCCGGCAGAGGCAACCTCGGAGCCACGTGGGTCGTCTGGGCGGCGGGGCGGCGGGACGCGAGGCGGCGGCGGCGGCAGCGCGATGGGCTACGACGACACCCGGACGTTCGACATGGGCGAAGGCGGCGGCGGCAGCGAGCGGCTCAGCAACGCCCAGCTGAACCAAACGATCCAGGGCCACACCGGCGCGCTCGCCGGCTGCCTCACCCGCACCGGGTCGCAGCGCGCCGACATCGAGTTCATCGTGCGCGGCGACGGCAACGTGTCGGGCGTGCGCGTAAACGGGCAGACCGGGGGGGCGCTCACCTCGTGTATCAGCGGGGTGATGCAGCGGATGCAGTTCCCAACGTTCGACGGCGATCGCACCCGCGGGAACTTCGACATCAGCTTGTAGGAGGGGCCCTGCCTGAGAACGACCAGAGGCGGGCGGCCGGGCCAGAAATTCACGGGCGGCGGCGCGCCGGCGCCTGGCTTTCGATCGCGCTTTGCGCGGCGTTCGCAGCGCTCGTCACGCCGGTCATCGCGGCGGAAGCGCTCATGTCGTCCCCCGCCGAGTTTTCGGCCGGCGAGCCGGCGCCGCTTACGATCCGCGTCCCTCCGTTTTTCAGCTATGACGACGCGGCCGGCGATCGCGGGCGCGGCTCGATCGTCGTGCAGCGCGGTGAAATGCTCACGGAAGAGAGCGCCGCCTCCGCCCGCGCGCTGATCGAGGGGCGCTTCGTCGGCGCGGCGGCGCTCATCGGCTATTTCGCCCTCGCGCTCGCCCTCGCGCTCGTATACGCCGCCCACTTGCGCCGCGCGCGCAGGCTGCGGCCGCTGCGCGCCCAGGCGATCCTGCTCCTGGCCTTGTTGGGGCTCGCGACCGCGGTGCAGGGCGCGCTGCTCTTTTCCCCCGTGTCGAATCTTCTCGTACCGATCGCCGCCGTGGCGATTTTGGCGGTCGTCGTGAGCGGCCGGGCGTCGGGGGTCGCCACCGCGCTCGTAGGCGCGCTCCTGGTCGGCATGCTCGGCCCGTTCGACCCGGGCGTGGTGGCCGTGCTGGCCGCCCAGGGCGTGGCGGCGGTCGCCGTCCTCCGTCCGCGCGAGACCTGCATGTGGCGAATCCTCACCGCCGGCGCCGCGGCTGGCGCGGCGGCCGCCGCCGGCTACGCCGGGGTTTCTTTTCTGGCCTACGGTGAGCTTCCCACCGCCGAGCTCGCGGCCCCTTTGCGCTCGGCCTGGCTCGCGGCCGCCGCGGGCGGATTTCTGGCCGCACCCCTGGCGCTGTTGGCCAGACCCCTGGCTCAGCGCCTCGCCGGCGACGCGACGCCAGCCAAGCTCGCGGCGCTCGGCGACCTGTCCCACCCCCTGCTCGAGCAGCTCGCCACCAAGGCACCTGGAAGCTGGCAACACAGCCTCGCGATGGCGAACATGGCGGAGGTCGCCGCGCGGGCCGTGGGCGCCGACGGCCGGCTCGTTCGCGTAGGCGCCTACTACCACGACATCGGAAAGGCCGTGCAGCCCGAATACTACGTGGAGAATATGAGCCCGGGCGCGGGTAGCCCCCACGACAGCCTCCCGCCCGAGGATTCTCGCGACGCCATCGTGTCCCACGTCACCGAGGGCGTGCGCCTCGGGCGAAAGTACAACCTGCCCGAGGCCGTCATCGACTTCATCCACATGCATCACGGCGATGGCGTGCTCGAGTACTTCTGGGATCGCTGTCAGTCCCAGGGCAATCCGCGCGGCCTGCGTGCAGACGACTTCCGCTACCCCGGCCGAAGGCCTCAGACCCGCGAGACGGCGATCCTCGCGATCTGCGACGCGGTCGAAGCGGCCTCTCGCACGCTCAAAAACCCCGACGAGCGGGCGATTCGAAACCTCGTTCAGCACATCATCTACGGCAAGCTCCGCCTCGGCCAGCTCGACGACGCCGAGCTCGGCCCCGCCGACCTGCGGCGGATCTCCGACTCGCTCATCGGCCAGCTCAGGCACGCGCACCACGGGCGCATCGAGTATCCGTGGCAGGAGGAGGAGCGCCGCGCTGAAAACGGCGGTGACCGCGAATCTCACGCGCCCGCGACGCAAGGCGGCGCGCCCCCACCCGGCGCCACCGCCGAGGACGCCGCCGCTTCGTTCGATGGCGACGGCGACGCGCTCACCGCGAGCCCGCGGCTCGACTCGCTCGACCACGCCCACCCGATTCGGCGCGAGCTAAAAAAACAGCCTTCGCTCGGGACGGCCGACACCGAACGGGTAAGCAGCTCGTCCGGCGCGGCCAAGGCCACCGTCGACCAAGAGCCCACGCCGACCGCCCGGCCGGCGAAAAGGCCGCCCGCGCCGCCGCCGCCGGAGCCAGACGAGGCCCCTGCCGACGTCGCGCACGCCCAAACCTCGCAAACCGAACACGACGGCGAGGTGCGCGTGAGCGCGCGCGCGTCGACGAGCGACGAGGACGAGCTGAGTCCGGGCACCATGGTGCTCGGACCGCCGCCCAAGAGCCGGACCACCGGCTCCTATCCCAGGAGCCACGCCGAGGACGACCCAGGCGACCTCGGCAAGCGTCGCGGCCGGCGATAGCGCCGAGCCTCGGCCGGCGCGCGCACCGAGCCGCCGCCCGCGCCGGCTAGCTTTCGAGCACCCTGAGTGCGCGCACGTCTTCGTAGGCGAAGAAGAATCGCTCGTTCCGCGAGGTGTAGACGATCACCACGCCCTTTTCGAGGCCGATCGCCGAGATCCGCTCGACGATCACCGTCTCGCCTGCGAGCGCGGCGTACAGCGTGACGGCGCTGCCCGCCGGTACCGATAGGGTATTTTCACTGCGCTCGCAAAGGCAGTGCACCGTTAGAATCTCGGAGAGGAGGTCGGATGTCATGGCCCGGCTAGGATATGGCCTCGGAGGCCCGCACGCCAAGGCGCCGTGGCTGGCGTGCGCGGTTTGTCTCGCGCTCGCCTCCTGTGGCGCGCGAGCGCCGGCGGGCGCTTTCGAGCCGGCCGCGCAGACGCGCGAGCTCGTAACCGAGGCGCGCTCGGCCGCGGCAGAGCGGCGCTACCGGGAGGCCGAGGCGCTCTACGAGCGCGCGATTCGGCAAGCTCCCGATCCGGCGAGCCGCGGTTACGCGAATCGCGAGTGGGGGCGCGCACTCGCCCTGTTCGGCGACTACGACGAAGCCATCCGCGCCCTTGATCGGGCCACTCAGGCGGCGCCTGCGCTCGCGGGAGCGTGGCACGACCTAGGCGTTCTCCGGTATCGGGCCGGCCGCGTGGAGGGAGCCGAGATCGCGCTCAGGCGGGCGGCGAGCCTGCGGCCGCGCGATCCCAGGCCCCGGATCGCGCTCGCGGCGATGTACGTAAACGCCGAGCGCTTCGCGGACGCGCGGCGGCGCTACCTCGAGGTGTTGGACCTCGACATCCCTGAGGATATGCGCGAAGCGATCGAGGAGGCCATGGCGCTGCTCGGCGAGGAGGAGCGCGCGCGGTAAGCGGGAGACGTGCGCATCCCCCCCCTCCACCCGGCGCCTTAGGCGGCCCGCCTGCGAGCGGCTGACAGGCCGTATCCCTCGGCCGCATAGGTCGAAAGCTCGGCCTCGAGGTGCCGGCGCGCTCGGTACAGGCGCGACATCACCGTACCCACGGGGATCCCCAGCGCGGCCGCGATGTCGCGATAGCCCTGACCGCCGAGATCGGCCCGCTCGACCACGTCGCGATACGCCGGGCGGAGCGACGCCAGCGCCGACTTCACCTCGTCTCCCAGCTCGCCGTGCGCGATCCGCTCGCCGGGATCTTCCCCCTCGTCGTGCCGCGCGCCGTAAAGCGCCACGATCGGATCATCGCCCGATTCGTAGGCAAACCTTCGCTCTCGCCGGCGCCGCCGTACGTGGTTTATGAAGCTGTTTTTCAAGATTCGAAGGAGCCACGCCTTGCAGCTCGATCCGGGCCTATAGCGGCGCCACGCGGACAGCGCCCGCATGAACGTCTCCTGAACCAGGTCTTCGGCGTCGCTCGGGCTGCGGGTGTAGCGCATCGCCGCCGCGTAAAGCGCGTCGCGATGAGGCATCGCCTCGGTGAAGAAATCGGCGGCTTCGGCGGCGTCTCCTTCACCCGAGGATTCAGCTTCGCGCTCGTCGGCTCGGTCGCCTTCCGGGGCGCGCGCATCACCGCAGCTTCGCGAATGACCAAGAGCCGGGGCAAACGATTCGGACGCTGGCTGGATTGCGCTCATGGCCGGCTGTAAAGCAACGGCGATGCCAGCTCACAAAACCACGCAAGCACCTAGAATAACGAAGCGAACGCACCCGCGTGGGACACCCGACACGCGGGCTGTTGCCAACTTGACGCGCCGCCGGTGCCAGGACGGCGGACAGGCAGCCCGCGCGGCGCCACGCGGGCAGCGAGCGCCGGCTCACCGACCCGTGGCCGAGGAGCGGTCGAGCTCGCGGATCGCGCCGGGAAGGGCGGCGATAACGTCCGAGGCCGTCACCGACCACGTGCCGAGCGACTCGTCGGCGTGGTCGGCGGCGAGGCCGTGAAGATAGCAGCCGAGCCTGGCTGCCTCGCCCGGCGCGACGCCCTGGCCGAGCAGCGCGGCGATGACGCCCGTGAGCACGTCGCCCGAGCCCGCCGTCGCGAGCGCCGGCCCCCCCGTTGGGTTGATGGTGACGGTGCCGTCGCCCGCGACACCGTCGCAAACGAGACTGCGAGCCCCCTTGAGGAGCGTGGTGGCGCGCGTTTTTTCGGCGAGCCGGCGCACCGAGGCGACCCGATCGCGCAGGATCTCGGCGGGACTCGTAGATAGAAGCCTCGCCGCTTCTCCGGGATGCGGCGTAATGACCACGGGCGCGGGGCACGTGGCCAAAAGCTCCACGTCGGTGCCGATGTGGTTTAGGCCGTCGGCGTCCACGACGACCGGCACCCGTGCGCTTTCCAGCGCGCGCACGACGAGCGCGCGGCCGCCTGGGGTGGTCGGCATGCCGGGCCCGATCGCCACGACCCCGGCGCGCTGCAAGAGCTCGTCGAGCCGCGCGCTCGCGCCGTCCGCGTCGGGATCGAGGTCGGCGCTCATGATCGGATCGGGATAGTGCGGCTCGCTGCCACCCCACGGCGACGCCACGCGCGCCACGCCGGCCCCGGCCCG
>SLNH01000215.1 GCA_007133195.1 Nannocystineae bacterium | reverse complement strand
TCGAGATCTACGACTTCGGGCGCGCGCCCGACGGGCGGCTGTATCTCGCCATGGAGCTCCTAAACGGGGAGCCCCTGGCGGACGTGGTGGCGCGAGAGGGCTCGCTTTCTGTTGCGCGGACGACGAGCGTGCTCATCCAGCTCGGTGAGGCGCTCGCGGAAGCGCACGCGATGGGCTATGTGCACCGCGACCTGCGGCCCGGAAACGTGTTTCTCGCGGTCCGTCGCGGCCGCGGAGACTTCGTCAAGCTCCTCGATTTCGGGCTCGCCAAGCTCGTCCAGCCGGAGGGGGAGGCGGCGTCTACGAGCCTGGGCATGACGTTCGGCGATCCGCAGTACATGTCGCCGGAGCAGGCGCGCGGGGATCCCGTGGACCGCCGGGCGGATATCTATTCGCTCGGCTGTATCGCCTACGAGATGCTCACCGGCGCGCCGCCGTTTACCGGCGGCCGTGTGTTCGACATCCTGTCCCGCCACGTCGAGGAGGATCCGGCGCCGGTGAGCGCGCACTGCCCGGATGCGCCGGCGTGGATCGACTCGGCGGTGGCCAGAATGCTGGCCAAGGACCCGGACGACCGGTTCATCACCGTGTACCGGCTCGTCGAGGCGCTCGAAGCGGGTCGCGAGCGCGGCGAGGTCATGACGGATCACCTCGCCAAACGGGCGGAGAGCGAGCCGCCGCCGTCGGTGACGCGAGCGATGGAGAAGCTGGCGGCGCGCGACGCGGCCGACGATTTCGAGCCCCCCGCGGGCGGTGGCGCCGCTTCTGGCAAGCCGCCTGCCGGGAGCGATGAGCCGCCCGACGCGGGAACAAGCGGCTCGGCGGGGGCCGGCCCGGCTCGCTCGCACGGCGACCAGGACGCGGTGCGGGGGCAGGTGCGCGGGTCGGGAGGGGCGGCGCGCGCCGGGGACCGAGGCGAAGGCGCGGATCCGGCGTGGGCCGTGGCGCCGGCCGAATCCGCCGGGGCCGGGGCCGGGAGGAGCGAACCGACGGGCCTGTCCGGGGCCTGGTTCGCTGATGGAGAGTCCACCGCGCGCGAGCCTGACGGCGACGCGGCAGCGGCCGCTTGGCGTTCGGCGCCGAGCTCGTCTCACAGTGAGTTCGACATGCCGGCGGCCGGACAGCCGCGGTCGCGTGCGCTTGCTTGGATCCTGGGCATCTCGCTAACCCTCGCGGCGGGCCTCGTCGCCGTGGCGCTCGCATGGGGGGGCAGCAGCGACGAAGACGCGGCGGGAGAGATAGACGCTGATTACGCGGAGATGGCGCGGGCGGCGGCCGTGGCGGACGCAGGCGCGTCCAGCGCGGCGGACGCGGGGCCCGGCGAGGAGACGAGCGAGGAGACGAGCGAGGGCGAGGCCTCCGAGGCCACAGAACGCGGCGCCGACCAGCGCGACGGGCGTGCCGCCACGGAAAGGAATTCGGGAACCCGGCGACCGGCGCACTCGGGCCAGCCCGGTGACTCGACCGAAGGCGAACCGCGCGGCGAGGCGGACGGCCAGCCGGCCGAGGCGGACGGCCGCGGCGACGACCGCGACTCTCCGCCGGCCGGCGATGGGGAGGCCGATGGCGACGGTGATGGCGACGATGACGCCGACGGCGACCTCGGCGACGGTGGGCGCGGGTTTGCCGGAATCGGCGCGCGCGAGGATGACGAGGATGAGCCGGGCGAGGAGACGGGCGGAGAGGACGATTCGTCCGGCGAAGACGAGGAGACCGAGGATGCCAGTGCGCAGAACGAGGAGGTCGCGTCGCTCATCGATGAGGGTCGCCAGGCGCTAAGCGATCGGGACATGCTCCGCGCGGCCCAGCGGTTTGGTGAGGCGCGTTCGCTCGATCCCCACAATCCGTTCGCCAGGAGCGGGCTCGGAGAGATCGCGTTCGCTCAGGGGCACATCGACGACGCCGTCGCGCACTTCGAGCGAGCGGTCGAGCTCGAGCCGGGAAACGCACACCTTCAAACCTTGCTCGGGGAGGCCTACCTCGAGGCGGGTGCGCCGGAGCGCGCGGCCGAGCGGTTCGACCGGGCCCTTCAGCTATCGCCGGGTGATTCGCGGGCGGAAGCGGGGTACGAGGAAGCTCTCGGCGAGATCCCGTAGGGGTCCCAAAGCCACGCCGCACCGGCGCGTTGCCACCGGGAGGCCCTCCGGTCCGCGCAGCTCCCTTACCCCTGGCCGGCGCGCCGCCGGCGCCGCCCCACCGGGCGCGGACTCGGCTGCCTCTCCAGTAGGCGGCCGAGCTCGCGGGCGGCATTACTCGCACTGCGGCGAGGCGCCGCGGCCTCCCCGTCGCGAGTCCCGGTACGCCGGCGGGCCGCCGTCCCGCGATGCGAGATGCGCACCCGGCCCTCGCGGCCGGAATGCGCGGGCCGAGTCCTTCGCCGCCTCGGAACTGAACGCATATATAAGCGTAAGCGCGCGGCTCGGTGGCGGCAAGCGGAAGCGACGATCTGGACCAGGCGCTCGCCCGGCCACGCGCCGCTGGCCCCGGGCCCGACCGACCTCGACCCCGGCCCCGACCCGTGGACCGGCGGGACCGTCGATGCGGCCTGGCCGACCGACTGGTGGCCGTTCACGCGGAGCCTGTTCCCCTGGCCCCAAAAACGGCCCTGTGTGCCGCGCGCCGATTTGTTACGCTCGGGCTATGCGTCAGCGCATCACGCGGCGGCCCATGGCCTCTGAAGGATTTCATCCCGAGCCGCTGGAGCTTCCGGCAACTCCCCCGGAGCCTCCACCAAAGGGTCCACCAGACAGCCGCGACGAGCGCGGTGAGGACGAGCGCCCGGACGGCTCATCGGTGATCGTGCTCGACATTTCGTGAGGAACAGCCCTGCGCTACGATGTCTTCATCGAGGGCGCCCGCGAGCCGGGACGAGAGCGAGAGGTCGCAAGCGCGGTGGCCGCGGCGTTCAAGCTCGGCCCCGACTCGCGGCTGTCGTCGCGGATCGGCGCCGGGCGCCGGATTCGAGTGAAATCGGGAGCGAGCGAAGCCGCCGCCAACAAACTGGCGGCGCACCTCGAGGCCTTGGGCGCGGCGTGTGCCATCGTGCCCGCCGCGCCCGCAGCTTCTGACGAAGGGCCCGCAGCGCGGCCGAGCAAACCCGCGCTGCCGCCAAACCCGCCGCCGAGCCCGCCGCGCGACGGAGCTGCCCGTCATCCCGTGCCCCCGGCCGCCCCGGACGGCGGCCGAGGAGAAGCTGGCATCGACCTCGGCGAGCTCGCCGACGCCGCCGAGGCGGGGCGCGTGTCGCTGTCGTCCATCGACGGCAGCGACGACGACGCCTCCGGGGAGGGGCTCGCGACGGCCGCGGGATCCTCTCCGGCCGCCGGCGGGGAGCGGTTAGACCCGTTTTCGCCTCCCGACGAACAGCTACCGCCGCCCGCCCTCGAGGTGGCGGGCTCGCCGCGTTCCGAGACAAGCAGCCTTTCCCACGTTGGGCGCCCCGGTCAGTCGGAGCCCGGCGAGCCCCGCAACATGGGGCACGGCGACCCATTCGCGCCTCCCGACGAACAGCTCCCGCCGCCCACCCTCGAGGTGGCGAGCCCGGCGGTGCCGCACAGCGCGAATGGCCCCGGCGGCATCCCTTCCACCGGGTCTTTGAAGAGCGGCGCTCCGCTCGCCGCGCCTGACTCACCGGCCGGGCATCCGGCTTCGGGGCCGGCAGCGAGTTCCGACCGCATTTCGGGCACCTCCGCGAGTTTGCGGCGCCCAGGTGGCGTGCGCGGCTTTCTTTGCGCCGCGGCTGGCCATGCCCGTGCGCGGTTTGCGGCCGGGGTGGCGCTTTCCGCGATCGCCGCGCTGCTCGCCGCCCATCTCGTCGGCTCCGTTCGCGAGCGAAGCTACGACGACAGCCGGGAGCGCGTCGCCGCCGCCGCGGCGCAAGTGGATGACCTCTCGTCATGGCGCGAGCTCGAGCGCACCCGCGCCGAGGAGGCCGAAACGCTGAGCCAAAGGCGCACGGGCGTCATCGCGAGCGCTGGCTTCGCCGGGCTCGCGGCAGCCGCAGCGTTTGCCCTCGGCTGGTTTCGGCTCGTCGATTGGGCGGCGATGGCGCGCCGGCTCGAGCCGGAACGCTAATCGGTGCGCCCCGGGCGCGCCGAGCCGCCTGCGGATATCGGCCCGCGACAGGCGTTCAACGAGGTTTTCAGCCGCGCCAGAGGGCGCCGCCTTCGAGCACCCGCCCGCCCCGAAACGGCGTGCTAGCGTTTTGGTATGGGCCACAAGCAGATCGTCGTGATCGCCCACGCGCCCTCGGAAAACACGGCAAAACTACGCGATGCCGTGCTTCGCGGCGCTCGCGACGACTCGATTCAGGGGGTCGAGGCGCGCTGGGTCCCTCCGCTCGAGGCGACTCCCGACGACGTGTTTTCGGCCGATGCGGTGATCCTCGGGACGACCGAGAACCTCGGCTACATGAGCGGCGCGCTCAAGGACTTCTTCGATCGCTGCTACTATCCGTGCCTCGAGCGCACCGAGCGCCTGCCCTATGCGCTCTACATCCGCGCCGGCAGGGATGGCACCGGGACGCGCCGGGCCGTTCAGTCGATCGCGGGCGGCCTGAACTGGCGGCAGGTGCAAGAGCCCCTTATCTGCCAAGGGGCGTGGCGAGACGAGTTCGAAGCGGCCTGCGAGGAGCTCGGCATGACGGTCGCCGCCGGCCTGGAGGTGGGGATCTTCGCGTAGGCGGCGACCATGTCCTTATCCAAGCTCGGACGCATTCGGTGGCTCCTCCCCGCGCTCGGCCTGCTTGTGGCGCTCGCCTTCATGTCCCGCCGCCACATGGGCCAGCCCGGCGGCAGCGCGCCGACCCTCGCCCCGGAGGAGGCCGCCAGGTACGAAGGCCGCGAAGCGGTGGTATGTGGCGCCGTTTTCGAGGCCCGGTACATGCCGAACCTCGGCGGACAGCCCACGTTTTTGAATTTCGGCGCGAGCCACCCCGAGCAGGTGTTTACGGCCGTGATCTGGGGGCGGGCCCGAGGCGCGTTTTCGGCGGCGCCCGAGGTGCTCTACGACGGCGAACAGATCTGCGTGAGCGGGGAGATTCGGGATCACCGCGGCACGCCGCAGATCGAAGTGGACGGGCCCGGCGCGATTCGGATCGGGCCCCCGCCGTGACGGCGCCCGGCGCGCTCCGCCGGTGACCGATCGCCCAGAGTCGCTCAGTCCTCGATGCACACGGCGGCGTTGCCGGGGTGGCCCTTGCGCGACTCGTCGTCGCACTCGTAGCCGTGACGGCAATCCGTATCGAAGTGGCAAAGCAGGAGGCAAACGCCGCCGTCCTCGTCGATACACGCCGTGCCGCCGGGGCAGTCCTCGTCGAATCGGCACGGAATGCTGCACGTCCCCTCCGGGAAATCGCTCCCCGTAAGGCAGATGTCCGCGCAATCCTGGCTATCCCGGCAAGGTCCTCCGACGAGGTCGCCTTCGTTACCCACGCCGTCCCCGCACGCGGGAGCGAGCAGGAGCAAAACCGCAACCGCGAACAACAGCGCGCGCGGCGTGAGCCGGTGATTGCCCGTGATCATCCAAGCCTCCTCGTATGGTTAGTCAAAGCCAATGAGGGCTCAGTATAGCGCCGGTGATCGCGGCCGGCGCAAGATCGTGCCTGGCGCCAGCGCGCGCAGCGAACGCACCTCTGCAGGGCGGTAAGCTCCGTCACGCTCGCGCGTGTCGCCGTCGCGCCGCGCGGTCGCGCGCCTCTGTCACCCGCGGCGCTTTCCCCGCGCGCCGCGGGGCGCGCGCGGCTTCGACGCGAATCACTCGGGCAAGTCGCTCGCCGCGAGGTCGACGACCACCGGGTAGTGATCGCTCGCGTCGCTGTGCACGACTCGCACGGAGACCGGCGCCCAGTCGCGGGTCGCCAAGATATAATCGAGCGTGACGCCGCGTGACGGGAAGGTCGGCGCGTCGCCGCTCAAGTTGTGCCAGCCGGCGTCCTCGAACGTCCGCAGCGTCTCGCTGTCCGGTCCGGCGTTGAGATCGCCCGCGAGGATCGCGGGATCGGCGCCGCCCAAGACCTCGAGCACCTCGCCGGCCTGGATCCGGCGGGGATCGTCGGTCGTGGACAAGTGCGTGTTGGCGATGGTGACGCCGCGGTAGCTGTATAGGTCGATGGAGCGCGACCAGCGTCCGGACGTAAGCTCCACGGACGTGGTGAGCCGGGCGTCGTTTGCGGCAAACAGGGCCGATTTGCTCACCGACCCGCCCGGCGCCGCCATGCCGAGCCGATCCCCCAGCGCCTCCGCCTGCTCGGCGTGCGTCTCCTGAAGCAGGACGACCTCCGGATCGACCCGCCGGATGACCTCGGCGACCGCCTCCATCGAGCTGAGCTCTCCGTGAGCGGTGTTCCAGGTCATGATCGACACCCGATCGCCGCCGCCGGCGTCGGCGTCGCCCCCGCCTGCCCCGCCTCCGCACGCGAGCATCGCGAGCGCTCCGGCCACTCCCAGCGTCCTGACCCTCACGGCGACCTCCCCGGTGGTTCTACCGGGATGCCGGGCATGCCTGTTCAGTCTCCGCCGCTGTGGCGCGCCGCGGGGGCACAGGGCTTCCTGCCCGCCGCGAGCCCGTGACCGGGAGCTGATTTCCAAGTAAGCTGGGCCGCCGTGACGTCACGCCGAAGCCACATCGAGCGCAACACGCGCGAAACCCAGATCGACCTGAGGCTTTACCTCGACGGCTCGGGCGAGCGGGAGGCGAGCACGCCGGTCCCGTTTCTCAACCACATGCTCGACGCCTTCGCTCGGCACGGGGTCTACGACCTCGCCGTCTCCGCCAGCGGGGACGTGGAGATCGACGCCCATCACACCGTGGAGGACGTGGGTCTCGTCCTCGGCGCGGCGTTTCGAGAGGCGATCGGCCCAGGCGACGGGCTCGTCCGTTACGGATGGGCCACGATCCCGATGGACGAAACGCTCGTCACCTGCGCCGTGGACTTTTGCGGGCGCCCCGCGTTTTCGTGGGGCGTGGACGGCCTCAAGGGCCGCTGGGTGGGGGGCTTCGACTGCGAGCTCGCCCGCGAGTTTTTCGCGGCGTTTTCGAGCCGGGCGGAGTGCAACCTGCACATCCTTCTCCACTACGGGGAAAACGCCCATCACATCATCGAGGCGATCTTCAAGGCGTGCGCGCGCGCGACAGACGCGGCCACCCGGATAGACGATCGACTCCTCGGCCGCGTGCCCTCGACCAAGGGCACGCTCACGGCGTAGCGCGGCTCGTGATCGCGATCGTCGACAGCGGTACGGGCAATCTGCGCTCGGTGCAAAAGGCGCTGGCGCGCGTGGGCGGCGAGCCGCACATCACGGACGACCCGGATGTGGTGCGCCGGGCCCCGCGGGTCGTGGTGCCCGGGCAGGGCGCGTTTCGCGACTGCGCAGACGCCCTCCGCGCCCGCGGGCTCGCCGACGCCGTCCGCGAGGTGATCGCCGCCGGCCGCCCGTACCTCGGCATTTGTCTCGGGCTTCAGGTCCTCTACGACTCGAGCGACGAGCACGGCCCCGCCGAGGGCCTCGGCATCCTCAAGGGTCGCTGCGTCCGGTTCGAACCCGGAAAAAACGGGCTAAAGGTTCCGCACATGGGGTGGAACGAAGTCGAGCGCGCCCCCGCCCACGCGCGGGATCCGCTCGTCGCGGACCTCGCCGAGCGAGCTCACCTTTACTTCGTTCACTCGTACTACGTGGTCCCCGACGAGCCCGAGACGGTGGCGCTTTACGCGGACTACGGCGTCACGTTCGCCGCGGCCGTGCGCAAGGAAAACGTGTTCGCCTGCCAATTCCACCCGGAAAAGAGTTCGAAAACTGGCCTCGCGCTGCTGCGGCGATTCGTGGAGGCGGCTTGAAAATCATCCCAGCGATCGACATCATGGACGGCGCCGCGGTCAGGCTTCGCAAGGGGCGCCCCGACGAGGCCACCATCTACAGCCGCGAGCCGTGGACGCTCGCCCGCACGCTTGCCGACGCCGGCGCCGCCTGCATTCACCTCGTCGATCTCGATGGCGCGTTTTCCGGCCGCCGGGAGCGAGGCGTGGTCGAGCGCGTGATCGCCGCGTCTCCGGTGCCGGTTCAGGTGGGCGGCGGGCTGCGCGACCGAGACGCCCTCGACGCGGCGTTTTCCACGGGCGCCGGTTACGCCGTGCTGGGCACGGCGGCGGTCAAGGATCCGGGCTTCGTCGAGGAGGCGTGCCGCGCTCACCCCGGTCGCATCGTGGTCGCCGTCGACGCCGCGGAGGGCTGGGTCGCGGTCGAGGGGTGGACGGAGACCTCGTCCGTGCGGGCTGAGGATCTGGCTGGGCGCGCTGCGGACTGGGGGGCCGCCGCGATCCTGTATACCGACGTCACGCTCGACGGCACCGGTCGCGGACCGAACACCGCGGTCACCGCGGCCCTGGCGCGCACGCTCGGCGACCGCCTGCCGGTGATCGCTTCCGGCGGCATCGGAAACCTCGATCACGTTCGCGACCTGGCCGCGGCCGGCGTGCCTTACGCGGTGATCGGCCGGGCGCTTTACGACGAGAGGTTCTCGCTCGCCGACGCCCGGGCGGCGGCCGAGGAGGCGGCGTGCTGAAAAAGCGCATCATTCCCTGCCTCGACGTCAAAGACGCCCGCGTGGTCAAGGGAATCCAATTTTTAAACCTCCGCGACGCGGGGGATCCCGTGGAGCACGCCGAGGCCTACGACGAGCAGGGCGCCGACGAGATCTGTTACCTGGACATCTCCGCGTCGCCAGAGGGGCGAGCGACGCTGGTGGACATCGTGTCGCGCACCGCGGAGCGCGTGTTCGTACCGCTCACGGTGGGCGGCGGCGTGCGCAGCCCCGACGATGCGCGCGCGCTTCTCGAAGCGGGGGCCGATAAGGTGGCCATCAACACGGCCGCGCTGCGCCGTCCGGAGCTCGTGGACGAGGTCGCGGCCCGGTTCGGCTCCCAAGCCGTCGTCACCGCGGTCGATGCCAAGCGGTCGGAGCGCGGGTGGGAGGTGTTCAGCCACGGCGGGCGCACCCCCGAGGGACGCGACGCCGTGGCGTGGGCGACCGAGCTCGCCTCTCGCGGCGCCGGCGAGATTCTGCTCACCAGCATGGATCGCGATGGGACGCGCCAGGGCTACGACATCGAGCTCACCCGCGCGATCGCCGAGGCCGTAGACGTCCCCGTGATCGCATCCGGAGGCGTAGGTGACCTCGGCCACCTCGCCGAAGGCTTGATCGCAGGCCGCGCCGATGCGGTGCTCGCGGCTTCGATCTTTCACGACGGGGACTTCACGATCGGCGAAGCCAAGGCCGCACTCGCCGATCAGGGTGTGCTCGTGAGGCCTACCTAAACCGGTGGCGAGCACGCAGGATCCAAGATAACGTGCGAGCTATGCAGGTTGCGCACTACACCGGCGCCATCGCCTGGGATGATCGCGGACTCGCCCCCGCCCTCGTACAGCACGCGACAACGGGTGAGATGCTCATGGTGGCGTGGATGAACGAAGAAGCGCTGGCGCGCACGAGAGCCACGGGCCTCGTCCACTTTTATTCGCGCTCTCGCAAGGCGCTTTGGCAAAAGGGCGAAAGCTCCGGCAACACGCTGAAGGTGTGGGAGGTGCGCACCGACTGCGATCGCGACGCGATCCTCGTGCAGGCCGAGCCGAGCGGCCCGGCCTGTCACACCGGCTCGCGGTCGTGCTTTTTTCGCCTGCTCGAGGGTGACCCGATCGAGGAGGCCCAGCCGACCCGCGCGCCCGAGGACGCGGCGCCCGCCGGCGCCGGTGACGACGGCGGACCGGGCGGCGTCCCCGCCGCGATCGTCGAGCGGGTGTATGCGCTCCTTCGCGCGCGGAAGCAGGCCAAGGAGACCTCGGCGAGCTACACGGCGGCGCTCCTCGAAAAAGGCGTCCCCGCGATCGTCGACAAGATCGCCGAGGAGCAGCTCGAGCTCGCCGAAGAACTTCCCGGCGGTGATCCCGACCGGGTGGTCCACGAGACCGCCGACCTTTTGTTTCACGTCCTCGTGGCCCTCGTGGCCCGGGACATTCCACCGGCCGCGGTGTGGGGCGAG
>SLNH01000302.1 GCA_007133195.1 Nannocystineae bacterium | reverse complement strand
TCGCCGGCCGCGTCGACGACGTTTTCGAACGCCCCTTCCCAGCTATAGTGCTCGATCAAGCGGCGCAGGGTGAGCGGATTTTGGGGATCGAGATCGGCGCTCTTGAGGTGGGCGTCGAAGGCGCGCTCGTCGTCGCCGAGGCGCGTTAGGTAAAGCTCGCCGAGCTCGAATAGAAGCTCGGCGCGCTGGCCGGGGCTGTGGGTGATGTTGATCAAGGCGTGAAGGGAGCGGGCGGCGCCCGCGGCGTCGTCCACCTCGGTGTAAAGCTGCACGAGGCGCGACAGCGCTGCGGTGGACTTGGGCTCCTCGGCGCGGACGATCTCCAGCTCGTCGAGCGCCCGGCGGGTGTCACCGACCCGGTGGTAAAGCTCTGCGATCTGCAGGCGGACGGCGGGGACGGCGCTCACGTCGACGCCGGGCAATAGCTCGAGGAGCTCTGCCGCGGCGCCGAGAGCCGTGCCGAGCGCACCGGCGAGCGTCGCGCTGCGGGCTAGCCCCTCCCGCGCGACGCGCCGGTCCGTGTCGGTATCCGCGCCCGCAGCGAGCGCGGAGTAGATCCCCTGCGCTCGGCGGAGGAGATCGCTCTGCTCGTCGGGCGTTTTTGCCACGTCGGCGGCGGCCTCGAACGCGCCCGCGGCCTCCTCGCGTCGGCCGGCGAGCTCGTAGAGCCGGGCCAGCGGTTTGCGCACGGCGGGAATGTCGGGATCGAGCGCCACGGCTTGTTCGTAACTGTCGATCGCGCCGTCGGGATCGCGGAGCTTCTCTTCGCGGATGAGCCCGCGCTCGAAGTGGAGCGCGCCGGCTTCGTGCGGGCTCGTGGTCCCCGCGATCTCGCGGCCGATGAGGTCGCTGGCGAGCTGCCAGTCCCCGCGCACCATGGCCAAGGAGCGGAGGGCGTAGGCGACGCGCGCGTCGCCGGGGTGGGCGCGGTGCGCCTCCATGAGCGAGCGGTAAGCTTCGGCTTCCTCGCCGAGGACGTCGCGACACAGCTTGCCCCGGCGATACCACAGATCGGCCCGTTCCTCTGCGTCGTTCTCGCGGGCGGCGAGCCGGGCCAAAATTTCGGCCAAACCCTGGGGGTCTCCGACCTCGGCGTACAGCCACTCGAGGGCGCGGAGCGGGCGCGAGTCCTCGGGGCGCTCGCGCGCGACCGACTCCCACGCGGCGATGGCGGCGTCGAAGTGTCCTTCGGCCTCGAGCGCTTCCGCGCGCGCCGCGTCGGCGCCGGTGTGCTCCGCGCTGGCCGGGTCGGCGCTGTCCGGACCCGGGCCAAACGGCTCGATATCCAGCTCAGCCGGTGAGCCGGATGCCGGTTGGGTGTGCGGTTCCGGTTCCGGTTCCGGTTCCGGTTCCGGTTCCGGTTCCGGCTCGGGCTCCGGGGCGGCTGCGCGGCCGAGGAGTGCCTCGGCGTTTTTCGAGAGCTCGTCGAAGTCCGCGGCCACCTGCCGCGCCTCGCGCTCGTAGGCGTGTGCGTACTCGGGGTCGCCGAAAACGTCGCGCGAGAGCACCGCGAGCACGGCCAGCGGGAAGCCGCGTCGCTCGCCCTCGGCCATCGTGAGGTGGAGCTCGCACGCCGCGGCGATCTGCGAGTGCTCGCCGAGCGCGGCGAGCTGAAAAGCCAGCTCGCGGCACAGCCTGGCGTCCTCGGGGCGCCGCGCCAGGGCCTTGCCCAGGGCATCGGCCGAGCCGCGAACATCTCCCGAGCCCCGCCGGAGCGCCGCGGCCTCCTCGTACAGGTCGGCCGCCACGGCGCGATCGGTGTCCTCGGTGGCCGCCCGCTCGAGCGCCCCGGCGAGGGTGCCAGGATATTGGCTCCCAAACCACGTGCCGCGCAGCCGCTCGAGGAGCGCGGCGACCTGTCTTTGGCCGTCGGGTCCGCGCGCGCGTCCGAAGATCGCACGGCACCACAAATCGGCGGCCACATCGGTCTCGCCGGTGAGCGCCGCGGCGTCGGCCGCCGCTTCGAGCTGGTCAGGGGACGTCGTCCGCGGCGCCTGGGCGCCCGGGCCCGGCGCCTCGATCGCCTCGAGGCGCGCCTTCACCCGCTCGGCCGCGGCGTCGTCGCCCGCGGATTCCTCGTAAATCTGAAGCGCTTCGCGCAGGCGGGTCGAGGCGATCGTGTCGGGCGCGCCCTCGGCGCCGCGCTCCAGGGACGCCGCGAGCGCCTGCTTGTGCTTGCGCTCGCGGTAGAGTGAAAACAACAGCGTCGCGCCTTCTTCGGACAGATCGCCGCCGCGCCGCTCCTCCTCGAGGACTTCGATCGCGCGCTGCTCGCGCCCGACCCGCCGATAGCAGCGCGCGAGGTTGATCCGTTCGCTCGGCTTTTGCCCTCGTGGTCCCAGGGCCTCGAGGGCGTCGATGGTCTCGTGGGTGAGATCCTGGCTCGCGGCCTCCGTGGCGAGCAGCCGCAGCGTCGCGTCCCGGCGCGACCCGGAGCCAAACGCGTCGGCAGCCCGCCACATCGCTCGCCGCGCTTCGGCGCCGTCGCCGAGCCGGTCGTAGCACAGGTCGGCGATTTCCAGATAAAGCTCCCCGCGCGCGGACGCCGGCTCGTCGGTTGCCGCGGCCAGCGCTTCGAGCCATCGCACGTGCTCCTCTGGGTCGCCGAGCGCGCTCGCCGCATCGGCGCCCTCCCGCAAAAGCTCGGGATCCCCGGGTGCGAGCTGGGCCGCCCGCCTCAAAAGCCGCGCGGACTCGGCGACCTCGCCTCGCCCCCGGGCGGCCTGTGCGCGCTCTCTCAGCGCCTCCGCGCTGTCCGCCGGGTCGTCTTCGCCGACCGGGTGGGTCTCCCGCGCCGGCTCATCGACAGCGTCCGGCCCACGGTCATCGATCTCGGCACGGGCGCCGGCGGTGTGGGCCGCCGCCGGCTCACTGCCCGCTGGGTCTTCGGCCGGCATGTCGGCGCCTGCGTCGGCCGACGCCTCGTGTTCGCCATCCGGGAGGTCATCATCGATCGTGGCCACCGGCGTCGCCACCGGCGGGGGGTGAGCCCAAAGCGCCTCGGCGGGCGCCTCCAATGCGTCGGCCTCGCTTCCCCATTGCCCGGCCCCAGAGGTCTGCGCCCCGGCCAGGGGTGGCGTCTCTCCCCCGGTGCCGCGGGCGCGGAGCGCGGTGAGCGCGGACAAAAGCCGCTCGTCTCCCGGGCAGGCGCGCAGGTTCTCGCTAACCCGCGCCATGGCCCGCTCGTGAATACCCGAGACGCCTGGCGCCTCGTAGGCGATCTCGACGAGCGCCAGCGCCGCGCAAAGCCGCTCCTCCGCGAGCTCGTCGTCGGGCCCGGGCAGCTCGGAATCACCCCGGAGCACCCTGGCGAGCCGGTCGTAGGCTCGCATCGAGCGATCGAGACTGCCGCGCGCGCGGGATGCTTCGGCCACCGCGCGAAGCGCCGGCCGGTAGTCCGCGTCGGCCTCCAGGGCGCGCTCGTAGCTCTCGAGCGCGACGTCGGGCCGGCCGAGCTCCTCTTGGACCGCGGCGAGCCGGCACAAAAGGGTACGCTGGCGCAGCGGGTGACTGGCGGTCGCGGCGATCTTGCGGCCGAGCACCACGGCGAGCCGCTCGGTGTCCCCGGCCTCCCGGTGCCGGCGCTCGAGCGCGTCGAGCGCGCGCAGATGGTCGGGCACCTGCGCGAGGGCCTCCTCGAAGCACGCCTCGGCCGCCGCGGCGCCGTCGTGCTCGAGGCGGAGCTCGCCCGCTCGGTAGAGCGCGTCGGCGCGGGCGTCGTCACCGGGACCCTCGCTCCGTCCGAATGCTTCGAGGGCCGTCGCGGCCGAAAGTGGCTCCCCCCGCTTTTCGTAGACCGACGCGAGCGCGCGCCGCGCCGCCCCGCGCACGTCTGCCGGTGCGGCGTCCTCGGCGCTCGCGGTCTCCAGGGCCGCGGCGGCCCGGTCTAGCTCTCCGCGGGCTTCGCAGGCGATTCCCAGCCTGTAGGCGGCGAGCGCGCGGAGCGACCCCGCGGGGCCGGCGGCGTCGTATACGAGCTCGGCGTAGGCGCGGCACGTGTCGTCCCAAGCGCGGCAGCGCCACGCCGCTTCGCCCAGGGCGCTGGCCGCGCGCCTCGCAGCGCGCTCGCGGACCTCTTCGGGATCCAGCTCGGACGCCGCCTCGCGGGCTCGCCGGGCGGCCGCCAGGGCGCGCTCGTCGTGTCCTGCCTCGAGCAGAGCCTCGGCGCTGTCGGCGGCGGCGTCGGCGTACTCGGCCGGGGAGCGCGCGGTGCCTTCGCGCCGCTCGAGGAGCTCGGCGAACGCCGCGAGGTCGCCGCGCGCCCGGCTGATTTCCGCGCGCAAAGACAGCGCTCGGTTTCGCGGCCCGTCGTCTCCCGCCTGTTCGGCGCGGGCCGCGTCGGCCTCGGCGCGGTCGTGATCGCCGCGCGCGAGGTCGAGCGTGGCCCGCTCGAGAAGCAGCGGGGCGCGCTCGGTCTCCGAGCTCGCCGCGTCGATGAGCGCGCCGAGCCAGGCTCGCTCCTCGTCGGCGTCGCCCGCGGCGCGCGCGGCTTCGCGCAGGGCGGCCGCGGCGGACGCGCTCGTGTGCTGCGAGCCGGCGAATCGGTGGGCGTGAAGGTAGTGCTGTTTCGCAGCGTCGTCGTCGCCGAGCTCGGCCGCGACGGCGCCCAGGGCGAGCGCGGATCGTGCCGACAGCTCGCGCAGCGCCTCCGGCGCGCGCGTGTCTCGGGCTCCAGGTCGGCGCGCGCTCGACTTGTCCGCCGACTCGTCGTCGCGATCGGCCGCCGCCAGGTAGTCGGCGACCGCGCGCTCCAAAAGCTCGGCGGCCTCGTGCAAGCGATCCTCGCTTTGGGCGATCGCGGCGAGCTCCGATCGGGCGTCGGCCGCGGCGTCTGGAAAGCCGCCGGCGGCGGCGCGCCAAAGCAGCTGTTTTCCCCGCTCGGTGTCGCCCGCGCGGCGCGCTTCGCGCCCCGCTAGGGCCAGATACCTGGCCTGACTCATCGGCGGCTGGCCCTCGCGGGCGGCGAGCTCCTCCCACAGCGCGGCGGCGTCGGCGTGGCGCCCGGCGGCGCCTGCGGCGCGCGCGGCTCCGTCACGGGCCGCCTCGTCGTCCGGCGTAAGCTCCGCCGCGCGCTCGTACATCCCGCCGGCCCGCTCCGCCTCGCCCTGGTCCTCCAAGATGCCGGCTGCTCGCCAAAGCACGCGCGCGCGGGCGCGGTCGTCACCCCGGCTCTCGTACAGCGAACCCGCCTCTTCGAGCGCCTCCAGCGCCGCCTTCGGAAAGCCCAGCGAAAGCTCGATCTCGGCGAGGGTCTCCCGCGTGCCCGGCTGGCTGCGATCGAGCTCGCAGGCGCGATCGAGCTCCGCCCGCGCGGCGGCGGGATCGCCCAGCCGCTCGGCGAGAAGCTGCGCGAGTCGAAGGTGGTCGCGCGCCTTGAGTTGGGGGTCTGTGGTGGCTGCGATTCGGGCGCGAATGAGGCGCGCCAGGTCTGCGTGCCGCGCCTCATCGCTGTAGCGCTCGGCCAGCGCCTCGGCCGCCTCCGGGTGATCCGGGCGGCGCTCGATCACGCGCTCGTAAAGCGGCGTGGACGCCTCCGGCGAAGGCCCGCGAAGGAGCCGGGCCGCCGCCAGGCAGGCTCGGCTTTCGCCCTCGTCGTCGCCGGCGTCTGCGAGCGCATCGGCCAGACGCCGATACCGGCTCGCGGCGCTCGCGCTATCCCCCTGCGCCGCGGCGATGGTGGCCAGCGCCGCGTGGGCGGCGGGGAGCTCGGGCCACCGGCCGAGCGCCTGGCGAGCGAGCTCCGCGGCGTCGCTGAAATAGTCCGGCTGCGCCGCGGCGATCGCGAGGATCCGCTCAACGACGAACAGCTCCTCAGGGCCGCGGGCGGCCAGCTCCCCGCGATAGGCGCGAAGCGCGCCGTCCAGGTCGCCCGACAAAAGCCGCTCGTCCGCGTCGCGGAACGTCTCGAGGGTCTGCGCGAGCCGGTCTGCCTGCTCGCTGGTCGCTGGCGCCGGCGCCGGATCCCCGGTCTCGCGATACCGCAGCGCGAGCTCGCCGCGGCGGCACTCCACGTGCTCCGCGGCGAGGCTTCGGGTCGCCGGGAGCCGCCAGCCCGCGGGCGGAAACAGCCGCCAGAACAAGCCGGTGAGGGGCCCGATTTCGATATCGCAAAGTCCGAGCTCGCGCGCCCGGGCGGGGCCCGGGTCGCCGGCCGCCCCGCCGAGCAGGCACAGGACCAGCCGATGCGCCAACACGGGGGCGGGGGTGGGCAAGAATCCAAACCCCCGCGCGTCGCCCACGAGGACCCGCGCGCTGTCCCCGCGCGCGCAGATGTGGAGCGCCGCGGTGATCTCCGCGGTGTGCCGGCCCTCGCGGAGTCGCGCTACCAGCGAGACGAACCCCTCGTAAAGACGCAGGCCGAGCTCGTCTGCGCCGAGGCTCGCGAGCTCACTGCCGGTGCCTGCGACCAGCCGATCGAGATCTGACTGGCCGACGCGTACGTCGAGCTCGGTGGCGCGGGTGCGCTTGCGCTGAAAGCTCTCCGGGCGGGCGCTCGTCACCTCCGCCGCCGTCATGCGCGGCAGCGCGAGCTCGAGCCGATCGATCTTGAGCCACCCGAAGTAGGTGCGGTCGGCGAGCGCGAGCCGAGCGCTACCTTCGTCCGTGTGAAGCGAAAACCCGAGCCCCGGCTCGTCCTCATGCGCGGAGGCGATATCCGAGCTCCGAGAGGCCATCGATGAAGCACCAGGGTAACTCGGCTTCGCGAACTCGGCTAGGGGGTGTCCCTAAAAGGCACGCGCTGCGTCGCGGCCGCGTGGCGGCGACCGCGACAGAGGCGGCGGGGGACGCTGGCCGGTGGCGCTACTGGGGCATCATCCGTGACTGCAGCTGCCGAAACGTGTCCTCGAACGTCAGCGTTTGGCACGGCGCGTAGCGGACATCTTGCGCGCCTTCGCCCGTCTCGGCGAGGAAGTACTCGGGGTTGGCCTCGATGCGCCCCTCCGCCGCGAGCTCGCGGCACCGCCCCTGGACCCAGTCGAACAAGAGCTCGGTGCCCTTTTCGAGCTCGGTCCACATCCTCAGCTGATCGATCTGGTCCTCGAACTCGTCCATGTCGGCCTGGCTGCGGGACTCGAGCCGCGCGAGCACGAAGCCGTCGCCTACCTCGAAGACCTGCTCGGCGAATTCCCCTTCGCCGAGCTCGTCGAACAGCGCGCGCGAAAGCTCCGGGGCGTCGCCGATGCCCTCCAGCTCGTCGCCCGACCTGGGGGTGGGGCCGAGCGTCTGGCGCGCCGGCGGGGCCAGATCTACCGGCTGGGGAATCAGCTCGGCCGGAAATTCGGCTCCCTCGTCGGCGGGCGGCTCCGCCTGCTCGCCGCTGTCGTCCGGCTCGTCGCCGTCGCCGGCTTCCGTGCCCTCGGCGGCTTGCGCCTCGCCGTCGTCCTGTTCACCCGCGGTGTCTCCGGTGCCCCCCGCCTGCGCGGGGACGTCGGGGAGCTGTGGCGCCGGGGCCATGCTGTGCTCCGGGTCGCCGCCGCCGCCTTGGCCCTCGGGAAACACGTCCTCGAAGCTATCCCCCTGCTCGATGCGCGCCAGCGCGGCTTGTGCGTCGCGCTGCGCCGCGGCGCGCGCGAAGAAGGGCCCGGCGAGATCGCGCGCGATCTCGTATTTCACATCGTCGAACTCGAGGTCGCCTTCCCGCTTTTCCTCGAACGTGACCACGTAGTAGCCGTCATCACCCTCGAGCACCTCCGAGATCTCGCCGACGTCCAAGTGCTCGGTGGCGTCACTCACCGCCCGCCCGAGCCCGAGCGAGCCGGCCGGGCGCCAGCCCATGTAGCCGCCCCGGCGGGCCGTGCGCGGGTCGTCGCTCATCTCGCGGGCCACGTCGGCGAACGACTCCCCGGAGACGATGCGGTCCCGCGCTTCGGCGGCAGCTCGAGCGGCCTCGTCGTCGTCGCCTCGGATCTGGATGTAGCGGACCTCGACCTGCTCGCTCACGCCTTGGTAGCGGTGGCGGTCGTCTTCGAACCGCTGCCGCACGTCGTCGCCGAAGTGCTCGAGGTAGGCATCCAAATCCTCGTCGGTGAGCGCGAGCGCTGCTTCGTAGTCGGAGACGTCGAAGGTCACGTGCTCGGCCGTGACCGTGGTGTTCTGCCGCACGAAGCGATCCCTTAGCTCCGCGCGCGACACCGTCACGGAGTCCGTCACGAGGCTCCGCATCTTGTTCGCGAGGTGCTCGCGGCGCTGCTCTTCGATGAGCGATGCCGCCGACGACTGGCCGAGCCCCTGCGCGAAGCGCCGGAAGCTGTCGTAGTTGAAGATGTCGTCTTCGAAGTAGCGGCGCTGGCCTTCCAGCCTACTGCCCAGGAAGTAAAACTCCCCATCGGCGATGGCGTGATTGACGATGTCGTCCGAGACCCGCAGGCCGGCGTCTTCCGCGGCGAGCGCCAGGATCTCGCGCCCGACCAAAAGGTCGATGACGCGCTGCCTGCGCTGCTGCGCATCCCCGCCCTCGCCGAGGCCGTTCATTCCGAACCGCCAGGAGCTCGGCTGCACTTCGCTGCCGTCGACGCGCACAGCGTAGCTCGCCGAGCCCCCGCAGCGGATCTCATCCGCTTGCGGACCGAAGCTCACGACGAAGATGAAGATGATGATTCCGAAGAGGACCCAGACAATCAGGGATCGCGAGTTGCGTCTTAGCTGCTCGAGCATCGGGACCTTGCCTCGTGGCGGACCTGCCGAAAAGTCGCGGAATCCTAGCGGCGGCCGGCGCTCGCAGCAAGGGCCCCGGGTCCGGGAGATGGCGGAACGAGCCCCACGAGCGAAAGCTCGCGTCGCGCCCACCCCTCAAATGGTTGCCGCCGGGCGCCGGGGTACGCAGGGCAGGGAGCGGCGGTGCCCGTCCGGCGGTGCCGTCAGGCGGTGCCCGTCAGGCGCGGTCTGCGTTCGGCGGTGTGCGTCTGGGCGAAGCTGTGCGCGACCCCGCCCGGCGGCTGTCCGCGCGCGCCGCGGCGCGTTGTCGGTTCACGGCGCCTCGACTCATCTATAGTGAACCGGAGGCGCCCGGATGTCGGAGCCCTGTGCTAGAGGAACACCGTCGGGTGCAGACGGGAGTTCAGAAATGTTTGTGTTCAGTATCACACTTCGGTGAGTCGTTGAATACGGGTAATCAGCGTGATACGAAGGATACTCGCCAGCTCCTGCTGGCAAAATCCGGAGATGACTGCGAGCTGATCAGGTGCTCGCTGCCTGTGAGGGGCGCCAGCCCGATCTCCAGCTGCGGGTAATGCGGAGAGGGCATGCTTTTCGATTGGGTCTACGGGCTATTTTCCAACGACCTGGCCATTGATCTGGGTACGGCCACGACGCTCACCTTCGTACGTGGGCGAGGCATCGTCGCGAACGAGCCATCGGTGGTCGCGGTCCAGCGCGGGGCCACCAACGTCAAAAAGGTTCTCGCGGTAGGGCGCGAGGGCAAAGAGATGCTCGGGCGCACGCCGGGCAACATCGTCGCCATTCGGCCGATGAAAGACGGCGTGATCGCCGACTTCGAGGTGACCGAGGCGATGCTTCGGTACTTCATTCAGAAGGCGCACCAGCGCCGTACGTTGGTGAGGCCGCGGGTCATCGTCTGCGTACCGTCCGGTATCACGGAGGTGGAAAAGCGCGCCGTCCGCGACAGCGCGCTCGCCGCCAGCGCGCGCGAGGTCTACCTCATCGAGGAGCCGATGGCCGCGGCCATCGGCGGCGGCCTGCCGATCACCGAGCCGTCGGGCAACATGATCGTGGATATCGGCGGCGGCACCTCCGAGGTGGCGGTGATCTCGCTCGCCGGCATCGTCTTGTCCAAGTCGATCCGCACGGCGGGCGACAAGATGGACGAGGCGATCGTCCAGTACATCAAGCGAAAGTACAATCTCCTCATCGGCGAGCGAACCGCCGAGGTCATCAAAAAGGAGATCGGCTCCGCCTATCCGATCGACGAGCCGCTCACGGTCGAGGTCAAGGGGCGCGATCTGGTCGGCGGCGTTCCCAAGACCCTCATGGTCAACTCGGACGAGATCCGCGAGGCCCTGCAGGAGCCGGTCAACGCGATCGTGGATGCGTGCCGCAGCGTCCTCGAGCGGACGCCGGCCGAGCTGTCGGCCGATATCGTCGACAAGGGCCTCGTTTTGTCTGGCGGCGGCGCGCTGCTTCGCAATCTCGACGTCCTTCTCCGCGAGGAGACGGGCCTTCCGGTCATGGTGTGCGAAAACCCGCAGCTCGCCGTCGTGCTCGGCACGGGGCGATCGTTGGACGAGCTGAAGCTCCTCAAGGAAATCGCACTACAATGACGCTCGCACCGGATGGCACGCCCGCATGACGGGGGAGGGACTTGACCCCGTCGAAGCGCCGCATACTCGACTATACCTTGGCCGGGCTGCTGCTTTTGCTCCCGGCCGCGCTCCTTCACGCCAACATGAAGGAGCCGACGCGCCACCATGTCATCGACCGGGCGGTCTTGTTCCTCGCGACGCCCGTGCAGGCCGCCGTCACCTGGAGCATCGACACCGTCGGTGATCTGTGGACGGGATACGTCTGGCTCGTCCGGACGGAGTCGGACAATGAAGAGCTGCGCGCGGAAAACGATCGCCTGCGGATGGAGCTGTCCGGGGCACAGCGCCGCGCGCTCGATGCCCAGGCGCTGGAGGAGCTCCTCGTGCTGCGCCGCGAGCTTGACGCCGAAACCGTCGGCGCTCGGGTGATCGGCGGGAGCCTCAATCCCCACTTCCGGGTCGAGCGGATCCAGATCGACCGCGGGGAGGACAGCGTGGCGCCAGGTATGCCGGTGATCACGCCCGATGGGCTCGTGGGGCGCGTCACCGGCGTGAGCGGGCGCTCTGCCGACGTGATGCTCACGACCGACGCGCGGTCCTCGATCGATGTGCTGATTCCGCGGACGGGCAGCCGCGGCGTGCTCACCGGACTCGGTCTCGACAGCCGCTACGGCGCCGAGATCGAGTATCTGGAAAAAGACGACGTGGTCGAGCCCGGCGACGAGGTCGTCACGAGCGGGCTCGGCGATGCGCTTCCCCGCGGGATTACCGTGGGCGAGGTCAAGGCCGTGCGCGACGCCGAGTACGGGCTCTACCAGGATGTGGAGGTCGAGCCGGCTGTGGACTTTTCCCGGATCTCCCGGGTCCTCGTTCTTCAGGCGGCGCCTCCGTCCCCCGATCCCGACGCCGGCGACCGCGCCCCGGTCCGCGCTCGCGGCTTGGAGCCGTTTTGATGCGCATCGTCGCCCACGTGGTGGTGATCGGCGCGCTCGTCGTCCTGTTGGGCGCGCTGTGGGCGCATTTCGGGATCGGGCGTGCATTCCCCGATCTGGTCGTGCTCGTGGCCGTCTACCTCGGGCTGACGGCGCGCGCCAGACTCGCCCCGTCAGTCGCGGGCGCGATCGCGATCGGCTACGTGTGTGATCTCGCGATGGGCACGCCGCCAGGCGCGCAGGCCACCGTCGCCGGGACGGCGTGCGTGCTCGCCCACTTGCTGCACCGCCGCTTGCTCGTGCGCGGCCTGTTCGTGGCGGTTTTGCTCTCGTTTTTCGCCGGCCTTGGCGCCGGGCTCGCGACGCTCGCGATTCGCGGGTACTTCGGAGCCATTCCGGCCGGCGCGACCGGCGAGGTGGGCTTGATTTTGGGCTCGGCGATCCTGACGGGCATCGCCGGACCCATGGTGTTTCGCCTGTGCCAAACGGTGGACGCATGGTTCGCCCGCACCGAGCGCGAGCGGGACTTCGCGCTCGAAGGGATCGCGCTGTGATGGAGCGGCGATGCTGATTCGCAGCGCACCGGGCACGCAGACGGTCGCCCCCCACCTGCGGAGGCGGGTGCGCTGGGTCGTGCTCTTCATCGTGGCGGCGCTGGCGCTCCTCGTCGCCCGCCTCTGGCAGCTCCAGGTGGTACGCGGCGAGGAGTATCACCAGCGGGCGCTCAGCAACGTGGTCGAGGAGCGGCGGATCCCCCCGGTGCGCGGGAAGATCCTCGACCGGGAGGGCGTGGCGCTCGCGGAAAACAGGCCCGCGTTCAACATCTACGTCAAGCCCCACATCGTGGACGGCCGGCAGAAAAACCGGCTCGCGGATCTCCTCGAGCTGTCGGCGGACGAGCGAGCCCGCGCCTCCGCCCGCCTGCGCACGGCGTGGGACCGCGGCGAGCGGGGCTCGGTCCTGTTGCTCGAGGACCAGGGGCGCGACCGCGCGTCCCTCGTGGCGCAGTCGCGGCTCGAGTTTCCCGGCGTGCAGGTGCGAGACGAGCCCTATCGCACGTATCCCAAAGGCACCATGGCCGCGCACCTGCTCGGCTACATGAACCAGCTCACCGGCGCGGAGCTCGAGGACAAGGAGGGGCGGGACTACGTCTTGGGCGACATGATGGGCCGGCACGGGCTGGAAAAACAGTGGGAGAGCTACCTCCGCGGCCAGAGCGGCATGGAGCAGGTGGTGGTCGATGCGAGCGGGCGGCGCGTCGAGGACGAGGCGATCGAGCAAACACTCATCGAAGGGCCTAAAATCGAGCCGCCGTTGCCCGGGCGCAACGTGGTGCTCACCCTCGATTACGAGCTGCAAGCCGCGGCAGAGGAGGCGGCCGCCCAGGAGGCGGCCGCGTCGATCGCCGTGACGGAGATCGACAGCGGGCGGATCCTCGCGCTCGTGTCCCAGCCGAGCTTCGATCCGAACGTGATGACGGGCCACCTGTCGCGCGCGGACGAACGGCGACTTTTGGCCGATCCGCGCAGGCCGTTCGTGGATAAGACGCTGGCCTCGCACTACCCGCCCGCCTCGACCTTCAAGGCGTTCACGGCGCTGGCCGAGCTCGAGCGCGACGAAGACGCGAGTCCCGAGGAGGCCATCAGCTGCGGCGGCTATCACAGCCTCGGGAGCCACCGCTTTCACTGCATGGGGAACCACGGCGGCCTCGACATGCGTGAGGCCCTCAAGCGATCGTGCAACGTGTACTTCTATCAGCTCGGCGAGCGAAACGGGCTCGGGCGGCTGTCCGATGTCGCGCTTTCGTTCGGGTTCGGGGCGCCCACGGGGCTCGGCATCAACGCCGACGTCAAGGGTCGCGTGCCCACGCCGGCCTACTACCGGGAGCGCGCCGGTTTCGTCGCGCCGGGGCACGCTCTGAACGTGTCCATCGGTCAGGGCGACGTCGCCGTCACCGTGATCCAAATGGCGATGGCCTACGGGGCGATCGCCAACGGCGGAAAGCTCTACGTGCCCCAGGTCGTGGGCCGGCTCGAGTCGTCCTCCGGCGAAACGATCGTCGAGTTCGAGCCCCGGCTCAGGTCGGAGCTCGATGTCTCGGACCGCTCGCTCGAGGTGGTGCGAGAAGGCCTCGCGATGGCGGTCGCGGAGCCCGGCGGTACGGGGTACCGGGGCGCCCGGAGCGAGATCGTCGAGATCGCGGGCAAGACCGGCACGGCGCAGGTGAGTAGCGGGCGCGGGCAGCCGGAGGGCGAGTACGAGTGGCATCCGGACCGCAACCACTCCTGGTTCGTGGGCTGGGCGCCGGCGGACGAGCCGGAGATCGCGTTTTCCGTGCTGATCCCCCACGGCGGCGGGGGAAGCCAGGCGGCCGCGCCGGTCGCGCGGGACATCCTCGAGGCGTACTTCGCCGACCGAGCCGACATTTCGGCTCACGTCGACGAACAGGGCGGCGGGGAGGCAGAAGGCGAAGGCCATGGTGGCGAGACGGCGCGCGCGGCGGTCCGGGACGGGGACGAGGGAGCTAGGCGCGAAGGGGGGGAGCTTTGAAGCTCGGCGACGGCCTTTGGATGCCGATGGGGGTCAGCCGGTGGCACCGATTCGCCCGCCGGTTCGACTGGCCGCTGTTCTTTTTGATCGCGCTCGTCGCTGGGCTGGGGCTCGCAAACCTTTACAGCGCGACCCACGCCACCGCCCACAGCGGCAAGTTCGACAGCCACGCGGTGCGAATCGCCGTGGGGAGCTTGATCTTCCTCGGCCTTACCGCGGTCGATTACCGCAAGCTCCAGCGATTCGTGTGGCTCGGGCTGCTCGCGGTGGTGGGCTTGATTTTGGCGGTGGCCGTCGTCGGTCACGCATCCGGAGGTGCGACCCGGTGGCTCGACATCGGCGGCATGCGGCTTCAGCCGTCGGAGCTCGCCAAACTCGGCGTGCTCGCGGTATTGGCTCACGTCGTTCACGGCTACCGCAGCGGCGAGGTGTCCCCGGGGGCGTCGGTCCTGTTGGCATCCCTCGCGCTCGTACCGATCGGTCTCGTCGCGGCGCAACCGGATCTCGGCAGCGCGATCGTCGTGGGGCTCATCGCCACGTCGATCGGGGTGGTCGCGATCCCTCGGGTGTGGCCGCTGTTCGCGGCGGGCGGGCTCGGCCTCACGATGCTCCCGGTGCTGTGGGACTACCTGCAGCCGTACCAAAAGCAGCGTTGGCTCACCTTCCTCGATCCGAGCGCCGACCCGACGGGCGCCGGGTGGCACACCCAGCAGTCGATCTTCGCCGTCGGCTCCGGCCAGATGACCGGCAAGGGCTACTTGAACGCCACGCAAAATCAGTTCAGCTTCCTGCCGGAGCACTGGACCGACTTTCCGTTCTCGGTGTGGGCCGAGGAGTGGGGGTTCGTCGGCTCCGCGTTTCTCCTCGCCGCCTTCGCCGCGCTGATTCTTTACATCCTGTATCTGGCGCTGCGGGCGCGAGACGAGTTCGGCAGCATGATCTGCGTCGGCGTCGCGGCGATGCTGTTTTGGCAGCTCGTCATCAACATCGCCATGGTGCTCGGGCTCGCGCCGGTCGTCGGTGTGCCGATCCCGCTCATCTCCTACGGCGGTTCGTCGCTCCTGGCCACGGTCATCGGGCTCGGCCTCGTCTCGTCGGTGGCCATGCGTCGCCACGACTACTGAGGTGTGGCGCGACAGCTGTCCCGCAGCCGATGTGTCGCCGTCGTCCCCTGGTCCGAAACCAGTGCGAGCTCGGCGGCGAGCCCGCGACGTGGGCTACGCAGCCGGCGTGTGCGGAGGTGAGGGCGGCTCGCCCGGCGCCGGGAACCGCTCGCCCGCGGCTCGCCGGCGTCTCCTCGTCCGGGCGGGCGAGCGGAGGTGGTCTAAGCGACGTGCTTTTGCACTTCCCCCTCGAGCTTGCTCCGGGGCACGGCGCCGATGACCTGGCTCACCACCTGCCCGTCCTTGAAGATCAAGAGCGTCGGGATCGAGCGAATCCCGTACTGCTGGGCGATCTGCTGGTGGTGATCCACGTTCAACTTGCCGCACTTCAGCTTACCCTGATAGTCCCCCGCGAGCTCTTCCACGAGGGGTGCGACCTGCTTACAGGGGCCACACCAGACCGCCCAAAAATCGACGAGGGTGGGCACGTCGGACTCGAGGACTTCCGTCTTGAAATTTTGGTCAGTAAGCTCGACAACGTCGCCAGCCATGGCTTCTCCTCTCGAGATGAGGCCGCACCGGGGGTTCGGCCGAAGGTGTGAAGACCCGAGTTGTAAATGAGCCCCCTCCACAGAGCAAGGCGGTCCCCACACCACCGGTGGCCCGGCGCTCTAACCGTCCGGTAACGCGCCAGGTGGGCGCGTCAAGCGCGCCGAGCGGGCACCCACCACCTGGCCGGCGGGAGATTGCGCCGCCCCGCCGGGCCGGCCTATCATTGGCGTCCCGGAGGCGAACATGGCGCGGCTCTTCATTTCGCAGAAGCGCCTCGACGCATGGACGGCGGAGGAGCGCGTCGATGTTAGCGGCAACACGATGACGCTCACTGCCGACGGCAGAGCGTTCGAGATCCGACCCGCGGTCCGCTTTCTGCGCGTGGCGGGCGACGAGGCGGATCCGAACGCGCTGATCGGCACCGTGCTCGACGAACAGGCGCTTGCGGACCTTGGCGCGGACCGCTACATGGAGTCGGTCATCGTCGGCGACACCGCCTACGATGTGCAAGGTGGGTTTTTGGGCGAGCCGCTCCCGCTCGAGACGCGGGACAGCTGACCGTGGATGGACGTGTCGACATCTTCGCAGCGGGCGCTCTGCCGGTCGTCGCCGCCGTTCACACCACGGCGCCCTCGGCGGCGTTTTACGTGGCCCTCGTGCTCTACGGCGCGGCGGCCCTTCTCGGCGTCGGCGCGTTTTCCGCGTCGCCGCCCCGCTGGGTCCACATCGCCGGGCCCGTGGCGATGGGGCTCGCCTTCCTCGCCCACGCCGGGGACATCAGCTTCCGCGCCTTCGAAGGCGTCCACCCCGGCTACTCGGTGCGCGAGGCGCTCGGGTTTTTGTCGTGGGTCATCGTGGGCGGGTATTTGTGTTTCGCCGTCCGGGGCCGGCTCACCCTGCTGGGGGCGTTCGTGGCGCCCGCGGCGATGGCCGTGCTCGCGGCGGCGCGGCTGTCCCCCTCGGGAGACGCCCTCGTCGGCCTCACGCTGCTCGGCCGCATCCACATCGCGCTCGCGGCGCTCGGGGTCGCGCTGTTCGCCCTGGCCACCCTGGTGGCGGGGATGTATCTGCTCGAGGAGCGGAACCTAAAGCGCAAGCGCTTCGACCGCGTGCTCTTCAGGCGCGGCGTCGCGCTCGAACGCCTCGACGCGCTCGTCCACCGGCTGGTGTTCGTCGGTTTTCCCATCTTTACGGCGTCCATCGTCCTCGGCGTGGCATGGATGGCCGAGCGGCAGGCGTCGTTTCTGCGCATCGAATACCCGCTGGCGCTCGTGGCCTGGGCCACGTTCGCGTCGCTGCTCGTGGTGCGCGCGCGGGGGTGGCGGGGCCGGCGGTCGGCGCAGCTCACCATCGTGGGATTTTCGGTCGCACTCGTGGTGTTTTTGATCTATCTCGTGAGGCGCGCGCTGGGAGCCTGAGCTGATGGGGAGCACCCTCTTCGTCATAGGGCTTTCGTGGAAGACGGCGCCCGTCGCCGTGCGCGAGAAGCTCGCGTTTTCCGCCGGGGAGATCCCCGGCGTGCTTCGCGAGCTCACCGCGCAGCCGAACATCGAGGAGGCGCTCCTCATCTCCACGTGCAATCGGGTGGAGATCTACGCGACGACGCCGCGCACGGCCCCGGCCAGCGCGGTGGCGTCGGCCACGGCCGAGGCCCGCGGGTTCTTGGCTCGATCGCGGGACGTGTCGTCTGAAGATCTGGCCGAGTGTCTGTACGAGATCACCGACGGCGAGGCAGCGACGCACATCTTTCACGTGGCGGCGGCGCTCGACTCGATGGTGGTGGGAGAGTCGCAGATCACGGGACAGCTCAAGGAGGCCTACGGCGCGGCCGTGCACGCGCACACCGCGGGACCGGTCCTCGGCCGGTGCATGGAGCGGGCGTTCGGGACCGCCAAGCGCGTGCGATCGGAGACCGGCATCGCGCGGGGGGCCGCCAACGTGTCGTCGGTCGCGGTGGAGCTCGCGCAGCTCGTGTTCGGCGAGCTCACGGGCAGGCGCGTGCTCCTCATCGGGGCCGGCAAAATGTCGGCGCTGGCCGCCCGTCACCTCCGCTCGCACGGGGCCGCCGCCGTGTCGGTCACCAATCGATCGAGGGAGCGGGCGCGCGAGCTCGCCCGCGATATCGAAGGCGAGGTCGAGCCGTGGGACGAGCTCGAGTCGCTCCTCGCCAGGCACGACGTGGTGGTGACGTCCACGGCGTCGCCGCAGCCGGTGCTCACCGTGCCCCTTGTCAAGCGAGCGATGAAGACGCGCCGCCGCCGGTCGCTCGTGATCGTGGATATCGCCGTTCCCCGCGACGTGGAGGCCAAGGCGGGCAGCCTCGATGGCGTGTACCTGTTCGATGTGGACGATCTGCGCCGGGTCGCGGATCAAAACATCGAGGAGCGCTGGCGGGAGGCCGACGCGGCGGCGGCCATCGTCGCCGACGAGGTCGAGCAGTTTTACCGCTGGGTCAAGATCCAGCCCGTCGTGCCGACGATTCGCGCGCTTCGCGAGCACTTCGCCGGCGTGGCCGAGGCCGAGGTGGATAAGGCGGTCAAGAGTTTGCGTCAGCGGCACGAGCCCGGCGAGCAGGAGCGGATCGTGCGCCGCCTGGGCGAGCTCATCGCCAACAAGCTCCTGCACGATCCGATGGCGGCCCTCAAGGCCGGGGGCGAGCCAAGCCCCGAGGAGCTCGTCGCGGCCCTGCATCGCCTCTATCCTCTGGGCGATCCGGGCATCGAGCCGCCGCGGCGGGCGCACGCGCCGGAGAAAAAACCGACGGCCCGCGATCAGGCCGAAACTTCGGCTGAGCCGCGAGCGCCGGCGCCCGTTCCGAGCGAGGTCGCGCACCGGGCGCCGGCTCCCCCGGAGAGCCGCGAGGCGAACGCCCCCGCCGCGGATGACGCCGAGCGGGAGACCGAGCCCCCCCTCCCCGAGGTCGCGACTCACGCCGGGGGCAGACGACGAGGCTCCGCATGACCACACCCATACGTATCGCCACGCGCGGCAGCCAACTCGCGCTGTGGCAAGCCAACCACGTCAAGGATGCCATCGAGCGCGCGCTCGCCGCCGGCGACCATCGTCCGGTCGAGCTCGTGCCGATCGAAACCCGCGGCGATCAGATCCGCGACGTTCCCCTCGCCAAGCTCGGCGGCAAGGGGCTCTTCATCAAGGCGATCGAGCAGGCGCTCCTGGACGGTCGGGGCGACATCGCCGTGCACAGCATGAAAGACATCCCCGCCGATCGCGAGCTCGAGCCCTCGCTCGTGATCGCCGCCGTCACCGAGCGCGCCGATCCGCGCGACGCGCTCGTGTCGCGAAAAAACCTCGCGCTCGCGGACTTGCCCGAGGGCGCTCACCTCGGCACCGCGAGCCTGCGCCGCATGTGTATGCTCAAGAGCGCGCGCCCCGATCTGCGCGTGTCGACGCTGCGGGGCAACGTGCCGACCCGCCTCGGCAAGCTCGACGCCGGTGACTTCGACGCGATCGCGCTGTCGGCGGCGGGGCTCTCGCGCCTCGGCTACGGCGATCGCATCGCCGAGATTCTGGCTCCCGACGCCTGCATCCCGGCGGTCGGCCAGGGCGCGCTCGGGATTCAGGTGCGCCGCGCCGACGAGGCGCTCGCCGCGCTCGTGCGCGAGACGCTAGACCACGCGGCCGATGCCCGGCGAATCGCCGCCGAGCGCGCGTTCTTGTCCCGGCTCGAGGGCGGCTGCCAAACGCCCATGGCCGCCTACGCGCGGTTCGAGGGTGAGTCGATCGCCATCGACGGCGCCGTCGGCCGGCCCGACGGCAGCGAGCTGCTCCGGGCCGCCCGGCGCGGCGACCCGGCCGATGCGGAAGCCCTCGGCGCGGATCTGGCCGACGAGCTGCTCGGTCGCGGCGCCGGCACGATCCTCGCCGAGTGTATCGCCGCGGCCGAGGCGGCGCCCTAGGCGCAGCCTGTGTCGAGGGAGTGAGCTCGACGGCGGTGCGGCGCCGACAAGAGCGCACACGATCGCAGAGTTTTTTTTGCCCGCGCAGGGCGGGAGCGATAGGATTGCAAGCCGTGGTTCGCTCCCTGTCAGCCTGCTCGCTTGCAGTGGCCTTGCTCGTCGGCTGTGCCGGGCCCAGCGCGCAGCTGCAGACGGAAAACGAGCGGCTCGAGGAGCGAGTGTCGGCGCTACGCGCGGAAAAGCGCGCCCAGCGGCGGACCATTCGCGATCTCGAAAATCAGCTCGCGCTCCTTCGCGACCACGCCCAGGCGGCGCGGGTCGGGGGCGGCGCAGATGTCCCAGAGCTACCGATCGAGGTCCGCGAGCCGTCGGGCGAGCGCTCCGAGACGGGCGGACCGCAGGAGTTCGCGGCGTCCGGGGCCGAGCGGCTGGACACCGGCGCAGGCGGCGCCTCCGGGCCGGAGCCAGACGCCGAGCCGCGCGCGGCGGAGGAGGACGACGACGAGGAGATCATCGTTCTCAGCAACATTCCCTCGCGCACCGGCGGCGGTTCGGGATCCGCCCGGCGCGAGCGCGCGCGCGGGTCCGGCGCCGAATCACGGCAACGCCGCTCGGAGCAAAGCCGTTCGGGGCAAAGTAGCTCGGGGCAAAGTAGTTCGGGGCAAAGTAGCTCGGGGCAAAGTAGCTCCCGGGCGCCGGGGCCGAGGGCCGACGCGCCGCTTCCCGTCGTCCGCGACCGGCTCCCCGACATGGGGGGCGAGGTGCCTTCGGTATCCAGCCGGCTCGATCGCGACAGCGAGCAGGCGAAGCGCGAGCCGCGAGACGAGTACCGGCGCTACCTCGAGGCCCTGCGCGCGGGCAATCACGCCTTCGCCGCGGCCGGGTTTCGAAACTTCATCGACGAGTTTTCCCAGCACCCGCTCGCCGACAACGCCCAGTATTGGCTGGCCGAGACCTATTACGACCAAGACGAGTTCGAGACCGCCCTGGACCATTTCCGTCGCGTCGTCTCCGACTTTCCGGGCGGCAACAAAGTGCCCGACGCGCTTTTGAAGATCGGCTACTGCCACGTGAAGATGGGCGATGACGACGCGGCCAGGCGCGTGCTCACGCGGGTTCTCGAGCGCTACGGTGACACCAACCCGGCCGAGCTCGCCGAGCGCAAGCTCGAGACGCTGGACGCACCGCCGGGCGAATGAACATGCCGCCATGATGTTCGGAAGCTCCGCCTCCGCCGGCCTGTGCCGAACAGGCCGGATTTTCGCCGTGACCGCGCTGGTGGCGGCGCCGGCATTTCACGGCGGGTCTGCCCAGGCGGACGACGACCCGCCCGACGTGCCCCGACACCTCGATCCCGGGGACACCGACCCCGTCCCGCGGGGGACGCCTCCCGATCCGTATGCGCCGCCCGGCCAGGCGCAGCCCCGCGGCGCGGAGGCGCCGGCGGGAAGCCAGGGCCAGCGCACGGGCGGTGACGACGGTGCCAGCGCCGCCGACGCCGCCGACGGCGCCGACGGCGACGACGGGTTTTACTACTACGACCACGTCACCTCGCCGCCCGGCCAGCGCCCTCGGCGCGGCGAGCCGCCGGCAAACCACGAGGTCGCCCGCGGCGATACGCTTTGGGATCTCACCGCGCTTTACTTGGGCGATCCGTTCGAGTGGCCCGAGCTGTGGTCGCGAAACCCCCACATCACGAATCCCCATTGGATCTACCCCGGCGACGAGGTCCGAATCCGAGACGACGAGGAGGGCGCAGACGAGACCGACGCGCTAGGCGTCGGCGCTGGCTCGCGCGGTGAGGGCGGCGAAGGGGAGGCCCGAGAGGCGAGCTCACCGATTACCACCGCATTCAAGCTGCGCCAGACCGCGTTCATCGACGCCCACGATCTGGAGGTTTCAGCCGAGGTCGCCGGAGCCCCCACGGAGCGGAACCTGCTAACGGCGGGAGATACGTTGTATTTGGACGACGCGCGGGGCACCGGCCTCGCGGTGGGCGAGGAGTACGCCATCTACGCGGAGACGCGCGAGGTGGAGCATCCCAGAACCGGGGACGTGGTGGGCGCCTACGTCAAGGTGCTCGGCGACCTCGAGGTGCTCGCGCTCCGGGACGGGGAGCGGGCCGTGGCGCGGATTACGAGCTCCGTCGACGTCGTCGAGCGCGGCGCAAGAGTCGGGCCGCTCGTGCGGCGGTTTCACCAGGTGGAGCCCCGGCCGGCCACCGCGGATGTACGCGGGCTCATCGTAGACACCATGGATTTCATCGAGCTCGTGGCGGCGAATCACCTCGTGATTCTCGATCAGGGGGCGCGCGCCGGGGTCGAGGTGGGGAACCCGTTTTACGTCGTGCGGCGCGGGGACGGGCATCTGGGCTGGATGGGGGGCAGAGACGCCGTGGGGCAGGACGACGAGCGCTTTCCGTCCCGGATCGTCGGTGAGATCCGCGTGGTAGACGTTGCTGAAGATACTTCACTGGGCTGGGTGACCAGCGCGGCGGTCGAGGTTGGTGTGGGGGATCACGTCATGATGCGCGGCGATCAGCAGTAGCGGCCCGGCCGGCCCATCCACTCCTAATTTGCTGAAATCTCGACTGGCGCCGGGGAAGTTCTTGACTCGTATGGGCTCGGTCGCTAAACGGCTGACCCTTGTGAGCCAAGCTGACGCGAAGGTCGCTCGCGGTGAGCCGAGTTACCCGGCCCGGCTCGCCGCCGCTGAATCGGGCCCCGATTGCCTCTACGTGCGCGGGACGCTTCGAGATCCCGACCTCGCCGTCGCCGTCGTGGGCTCGCGCTCGGCGAGCCGGGACGGAATGGACCGCGCTCGCGAGCTTGCGGGGGAGCTCGCGGGGCGCGGTGCGCAGATCATCTCTGGAGGAGCGCTCGGCATCGACGCGGCGGCCCATCGGGGGGCGCTCGCCGCGCGGGGCGATACGGTGGCGGTGTTGGCGTGCGGCCTGGACAATCCCTATCCTTCCAGAAATAGAAGTCTTTTCGAGGACGTGGAGGCCGCCGGGGGCGCTTTGATTTCGCCTTACCCGCCCGGCACTCCTCCCAAGGGCTTTCATTTCGTGCATCGAAACGTCGTGATGGCCGCGATGGCAGACGCCGTGGTCCTCGTGGACTGCGGGGCCGGCTCGGGCGCCATGCACACCGCGAAGGCGGCGCGCCGGCACGGGCGCACGCTTATGGCCGTGCCCGGCTCTCCGGGGACGGAGGCGCTCATCGCGCAGGGCGCTTGGGTCGTGGAGGAGGCCCGGGACGTGCTGTCTGCGATCGAGGGCCAGGGGCGGCGCCCCGAAGTCGCGGTCCCCGCGACGGACAGCGAGGACGGAAAGGTGCTCGCGGCCTTGGACGAGCGCGAAGCGAGCTCCGAATCCGAGATCGCGGCCCGCACCGGGCTTTCGGTCCGGACCGTAACGCGAGCCCTGGTCGAGCTCGAGATAACGGGGCTCGCCCTGCTCGTGCCGGGCCGGCAGTATGTGCGGTCACAGGCCGCCTCTATCGAGAGCTGAATCAAGGGAGCGGACGTGGCGCAAAAGAAAGCGGCAGCCTCGGAAGCAGAATCCACCCGCGCGGGTGATCAGCAAGAGCGCGCCAAGACTCGCGCGGCCAAAGGCAGCGAAACGGGCGGAGGGCGCAGCGAGACGAGCGCCGGCGACGGCGAGGCCGGCGAGCGGCGCGGCGCGAAGGCGCAGACCGGGGGCAAGAGCGCTGCCGGGGGCAAGCGCGCGACTGGCGGCAAGGGCGCGACTGGCGGCAAGAGCGCGACTGGCGGCAAGAGCGCGACCGGCGGCAAGAGCCAGACCACGGCGAAAAAGACCACGGCGCAGCGAGCCGCCGGGCGGCGGGCGACCGCGCCGTCGGCCAAGTCGGCGAAAGCAGACGGCGACGCGGGGGCCGAGGTGGCCGAGGAGACCGCGCCGCGGGCTCAGAAGCGCGGGGGCAAGGGCGCGAAGCAAAGCGCGGGCGCGGGCAAGGCGCTCGTGGTCGTCGAGTCGCCGGCCAAGGCGCGCACGATCGAGAAGTACCTCGGGCCGGGGTATACGGTGAAGGCCTCGGTCGGGCACATCAAGGATCTGCCCAAGTCGCGGATGGGCGTGGACGTGGACCACGGCTTCGAGCCCGAGCTCGAGGTGATCCGCGACAAGAAAAAGGTGATCTCCGAGATTCGGAAGGCGGCCAAGGGGGTGGAGGCCGTGTTTTTGGCCCCAGACCCGGACCGGGAGGGCGAGGCCATCGCTTGGCACATCGCCGAGGAGGTCAAGGACGTCAATCCCAACGTCAAGCGGGTGCTCTTCAACGAGATCACAAAGCGGAGCGTGTCGTCGGCGCTCGAGGCGCCCGCGGAGCTCGACCAGTCCAAGGCGGACGCCCAGCAGGCGCGACGGATCCTCGATCGGCTGGTCGGCTACCAGATCAGCCCGATTTTGTGGAAGAAGGTGCGGCGCGGGCTGTCGGCGGGGCGCGTGCAGTCGGTGGCGGTCAAGCTCGTCGTCGAGCGCGAGCGGGAGATCGCCGCGTTCGTGCCCGAGGAGTACTGGACGGTGGAGGCGGACTGCAGCGCCGGCGAGCCGCCGCCGTTCGTGGCCAAGGCGTCGCGCTGGGACGGGGAGAAGGCAGCGCCGAAAACCGAGGTCGAGGCCACGGCGATCGCGGACGAGCTCCGTGGCGGGCCGGCCGTGGTGGCGAAGGTCGAGCGCAAGGAGCGAAAGCGTCGCCCGCAGCCGCCGTTCATCACCTCGAAGCTCCAGCAGGAGGCGGCGCGCAAACTGAGGTTCACCGCGAAGCGCACGATGGCGCTCGCGCAGCGCCTGTACGAGGGGCTCGATCTCGAGGGTGAAGGCCCCACGGGTCTCATCACGTACATGCGTACCGACTCCACGCGGATCTCGAACGACGCGCTGAGTGACGCGCGCTCGTTCATCGAGGAGCGGTACGGCGGCGATTACCGTCCGGACAAGCCGAACGCGTACAAGACCTCGAAGAAGGCGCAGGACGCGCACGAGGCGATCCGCCCGACCTCCACGCATTACACGCCCGAGCGGATCGGCAAGCTGCTCGCGAGCCACCCCGAGGGTAAGGAGCTCACGGCGCTGTATACGCTGATCTGGCAGCGCTTCGTCGCCTCGCAGATGACCCCGGCGGTCTACGACCAGACCACCGTGGACATCGAGCGGGGCCGGGCCACGCTCCGGGCCACGGGGCAGATCCTCAAGTTCCCCGGGTTCACGTCGGTGTATCAGGAGCAGGACACCGACGAGGCCAAAGACAAGGACACGAGCGGCGACAGACCGCTGCCGGCGCTCGCCGAAGGCCAGGAGATCAGCCTCGACCAGATCCGCTCCGACCAGCACTTCACCCAGCCGCCGCCTCGGTTTTCGGAGGCGTCGCTGGTCAAGGAGCTCGAGGACAAGGGGATCGGCCGGCCGTCCACCTACGCCGCCATTCTGTCGACGATCTCGGACCGCGGCTACGTCGAGAAGAAGGAGGCGCGGTTTCATCCCACCGAGCTGGGGACGCTCGTGAACGATCTCCTCGTGGTCTCGTTTCCGGACATCCTCGACGTCGACTTCACCGCGCAGATGGAGGCGGATCTCGACAAGGTGGAGGAAGGCGGACGGGACTGGAAGGAGCTCCTCGGCGGGTTTTACGACCCGTTCAAGTCCACGGTCGACAAGGCCAAGGACGAGATGCGCGACGTCAAGCGCGAGGAGATCCCCACCGAGCACGAGTGCGAAAAGTGTCAAAGCCAGATGGTGATCAAGTGGGGGCGAAACGGATCGTTCCTCGCGTGCTCGGGATACCCGGATTGCCGCAACACCAAGGAGATCGAGCGCAAGCCCGACGGCACGGTCGAGATCGTGCCCGAGCCCACGACGGACGAGACCTGCGAGACCTGCGGCGCCGAGATGGTGGTCAAGCGGGGCCGGTTCGGGGCGTTTTTGGCCTGCTCGCGCTACCCCGACTGTAAGACCACCAAGCCGATCTCGCTCGGCATCGACTGCCCGCGGGACGGGTGCGGCGGCTTTCTCACCGAGAAGCGCTCGCGGCGCGGAAAGGTGTTTTTCGGCTGCTCGAACTACGCCAAGACCGGTTGCGACTTCGTGGCCTGGGACAGGCCGATCCCGCAGCCGTGCCCGCAGTGCGGCGCCGCGTTCTTGCTCAAAAAAGAGACCAAGCGCGGGGTCACGGTTCGCTGTCTGTCGTGCGAGTACAAGGAGACCGGCGAAAACGCGGCCTGAGCGCCGCGAGCCGCCGCTCAGCCGAGCGAGGAGCCGGGCGACGCTCATGGCGCGCTTTCGCGACGTTGACGTGACGGTGCTCGGCGGCGGGCTCGCGGGGAGCGAGGCGGCCTGGCAGCTCGCCGAGCGCGGCCACCGGGTCGCGCTCGTGGAGATGAAGCCCGCGGCGACGTCGCCGGCGCACGGGACGCCGCTTTTGTGCGAGCTCGTGTGCACGAACTCGCTGCGCTCTGACGATCCCGCGACGCCCGCGGGCCTGCTCAAACAGGAGCTCCGGCGCATGGGCTCGCTCGTCATAGGCTGCGCGGAGCGCCACCGGGTGCCGGCCGGCGCGGCGCTCGCGGTCGAGCGGTTCGGGTTCGGCCGCGAGGTGACCGCGCGCATCGCCGCGCACGAAAACATCCGGCTCGAGCGGCGCGCGGTGGACGCGTTCCCCGACGGACCCGTGATCGTCGCGACGGGGCCGCTCACGGGCGGGGGCCTGTCGGAGTCCGTGCGCGAGCTTTTCGGTGGCGACAAGCTGTACTTCTACGACGCGATCGCGCCCATCGTGAGCGCGGAGAGCGTGGATCCGGACCGCTCGTTTTTCGGCTCCCGCTACGGGAAGACGGCAGGGGGCGGCGCCGCCTGCGAGGGCGACGGCGCGGAGGGCGACTACATCAACTGCCCGCTCGGCGAGGAGGAATACGCCGACCTCGTGCTCGCGCTCCGCGAAGGGCGGCGCGTCCGGCCCCACGCGTTCGAGGAGGGGCGCTACTTCGAGGGGTGTCTCCCCATCGAGGTGATCGCCGATCGCGGGCAGGATGCGCTCCGCTACGGTCCGCTCAAACCGGTCGGGCTTCGCGATCCGCGCACGGGAAAGCAGCCCTACGCCGTGGTCCAGCTCCGGCCGGAAAACCGCTACCTGTCCGCGTACAACCTGGTGGGCTTTCAAACCCGCCTCGCCTACCCCGAGCAGCGGCGCATCTTCCGTATGATCCCGGCGCTCGCCGAGGCCGAATTTTTGCGCTACGGCTCGATCCACCGCAACACATACATCGACGCGCCGAGGCTTTTGGGCGAGGAGCTCGAGCTTGTGACCCGCCCCGAGGTCCGCTTCGCCGGGCTCATCGCCGGCGTGGAGGGCTACATCGAGTCGTGCGCGCTGGGTCTCCTCGTGGCGCTGTTCACCGCGGCCAGGCTCGAGGGCGGCGCACAGCCCCCGCCGCCTCAGACCACCGCCCTGGGCGGCCTTTACCACCACGTCACGCGGTCGCGCGGGGCGGGCGAGCCGTTTTCGCCCACCAACGTGAACTTCGGCCTGATGCCGCGCGTGGAGGGCAAGCACAAAAAGCGCGAGCGCCGGCGCCTGGCCGCCGAGCGCGCCGCCCGCGACATCGAGGGATGGATTTCTGACGGCGGGGCGCGCGCGCCATGGAGCGCCTGAGGATCCGGTGCGAAGCGTGCGAGGGCGCGATCGATGTGCCGGACGACGTGCGCCTCGTCACCTGCCAGGCCTGCGGCGCGGGGCTCGTGGTCGTGCGGGAGGGGGGCGCTGCCTATACGCGCCGCGACTCGTCCCTCTCCCTCGCCCAGCAGCCAACCGATAGGTCGCCCGGCGCTGCCATCTTCGCCCGTGCGTCGCGGACGCCCCGCCGCGGCGCCGCCCTGTTCGCGGGATTCGCCATGGCCCTCACGGGCGCCGGCTACGCGGCGGTGAGCGCCGGGGCGGGGCTTACCGGCTGGAGCATCGCGGGCGCGCTCGTCACCCTCGCGGGGATCGCCACGGTTTTGCGCGCGGCGCGGCTCGTGCGATGAGGCGCGCGCGGCGCCGAACTTGGGCCCGTGCGCCGTACCGGACTACAATCGTGATGTGAACTGGGAGTGCGCGGCTCGGGCGTTTTGCGATCACCTGCGCGTGGAGCGCGCGCTGGCGGCCCGCACCGTGGAGGCCTACGCCCGCGATCTCGAAGAATTCCGCCGGATTTTTTCCGAGAGCCAGGGCGCCGATCCGGTCCCCGCCGATGTGACGACGCTCGACGTCCGCGCGCACCTCGCCGCGCTGTATCGCGGCGCCAGGGCGCCGACCATCGCGCGCAAGCTCTCGAGCCTGCGAGCGTTCTTTCGGTTCTTGAACCTCCGCGGCCATATGGCTGGAAATCCGGCTCGCTCGGTGCGGAGCCCCAAGCGGGGGCAGCCCTTGCCGCGCGCGCTGGACATCGACGACGCGTTTCGGCTCGTGGAGGTCCCCGGCGAGGCGGGAGGCGAGCCCACGGCGCTCGAGCTCCGCGATCGCGCGATCCACGAGGTGCTCTACGGCGCGGGCCTCCGCGTGTCCGAGTGTTGCGCCCTCGATCTCGACGACATCGACCGGCGCGACGGGCGCGGCGGTTTGGTCGCCGTGCGCGGTGGTAAGGGCGGCAAGGATCGCATCGTGCCGCTCGGCAGCAAGGCAGACGAGGCGCTGTCCGCGTACGTGGCGGTGCGCCCGGAGCTTAGGGATCCCAAAACGGGCGAGCAGGATCCGAGCGCGCTGTTTTTGAACTACCGCGGCGGTCGGCTCACGCCGCGCTCGATTCAGCGGCACATCGGGCGCTATGCGGTTCGGGCTGGCTCGCCGGCGGCCACGCCGCACGGCCTGCGCCATTCGTTCGCGACTCACCTGCTCGACGGCGGCGTGGATCTGCGCGCGATTCAGGAGCTCCTCGGTCACGCCAGCCTGAGCTCCACCCAGATCTACACGAAGGTGTCGATGGAGCGCCTGATGGCCGTTTACGACGAGGCCCATCCCCACGCGCGGCGCCGGGGCGACGGCGACTGAACCCGTTTCTCTTTGCCGCCGTGATGGGGCGCTGCTAGGGAGGAGATCAGGTGGGCGCGTCGGCTTGTGGCCGTCGCGCGTCGCTCGGGAGGTTGCCTATGCGTGAGCGTAGCGGGCGCGGCGACACGGCCGCTCGTGCGCGACCGGTCTGCGTCGCCTGGGGAGCGAGGTCCGCGCGCTCGTCGCGGGCGGCGTGGCCGACGTTCGCCCGCCTCGCGCTCGATGGCGCGGGCAGAGCCCTGTCACCCCGCTCGCCGGGCGCTCGAGCCTGCGCGCAGCGCGACAGGGATTCGCGGGTGGCGGTGGCGTCGCCGCCCCCGAAAGTGGTAGGACGCTGCCATGCCTGAGCGCCCTAAGGCTCGTTCGACCACCATTTTGGCGGTGCGTCGCAAAAGCCACGTCGTCGTCGCCGGGGATGGGCAAGTCTCGTTCGGAAACACTGTCGTCAAGGGCGGCGCCCGCAAGGTGCGGCGCATGGCGGAGGGGAACGTCATCGGCGGGTTCGCCGGCTCGGCGGCAGACGGGATCGCCCTGTTCGAGCGGCTCGACGGCAAGCTCCGCGAGCACGGCGGCAACCTCCGGCGCTCGGCGGTGGAAATGGCCAAGGACTGGCGGACCGATCGGGTGCTTCGGCGGCTCGAGGCGCTGCTCGTGGTCGCGGATCAAGAGCAGACGTTCTTGCTGTCGGGCAACGGCGACGTGATCGAGCCCGACGACGGCATCGTGGGCATCGGCTCGGGTGGTCCTTACGCCATCGCCGCCGCCCGCGCGCTCTACGAGCACTCGGATCTGTCCGCGCGCGCCGTCGCCGAGTCGGCGATGAGGATCGCGGCGGACATCTGCATCTATACGAACGCGAACCTCACCATCGAGGAGATCGGCGAATGAACCCGCGAGACACCGAGCACCTCACGCCGAGCGCCATCGTGGCGGAGCTCGACCGGTACATCGTGGGACAAAACAGCGCCAAGCGGGCGGTGGCCGTGGCGCTTCGAAACCGGTGGCGCCGGCAACACGTCGAGGGCGACCTAAAGGACGAAATTTCGCCGAAGAACATCGTGATGATCGGCCCCACCGGGGTGGGGAAGACCGAGATCGCGCGGCGCCTGGCCAAGCTCGTGGCCGCCCCGT
>SLNH01000065.1 GCA_007133195.1 Nannocystineae bacterium | reverse complement strand
GATCGCGTCCACCGCATAGCTGCCGCCGTCGCCGCCCGTGGGCGGCAGGTGAAGGACCACCGAGATTCGGCCGTCGCGGTAGGGGTAGTCGTTTAGGACCAGGGTGTCTGTGCCCGCGAACAGGTCGTTTCGCAGATCGCGCGTCAGGTAAGGTTGAATATGCAGCCCCTCAGGCTCGGCCTCCAGCCCGAAAATCGTGTGGTGGACCATCGACAAAAACGCCGCCACCGACCAAAGCTGCCGCTGGGAGTTCGTCACCGGCCCGGAGGCGTCGCCGTCCTCTCGCCACGGAGAGCCGTAGCGGGCGTCGAAAAGCTCCATGTTCGACAGGTTCAGGGCGGTGCCGCGCACGAGCGCGCGCACCATTCGGCCCGCGACCGCGTCGTTGTCGGCGACTTTGGCGGCGCGCAGCCAGTACGCCGTGACGAACGGCCACTCTCCGCGGTTGTGATAAATCGGAACCTGTTGCTGCTGCGGCCAGTGAACCGGCGCCCCGGGGCCGTAGTGCGGATAGTTCGACAGGATGGAGGCCGCCTGCTCGTCGGTCGCGACCCCGAACATGACGGCGAACGCCGAGCCCAGAAGATCGAAGCGCCGCGTGGGCGCGGGGCCCAGCGTCGTGGTCTTGAAGGTGGAGTACATCCCTTCGTCTTCGAGCCAGAACTCGTCTCGGATCGCGTCGCGAAGGTCGTCGGCCCAGCCCGCATAGCGGGCCTCGGCGTCCTCGTCGCCCTCCATGTCCGCGAACGTGGCGGCGACCTCCATCGCCCGCAGGTGAAGGAGATTCGTGTTTAGCGCCTTGCTCATGCCGATGTGGACCGTGTTTTCCGCGGTCCATTCGGCGTAGCTCTGCTCGCGCCAGTCGAGAAACGACTGCTCTCCGGTGTACAGGCCGTCCTCGGGATCGTAGACGACCTCGCGATCGTGCTCGAGGGTGTTTGCGATCGCCTCGAGCGCCCGGTCCCGAAACGCCTCGCGCGCCTCGCCATCCAGCTGATTGTGAAGCTCCCAGGCGCCCACCGCCCACGACACGCGATCGGTGGAGACGGGATAACTGCCGCCGGTGCCCGTGTCTTGCACGATTTGAAGATCACCGCCGCCGCGCCGCTCGGAGATCTTGAAGTCGAGCGAGTTGTCGGCGCGCGTGAGATCCATGTTGGCGAGCCCGAGGTCCACGGCGTAGGCCGTATCGCGGGTCCACACGTAGTTCCACAGCCTCCCGGTCTCGAAGCAGCCGCCGTCGCCGCAGCTCACGGGCTCGCCGTCGTTGAAGCCCCAGTCCTCGATGGCATCGACCGAGGACTCGCGGACCTCCTCGAGGGTGAGCGCGTAGAGCGCATCGAACAGGTGGTTGCCGGTCCGCGCCGTGGGCCAGCCCGCCGCCTCCTTTACGCGCCTCGGGTTGTCGGGCTTGTCATGGCGGAGGTCCTGGGTCGTTTTGAGCGCATATTCGCGGTGACACGTATCGGGGTCGTCCAGCTCCAGGGTGGCCTCGCCCAGGGCGTCGAGGAGCGAGTATGTCCCCGACGGATCGGCGTCCGCCGTGATGCAGGTCGTCTCGCCGACCTCGGCGTCTGGGCCGCTGCCCGCGCCGCCGTCGCCTCCATGCCCCGGGCCGGCGTCCGGGGAATCCGAGCTCGAGCCCGAGCTACAGGAAACGGCGAAAACGCTCGCCGCGCTCGCCATCCAGATCCGTGTGCGCATAAGCGGCGCCTTCAGCAAAAGCTTTGCCATCGTACAAAGTCGCGGATTGCCGTACCCACCGACGTTTTCGCGGGCGCCCGTGTTGCGTTTGGAAACGGCGCCGTTGCCGCGGGAAACACCTCGTGCCTCGGCCCACACTCAGTCCGCGAGGAGAACCCGCCCGCCGCGCGGGGGGACCGAGACGGCGAGTTCCCCGTCGCCATTGACCGTGAATGCCTCGCCCTCCGAGCCGGGGCTCACGTCGACGAGCTGGGTCCCTGCGGAAAACGACGTCTCCATGCACGCGCCGCCCTCCTCGTCCGGGGCGCAGGTGGTGCTCTCCTGCTCATCGGCGGCGTTGATGACGACCAGGGCCGTCTGGTCGTCGTGGACGCGCTCGAACGCGATGATGCCCGAGTCGACCTCGCCTCGCGGCCTGTCGGTCACCCAGCGGATGGCGACCTCGCCCCGGCGAAGCGCCACGTGCTCCTTGCGCATCTCGATCAGATCGCGGGTGTATTGGAACGCGTCGTGGCTGGTGTCGAACGGGGCGTAGCCGCGCTCCGGGTTGCCTCCGAACATCGGCTCGCGGTTTTGCGGATCGACGCCGCCGTCGAAAAGCTGCTCGGTCCCGTAGTAGATGCAAGGTATGCCGTCGAACGTCATCAGGTAAAACAGCGCGTTTCTGAGCGAGGCGACCCGCGAGTCGTCGAACAGGTAGCGAGCGAGATCGTGGTTGTCGATGAAGGTCACCGGGAGCTGCTGTGGCGACAGGCCCACGCCGCCCCGTGACGGGCTCGCGTGCGGCTCGGTGCCGTGGGTGGGGCCCTCGGGGAACCCGCGCTCGAGACACCACTCGCTCTGCTCGATCCCCATCCGCGAGTTGTACAGGCACTCGACCTTACGGGTCGCGGCGCCGTCCATGAAGATGGGGTCGATGACCCGGTGTTTGAGGCTAAAGTAAAACACCGAGTCGAGGCGCCCGAAATCGCCGTCCGCGTCGGTGCCCCCGAAGGTGTAGCTGCCGATCAGCTCATCGTCGCCGTCGAAGGCCTCGCCGAACATGAAGAAGTTTTGCTTGCCGAGCGAGGCGGCGTGCTCGCGTATCCGATCGGTGAAAACGCCCCAGAATCCTCGCTCGTTCGGGAACACCTCGGGGCGATCGATGTGTTTGACCGTGTCGATGCGAAACCCGTCGAAGTCGGCCGCCTCGATCCAGTACTGAAACGATCGGACCAGCGCCTCCTGGACGTCCGGGTTGTCGGTGTTCAGGGCCTTGAGGCCGCCGGGGAAGTCGCCGGTGGTCTCCTGCTCGCGGACGAAGTCGTAGGAGTAGTCGCTCTCGTGCCACCACACATAGGGCCGCCCCTTGCGGTGGTACCACTCGGGATCGTCGAACCACGCCTTGTCGTCGGGCCACCCGAACCACTCCGGCGGTCTCTCGGGAGGCGTGCGGTTTAGCTCCGGCCAGTGGGGGAAGCGAATCTCGGCCGGCCCGCTGAAGCCCAGACTCGTGAAGCCCTGTACGCCGCGCGGGTCGTATTCGGGATCCCACTCCTGGACCCGGTGGAGCTGATCGCTCGCGTTCTCGCAGTACGTGAGCTCGTCTTCCGAGCACTGGCCTTCGTATTCCGGATGGTTGCAGATCTGGATGCAGGTGTGCGGCGTGCCGCTGCCCTGAATCCACTCGTCGGGGCGGCCGTTCCCGTTTATGTCGTAGTAAAACATCTGGCCCATGTGGTTCGTGACCACATCGAGGATGACGAGCATGTCGCGCTCGTGCGCGGAATCCACGAGCTCGCGGAGCTTCTCGAGGTCTCCGAAGTGTGGGTTGGGGCGCAAGGGATCCTGCATCCAGTAGCCGTGGTAGGAGGAAAAGCCGCCGTCTTCCTCGGTGTTCTGCACGACGGGGCTGATCCAGAGGGCGGTGACGCCGAGTTCCTCGAGGTAGGGCAAGCGATCGATGATGCCCTGCCAATCGCCGCCTTGATAGCGGCCGGGCACCGACGGCTCGACGTTGTAGTTGTTCGCCGGATCGCCGTCCTCGAAGCGGTCGACGACGATCTGATAGATCACCTGGTCGCGCCAGTCGATGTCGGCGTTGTCCTGGTGCGCTCGCCGGGTCGGATGATCGACGGAGCTCGCGCCGCTGCACGCCGCGAGGGCGGCGAAGGCGCCGGCGGCGAGGCAAATCGGCAGGGCCGGAATTCGGGCAAACATCGCGCTTCCCCTCGTTATTGGTATGTCGAGTTGAACCACCACTCGGCCTGGAGTCCGAGAAAATGGGTGGTCGTTTGCTCGCGGCGCGGATCGGCGGCGGCGAACAGGTTGCGCGCGCCTTCGTTCAAATACGCCATGCGATAGAGCAGGCGAAATTGCGGGCGATCGTAGCCGCCGGACCCGGACGGCGCGTAGATCACCATGGGCGCGAGCTGTGCGACGGCTGGATCCTGGGCGATGAGCTCGCCCGGGTTGAGCCCGCGCGGAAACCGCACTTGAAACGACATGTCGAGGCCCGTGAGGACCTGCGGGGCGACTTCGAAGTGAGGGCGGACGTTGGCGATGTATTCCCAACCCTCGGCGTGGGCGCCGGTGCCCACGCTCGCCGAGCGCGCGTTTCGCACGTATCCGCCCAGCAGAATCGGCGCCCTGGGCAGCTCGTAGTTTCCAGACACGCCGAGCAACACCTCGCTCGCGTCTGGGTAGGTCCGAAGGTCTGGGTTGAGCGCGCCGGGTGCCTCCAGCTCGTCGAAGGCGGCCAGCCCGACGGAGTAACGGGCGAACAAGTTGAGGTGGCTCGCGCCGTCTGCGAAGCCCCAGCTCGACAGCTGGCCCCCGATCGTGTAGCCGTAGTCGCGCGGCAATTCTTCGGGGGTGTCGTCGTCGAGCAGCCTGGTCCCCGACGGCAGGGCCTGCGCTTCGAGATACAGGGACGCATCGACGCCGAGGCCGAGCGGCGCGACCGGCTCGAGCACGCGGTAGGTGAGCTTGCTGCTCGCGAGGAGGCGCTGCCTGTCGAGCTGGGCGATCTCCTGGGCGCCGAACACCGGGTCGTTTACCTCGCGTTCCTGGTACTGGAACGGATCGAGCAGCCGATTGGCGCCGACGCCGGCCTGTACGGTCACGCGTCCGTGCTGGTACCAGCCGCCGCCGCCGAGGATGTTGAGCTCGTCGAGGGGCCAGTAGTCGAGGAGGTAGATGTCGTCGCCGCGCCACATGCGCGAGCCGATCCAAAGGCCTCCGGTGTCGTTCATCGTGGCTTCGGCAAACAGGTTGCGAAGCGCCGGGGTGGCGTCGAAGTCGCCCGTGTAGTGGAACATTTGGTCGGCGAGCGCGAGCGTGGTGACGGTGCGCACGTCCACCCCGGGCGCCGCCTCCACGTCGTAGTAAAGGTCGGCCTCGACGTAGTTCGGCTCGGCGATGCGGGAGCCGTGCGCCACCACGTTGGCCTGTTCGGGTGTCGAGCCGCGCAGGTCGCTACCGATGCCGATCCGGCCGTAGGAGCCGAACGAAAACCCGCCCTCCTCGTCGTCGCCTTCCGGGCGCGCCTGGCCGTCCGCCGGCGCCCCGCCTTCTTCGTTCGCGTGGCCGGCGTCGTCGGAAGCGTCGCCGGCAGCGTCGTCAGAAACGTCGTCGGAATTGTCCACGGCAACGTCGTCGGAAGTGCCGTCGGCAGCGCCGTCGGGGGCGTGCCCGGAAACGTCGTCGTTCGCGTGGCCGGCAGCGTCGTCGGCAGCGTCGCCGGCAGCGTCGTCGGCAGCGTCGCCGGCAGCGTCGTCGGCAGCGTCGCCGGCAGCGTCGTCGGCAGCGTCGTCGGCCACGTCGCCGGCAGCGTCGTCAGAAACGTCAGAAACGTCAGAAACGTCAGAAACGTCGTCGGCGGCGTCCCCGTCGGTGTTTTCCGCTTCGGCAGGCGTGGGGAGCGCGCCAGCGCCGCTCGCCTCGGCCCATCCTTCGGCCGGAACAAACGCGATCGCCCACGCGACCGCTGCGCTGCACCCGATCCACGTTCGCATCGCCATGCCCCTTGGCAGGATCCGTGCCGCGGATAGATCCCCGTGCGCAGGCATCCGCGCGCCCGCTCGCGTTGCGTTTGGCAACGAAATTTGCCGGGGTCGTCGCGTTCGGCAACTCTGCGCCCCTTTTGCGCGGCCGAAACCTGCCTGCCGGTCGGGCCACGCCATGTGGCACGGTTTTGGAAACGCGCGGGTGCATGCGCGCGCTCATGCTGGTCCTGTCCGCTGTCATCGTCGCCGGGTGTCCCGGGGAGCACGGCTCCGGCGACGCCCCCGATGCCGGCGGAGGCGGAGACACGGCGCCTGACGCGGATCCGAGCGGCGAGGTCTGCGAGGTCCCGGCGTCCTGCCCGGTCGTGTTCAGCCACCCCGACGAGGGGGTGGACTCCGTGGAGCTGCGGGGCGATTTCGCCGACGACGGCTGGGACAGCGGCATCCCGCTCGAGTGGGACGACGGCGAGTTCCGCGCAGAGGTCGAGCTCGAGCACGGGCAGCGGGTCGAATACAAGTTCGTGTTGGACGGGGAACACTGGGTGGAAGACCCGGACAACCCGAATACGGTCCCCGACGGACACGACGGCGTAAACTCGGTGGTGACCGCCAACTGCGACGACTGTGCGCGCGGCGGCGCGGCCGAGGACTGGAACGACGCCGTCATGTACTTCGTGATGGTCGATCGGTTCGCCGACGGCGAGCCTAGCTACAATGATCCCGTAAGCGGGGTCGACGAGGCGGCGAACTTTCAGGGCGGCGACCTCGTCGGCCTCCGCGAGGTCATCGAGGACGGTTACTTCGACGAGCTCGGCGTAAACGCGCTGTGGCTCACGGCGCCCGTGGATAACGCCCGCGGCGCAGGCGCCGGCATCCACGACGACTACGACTACGCCGCCTACCACGGCTACTGGCCCCGGGATCTCGACGAGGTCGACCCGCGCATCGGCACCTACGACGACCTCATCGCGGTGATCGAGGCCGCCCACGCGCGGGACATTCGCATCGTGCTTGATTACGTGATGAACCACGTGCACGAGGAGAGCCCCGTTTACAGCGAGCACCCCGACTGGTTCGTGCCGCTGGATGACTGCGGCGTGTGCGGTCAGGGCTGCGACTGGGACGCCCCGGGCGAGCGCGAGATGTGCTGGTTTACCGATTACCTGCCGAGCTTCGATTTTCGCGATCCAGAGGCCCGCGCGTTTTCGGTGCAAAACGCCATCGACTGGGCGGTCGATCTGGGCGTGGACGGCTATCGACTCGACGCGGTCAAGCACATCGAGAAAGCCTGGATCACCGAGCTCCGCGCCGGGCTCGACGTCGAGCTCGCCGGGCAGGACCACTTTTACCTCGTGGGCGAGACGTTCTCGGGCGATCGCGATCTCCTCGCCGAGTACATCGACCCGCAAACGATGCTGGACGGCCAGTTCGACTTCCCGCTGCGCGCGGAGCTCGCCTCCGCCGTGCTCACGCGCCACGGCTCCATGGACGATTTCGCCGGCTTTTTGGACGAAAACGCGGACTTTTACGGTCCCGGCGCGCTCATGGGCACCTTCATCGGCAACCACGACGTGCCCCGCCCGATCCACCTCGCGGAGGACGAGCCGCTGTTTGCCGCGTGGGACGACGGCAAAGACCGGGCGTGGCAAAACCAGCCCGACATCCCGCAGGCGCGCGCCCCGTTCGAGCGACTCGCCGTGGCCTACGCCGCGCTCATGACGCTCCCCGGCGTGCCCCTCATCTACTACGGCGACGAGGTCGGCATGCCCGGCGCAGGCGATCCGGACAATCGCCGGTTCATGCAGTGGGACGATTACTCGGATGACCAGGAGTGGCTCAAACAGCGGATCGCCGGTCTCGCGCGCGCGCGAAGCGAACATCGGCCGCTTTATGCCGGAGACCGGAACACCCTCGGCGTCACGGGCGACGTGTATGTCTACGAGCGGGTCGCGGGCGGCGATCGGGTGTACGTGGCGCTAAACCGCGGCGATTTCGGCGCGCACGCCGAAGGCCTGCCGGCGGGCTCATACGAGGATGTGGTCACGGGCGAGTCCGTGAGCGCGCCGCTCGAGCTCGGCGCACGCGAGGCGCGGCTTTTGGTCGAAGCGGATTGAGTTACTCGAGGTCGTATTGCCGGAGCTTCTTCCACAGGGTCGTGCGGTTTATGCCCAACACGGCGGCGGCCTTCGTCTTGTGCCCGCTCGCGGCCTCGAGCACGCGCTCGATGTGGTGGCGCTCGAGCTCCTCGAGCGAGGGCAGGTCCTCGAGCCGGTCCGGATCGGCGGCGCGGTGGACGGGGGCGCCGGCATTCGGCGCGGATGATGCGCGTTTTCGCGGTGCGAAGTCGGCCGCCTCGAGGACGGGGCCGGAGGCGAGGACGACCGCGCGTTCCACCGCGTTTTCGAGCTCGCGGATGTTGCCCGGCCACGGCTGAGACGCGAGCCAGTCGATCGCCGAGCGGGCCAGGGCGGGGCGCGGGCTGCGCATACGGAGCGCGGCGCGCGCCGCGAAGTGTTCGGCGAGCACCGGGATGTCGGCGCTGCGCTCGCGCAGGGGTGGCACCTCGATATTGATCACGTTTAGGCGATAAAACAGGTCCTCGCGAAACGCGCCGCTGCGTACGCGCTCTTCGAGATCGCGGTTGGTAGCGGCGATGACGCGGGTGTCTGCGCGGGATGAGCTGGTCCCGCCCACCGGTTTGACCTCGCCGTCCTGAAGGGCGCGCAATAGCTTGGGCTGAAGATCGAGCGGCAATTCGCCGACTTCATCGAGGAAGATGGTGCCGCGGCGGGCGGACACGAACAGGCCCTGCTTGGCCTGATCGGCCCCTGTGAACGCGCCCCGAACGTGGCCGAAAAGCTCGCTCTCGAGCAGCGAGCCGACGAGGGCGCCGCAGTTCACGGCGACGAACGGGCGCCCGGCGCGCTCTCCCTCGTAGTGGATGGCTCGCGCGACGAGCTCCTTCCCCGTGCCGCTCTCCCCGGTGACGAGGACCGTGGCGTCGGCGCGCGCGACTTTGGCGATGGTCTGCACGAGCGCGCGCATGGGCTCGGATTCACCGAGGAGGTTTCCGAACGCGAGCTCGCTGCGAAGTTCACTGTTTTCTCGGCGCAGGGCGTCCTCGGACAGCGCGCGCTCGGCGACCATGCGGAGCTCATCGGGGGTGAACGGCTTGGCGATATAATCGCGGGCCCCGAGCTTCATGCCTCGCACGGCCGTCTCCACGGACGGATAGGCCGTGATGAGGATGAACGTGGGCGCGCCGCTGTCTCGGCGTACCGCCTCCATCGCCTGAATCCCGTCGAAGTCGGGGAGGTTGATGTCGCAAAACACGAGGTCGAACTCGCGCGCCTTGCACGCCGCGACGGCGGCCGCGCTCGTCTCGGCGACCTCCACCTCGTGTCCCGCCCGGCGCAGGACATCTGCGCACAACCGGCGGATACCGTCCTCGTCATCCACGACGAGGACCCTCGAGCCCGTTCGCGCGCGCTCCCTCCCCACGCCTTATGCCTATCACGCGAGGGGGCCCGACTCCATCGTCGAGGAGGCGTCCGGGGCAGGGGGGGACGAATCGTCGTTCCCGGCGGCGGGGATCGAGATGCGGATCTCGGCGCCACCTCGGGCCGCTTCACCGATCTCGATGTCGCCGCCCATGCCGCGGATCAGGTAGCGGCACACCGCGAGCCCGAGGCCCGTGCCCGTCCCCGCTTCTTTGGTGGTGAAAAACGGCTCGAAAACGCGTTCGCGCTCGCTTGGCGCGATGCCGGGGCCCTCGTCGGCCACGCGAACGTCGATGGTGCCCTCGTCCGCGCGCGTCGACGCCGCGATGGAGATCTCGCCTCCGTTGGGCATGGCCTGGGCGGCGTTTTGCACGACGTTGACGAAGACCTGCTGAAGGGCGTGCGGGTCCGCGGCCACCGTGGGAAGCGGAGCGTCTATGTGGATCGCGACGCGGACGCCGGCGCGGCGCAAGGACGGAGAAAGAAGGGCTTCGGTGCGCCGCAGCAGGGCCTGGGCGTCTGCCGACCCGCGCAAGCGCGGGGCTCGCTCCGATCGCGCATAGTCGAGCAGGTCGCCGACGATCACCTTCATCCGCTCGGCCTCGCCGGCGATGAGATCGAGGCCGGCGCGGTCGGGGTGATCGTCGGCTTTGTCCTCGGCGAGAAACCGCGCGTAACCGAGCACGGTGGTGAGCGGGTTGTTGATCTCGTGGGTTAGGCTTGCGGCGATCGTGCCCACGGTGGCGAGCCGATCGCCGCGGGCGACGGCGCCGTGCAGGCGCTCGCGCTCGCCGAGGCGCGCGGCCATGTCCTCGATGCGCTCGGCGAGCTGGCCGATTTCACCAGGGGCGCCAAGGGGCGGCGGCGCGGCTTCG
>SLNH01000191.1 GCA_007133195.1 Nannocystineae bacterium | reverse complement strand
CGTCCTCGCGCTTTATGCGCTTCGCGCTTCCGACGCGGCGATCGCGGGTTCCTCGGCCGACGAGAGCCTCATGTCCCTACTGGGCGAGGTGCGCGATGAAATGCTGCGCGAGTTTTTCGCCCCGATCGCCACACAGGCCGGCGTGCTGGCCGCGGTCGGGGTGACCTGCCTAGCCGCCGGCCTCATCGCCCACCACCGCGCGCTCCGCGCCGACAGCTAATCTCGCTCGCCGTGAGTCGGCCGGCCCGTCGCCCGCCGTCAAAGACTGCAAAGGCTAAGGGTCACCTGCCGACCACGGCGCTTGCCTACAGCCCCCCAAGCATGAAGAGGAGCTCGTCCTCGTCTGTGAAGGGATCATTGTTTTCGTCCACGAATTCAGCCCTGAATCCGAACTCGTCGTTGTCTGGATCATCGTTAAAGAGCTTGACGATGATCGGAACGAGCTCTGGGCTAGCTTCATCGAAGGGATCGATGGTCTCCTCGACCACGATCTCATTGCCGCCGATGAGCAGCTGCGACGCCGATCCGAAGTAAACCCTCGCGTCATTCGGCGAAGCGATTCGAAGTTGGACGGTCGTGGAGGTGCTGCCGTCGATGAGAGCGTAGGCCACAGCATAGGCAACGCGGGTATCGTCCTCGTCGCCGGGGTCGGGAAGGGCGGCATTTAGATCGATGTCGCCCTCACTGAAGTCGTCGTTGAAGAACTCGACCCACTTATGGTCCGGAGACGCGCTCGAGGAGATGGTAGTTGGCGTGTCGTCCAGGAAGGCCGGGCGCAGCTCATTCTGCTCGGCGGTGTCATCGTCGATGCCCGGAAAGGGAAAAATGTCGTCGACGTCGGCGACACCGCCCGCCTGGAACGACCCGGCGACGAGCCAGTGGCGGCCGATGCCATTTTCGTCGGGCCGGAGCCCGTCGATCCAGCTGAGAAGCACGTCCTGCGCGAAAGCGGCGTTGTCGGGATCGCTGAGATCGATGCCCGCCCCTCCCTGGTGGGCAACCTCGTCGGTCGGGAACAGGAAAAGCGAGCTGGCCTCGGCATCCCCAAAGTTCGCAAACGCCGTGGCGTTTACGAAGTTCTCGGTAAGGCCCGCGAGATCCTGGTCTCCCACGCCGCGGACGATGGGGAAGTTAGAGCTGTTGCCGGGCGTCTGCCCCACGCCGTCAACGCCGTGGCAGCCCTGGTCCTGACAGGTCTGGGCGCCGGGTGCGAAGGCGTCGTCGTCGAATATCGGCTGGATATTCGACGCAAAGAACGCGAAGTCGAGCGGGGTCGAGTGGGTGCTGTCGTAGATGTAGCCGAGGATTTGCTGGTAGTTGAGGTCGTTAGCGTTCGAGAAAAAGTCGTCACCGGGGTGGTCATCGACGGCGCAGCCGGGATGGTCTCGCGGGCACAGCAGCACCTGAGACTTCACTGGATCCGCGGAGTTAATGAAACAAGCGAGGTTTTCGAGGTTCTCCTCTGGATCGAGCGACGGATCCAAAGTGAGCCTCGTAGACTCGCCACCGACCGCGTGGCAGCTGTCGCCGGTGCAGGCCAGGCTGCGCTGTTCGCCGGTATTTAGATCGAGCCCGTCGAGAACGGGGAAGATGTCGTCCTCGAACACCTCCACGTTGAACGTGCCGCGCTCGATGCATCCGTTTGCACTTCCTCCCGCGCCCGGCTCCCAGGAACCGGAGGCGTCTTCGAGCCACGCGAGGAGCGCGTCTTGGTCGTCGTCAGGCAGGGCGACCCCGTTGTGGTTGCCGCCCGCGCGCCTATAGATGACTGAGTTTACGGGTTGGGTGAGATCGACGAGCGAATCGATCGCCTCGAAATTCTCGCGCATCTCAGCGCTGCCCGGCGCAGCGTCTTCGTGAAGGCCGAACTCGCCTTGTCTGGCTTCCACATCATGGCAGATACCGAGGCAGTCGGCGTCCTCGAGCGCGGGCATGATTTCCTGCTCGAACACTTCGCAGTCGTAATGGTCATCACACACACCGGTGGCATCGTCCCCGCCCGCGTCCGGGGCCTGCGAGCCGTCGGGAGGCGGCACGGACGCATCTGCCGGTGCCACTGGGGCGTCAGTGTCCCCGGCATCCGGCTCCGCAATCGTCACCTCTCCACAAGCCGTTCCAAGGAGCCAAAGCCCCAACAAAGCGAATCGCTGCATGGCATACCTCCCCGAGTACAATAACAATGCGGTAGGCGGGTCCAAAGTGCGAGCGGATGGATTTCGTGGCGAGAGCCGCGGGGCGCGCCTCCAACGTGGTTTGGCTCATTTTTTTTGAACGAGGCGTTCACGAGCACAAGGGTGCTCGAGTCTGTCGCTTGTCGAACGCGGTCTGCTCACCGCAGATCGCAGTCTTCGATTGAATCATTGTCATCTCGATTCCCGGCCTCATCTACCGCGCGGACCACGAGGTCGTACCGGGTGCCGGGCTCGAGGGCGACCTGCATGATCAGGTATTCGCCGTCGAACTCGAGCTCGCTTCCTCGCGCCGAGGCGTCCGGATCGCCGGTGTCTT
>SLNH01000377.1 GCA_007133195.1 Nannocystineae bacterium | reverse complement strand
TTTCGTCTTGGGCGGCCGCCGCGGGTGCCGCCTTGTGAATCGGGGAGAGCGCCTCGCCGCGGACGTTGCCCTCCGGCGTCGGCCAGACTGGGGGCACGTCATCACTTTTGATCTTGTCCGCGAGCGGAGCCGCGGCGTGCGCGGTCGGCATGCCGCGCACAAGGGGCCCCCGCTCGGGGGGAAAGCAGTACGGAACCCCATAGCGCAGGAATTCGCTGAGCGCGCGTCTTCGGACCCGCCATTCGTCCCCCACGAGCCCCGCGCGTTTAAGTCGCTTCACCGCCGCGTGAACCTGAGACGCCTGCAGTGACAGCTCGCCGGCCAGGCCGGCGTACGTGTGCGGGCCCGGCGAGACCGCTAGCTTGAGCGCCACGAGGAGGTCCTGCGATTTGAGCACGCCCATACTATATTCTAGATTTTAGAATATGCAATGACGCTCACTCATCGACCGGCCACGCTGGCCATGGCGAGAGGAGCCGCTTCGCGCTTTTCCCCGGATTTATCCGCAAAAACGGGATCTTGCCGCACTCGGGGAACGTTTTCAGCTCTAAGTTGCTGAATTTACTCGCGCGCGCTGGACTTAGGATCCAGTGGGCGACCGTGGGGCGAGTCCCCCTCTCGCGCTCGATTCGCTCGCGCTCCCACCGCGCGCCGGGCCGCGAGGGTGGTGACAGCTTCCGTCTTACGGCGCGGGTGGCTTGTTGTCCTCGCGCCAGGCCGCGACGCCGTCGCGCAGTACGGTCACGGCGGTCTTCAAGAAGACGGCGGCGATGATCGCACCGACGATGATGTCGGGCCAGTGGCTCGCCGTGACGGCCACGGCGCCGGCGGCGATGATCACGCCGGCGTTACTGATGATGTCGTTTCGCGAGCACAGCCAAACCGAACGCATGTTGACGTCGTCGGCGCGGTGCCGCATCAGCAGGAAGAAGCATGTGAGGTTGGCCAGCAAGGCTGCGCTCGCCGCCACCACCATGGTCCACGATACGGGGGCTTCGCCGACCGTGATGCGGTGGGCGACGTACACGATGACCCCGATGCCGAACGCGAGCTGAAACACGCCCTTGACGAGGGCGGCGCCGGCGCGCCAACGAAGCGATCGATGAATGACGTAAAGACTGATCGCGTAGACGAACGCATCGCCGAGGTTGTCGAGGGAATCGGCGACGAGGGCCGAGGATCCGGAATAGATGCCCGCGCCGAGCTCCACGACGAACATCACCGCGTTGATCCACAGCACGGTGATCAGCACACCCCGCTGGCGGGCGCGAAGGCGCGCGAGCGAGTCTGCCTTGGCGTCACAGCAATCAGCCATCGAGATTTCGCAGCAGCCCTCGTTTCGCGGCGCTAACCGTTCGAAGCGGCCGCACCTGTGTAATCCTCGATGTCGATTGCAGTCAGTGACGTCGCGGCGCGAGCGAGTCTCCGGTCCGCGGTGATGAGCGGCACGTTTAAGTGCTCCGCGAGCCCCACGTAGGCTGCATCATAGGCTGACAAGCCGTGGCGCATCTCCCAGACGCGCTCGGCCATCGTCTCGGTAAGCGAAAAACGCGACACCCTCAGCTCGGTGAGAGTGAGCCGACAGCTCTCGGCGAACTCGACATCGATGGCGTCACGCAAGACCATCTTCCGCAGGACGTTCAACACCTCGTAGTCGAGCAGATCGGGCGCGCTCATCCACTCGGCGTCGCGCACTCGCGCGACCAACTCGGGGATATCCGCGGGATCGACGACGAGCACCTCGACGAGCGCCGACGCATCGATGACGAGCACTCGTCACCGCTTTCTATCTTCTGCGAGCATCGTCGCGGCCGTGCCCGCCTTGGCGCGACGACGGCTTTTCGACCGCGCCCAGTGCTGCTCGAGCGCATCGGCGACCTCGGGCTTACCCTCGATCTGCGAAATCCGCCGGAGCAGGTATTGCGAGATCGTAAGCCCCTGGGCCCGAGCCCGGTCGGCGATCACAGCGTGAAGCTCCTTGGGGACATTCCTGATCTGGAGGGTTTCCGGCATCATGTCGACGATAGCATGCACAGCGCATGCACTCCGGCCCGACTGGAATGAGCCAGTTTCAGAGAGTTTCCCCAGGGTTTATCTGCAAAAACGGGATCTTGCCGCACTCGGGGGAAACATGTTTGCTCTAAGCAGCTGAATTTGCTCAGGTGAGCTGGACTTACGATCCAGTGGGCAACCGTGGGGGTTCGAGTCCCCCCTTGCGCACTTCGCTTTCGCGGGCGAGGGCAGCGGTCGCTTTCGCTCCGCTGCGCGGCTTCTCGCTAATACGCAAAGAGGCGCTCATGTCGCGTAGGCCGGGCATTCCCAAATCAGCAGCTCCGACCGCGAGCACAGGGCCCGAGCCGCGGCCGGATCAGCGGGCGTTTGATCCCGCGATCGAGGCTCTCATCCTCGATGCGACGGGCGCCGCGCGCGTGACCTCGGTCGAGCTTTTGCAGTCGCTGTGGAGCGGCTACGGGTCCATCGTCCGGGTCGCGCTCGATGGCGCGGCCTTCCCTTCCGTCATCGCCAAGCGCGTGCGCTGGCCCACCGAGGCGCGCCATCCACGGGGCTGGGCGACGTCGCGCTCACACGCGCGCAAGGTGCGGTCGTACGCGGTGGAGACACGCTTTTACCGGGACTACGCAGCCACCTGCGACGCCGGCTGCCGCGTTCCCCGCTTGCTGGCCGACGCGCGCGAGAGCGACGGCGTGCTGCTCGTGCTCGAGGATCTCGACGAGTCGGGCTTCCACGGACGCCGTGTCGAGGTCACGTTCGATGAGGTGAAGGCGTGCCTTTCCTGGCTCGCCTGCTTCCACGCCACATTTGTCGGCCGGCGCCCAGACGGGCTGTGGGAGACGGGGACCTATTGGCACCTCGAGACGCGCCCTGACGAGCTCGCGGCGCTCGGCGACACGCCTTTGGCGCGCGCGGCGAGCGCCCTCGATCGCCGCCTTCGCGAGAGCCCGTTTCAAACCCTCGTGCACGGGGACGCGAAGCTCGCGAACTTTTGCTTCAGCGACGACGGGGCTCGGGTCGCCGCCGTCGATTTCCAGTACGTCGGCGGGGGGCCTGGCATCAGGGACGTCGCCTACTTCCTTGGCAGCTGCCTCGACGAGGAGGCGTGCGCTCGACAGCAGGATGCGCTGCTCGACCACTACTTCGACGCGCTCGCCGAGGCGCTGCGCCTAAGAAGCGTTCGCCTCGACGTCGCCGCGCTGACCCGCGACTGGCGAGACCTCTATCCCGTCGCATGGACCGACTTCTATCGCTTTCTCGCTGGATGGAGCCCAAAGCACTGGAAGATCCACGCCTACACGCGCCGCCTGGCCCGTGCGGTCCTCGGTCCTAACGGGAACAGGCACCACGACGTTTAGCGCCTGCATTCATTTCGATTTTTGGCCTAACCGCGCAACTTCCACAGGCTCCATCCAGGTGGCGCGGTTAGCCCGATGTCGCCATTTCGAAAAGAGCGAGGCCGTGGCGTGAGGATCCGCTTCGGCCGGTCCTGGATAGCGTTCGATGCGAACTTAGACAGCGCCCCTGATCGACCGGCTTTGCCCTCGTGATCATCCAAGGGGTGCGGCGCCCTGTGCGGGTGCCCGAGGAGAGTCAGCGTGCGCGTTCATGTCGGCGCCAGCGGGTTCAGCTACCCCGCATGGAAGCCGCGATTTTATCCAGACAAGCTGCCGCAGCGGCGGTTTCTGCAGTACTACGCCACCCGGCTGGGTACCGTCGAAATCAACGCGACGTTTTACGGCTTGCCGACGGAGGAGACGCTCGCGTCGTGGAGAGACCAGGCAGGCAGCGAGTTCATATTCGCGCTGAAGGCGCCGCAGCGAATCACCCACCGCTGGCGGCTTCGCGGTGACAGCGCCGAGCTGGCCCGCCGGCTCATCGCGCTCGCAGACCGCATACTCGGGCCCGCGCGCGGGCCGATGCTGTTTCAGCTGCCGCCCAGCTTTCGCCGCGACCTACCGCGGCTCGAGGCGTTTCTGTCCGCCCTGTCACAGCGCCATCAGGCCGCGCTGGAGTTTCGCCACGACTCGTGGTTCGACGACGCGGTGTACGACGCGCTGCGCGACCACGGCGTCGCGCTGTGCATCGCCGACACGCCCGAGCTTCGCACCCCCTTCGTGAACACCGCGGACGTCGGCTATGTCCGCCTGCGCCAACCCGATTACTCCATGGACGGGCTTCGCGCCTGGAAGACCGCCATTTTGTCTGCCCCGTGGAGCGAGGCGTACGTCTACTTCAAGCACGATGAAGACGCCCGCGCTCCCGCCCTCGCGGAGGCGTTCCGCGACAGGCTCGCAGCCGCCGCGTGATGCGGCGGCGGAATCGCGACATCGCTGAATAGCGCCCATCGCAGTGGCCGCCTGCGGGGCCGAGCGCTGAACATGACACACCGCGTTATGCGAGCTATCCTTAGCGTATGATGCTGTCGCGACAGGTGGTCGATCTCGATGGGGATGTGCATTACCTCGACTCTGGAGGCGATGGCCCCCCGGCGGTGCTCGTGCACGGCCTCGGCGGCGCGTCCTTGAATTGGACCGCCGCCGCCGAGCTCCTTCGCAGCCGCTTCCGCGTGCTGGCGCCGGATCTCGTCGGCTTCGGCTACACGCCGCCCGCCGGGCGCGGCGTGGACGTTGGCGCGCAGCGCGAGATGCTCGATCGGTTCATCCGGGAGGTCGCCGGCGGGCCGGCGCTCATCGTGGGCAACTCCATGGGTGGCCTGATTTCGATCCTTCAGGCGGCCGAGGCCCCCGATACCGTCTCTCGCCTGGTGCTCGTCAACCCGGCCGCTCCCTTGGATCTCTTTCGGGTTCATCATCCGCGCGTGCTGTCGCTCGGCCTCATGGCGATCCCGGGCGCCGGCGAGTACCTCGCCCGTCGGCTCTTGCGCGGGAGCACCCCGGAGGTGTTCGTGCGGGACTTTTTCGCGTTCGTATGCCACCAAAGCGATGCGGTCGATCCCGAAATCCTGGCGGCCCACATCGCGCTCGCCGAGGAGCGCCGGCACATGCCGTGGGCGGTTCCGGCATTCAGCCGCGCCGTTCGCTCCATCGTGCCCACGCTCCACACTCGGCGCTTTCGCCGCGCGATCAAAGCGGTGCAGGCGCCGACGCTCCTCATTCACGGAAAGCACGATCGGCTCATTCCGCTGTCGGCCGCCCGCAAGCTCGCCGCTCGCCGCCCGGATTGGCAGTTCGAGATCTTCGAGCCCATCGGGCACGTGCCCCAGATCGAGTGCCCGGACCAGTTCGTCGAGACCGTCTTGGCGTTTTGCGACGACGGCGCGCCGCAAGCGTCCCCCGGGATAGAGAGGCCAGAAAAGCAGCCCTCGCCGGGCACGGAGCCCGGCGAGGAGGCACGCAGATATTAGGGGCGCCCGCTACTCGATCGCGGTGAGCAGCGCGTCCCAAAACTGCGGCCCGACGGTGTAGTCGTCGTTCGGGCTGTCGTGCCCGCGAAGCTCCCGCGCGGCTTCATGGACGGCTTCGCGCGTGCGAGGGCCGTACGTAGCCGTATCGACGCCGCCGAGGGCCCCACCCAGGATGCCCGGGCGCCAGGCCTCGAGCGCGTGCTGCAGCCGATACACGTCGGGGCCAGAATCCTGATAGTTCAGGCGCACCGAGCCGCTGAACCGATTCCGAACCGCGTCCGCCACCGCGCCCCAGAACAAGGGGCCCACCGTGTAGTCGTCGCTCGGGTTTTGATGGTCGCGGAGCTCTCCCGCGGCGTCGTGCACCGCCGCGAGGGTGCGCGGCCCGTAGGTCGCGGTGTGGACGCCGCCGAGGCTCCCACCCAACACGCCGGGCTGCCATGCCTCGAGGAGGTGCTGAAGACGGTACACATCGCTTCCGCTGTCGCCGGGGTTTAGAACGTCGCCGTCGCCCCCAGAGCCGTCGTCGCCGCCGCTGTCGCCGCCGCCGCCGTCGCCGCCGCCGCTGTCGCCGCCGCCGCTCGTCGGCTGAATCGCGGTGAGGACCGCGCTCCAAAACCGCGGCCCGACCGTGTAGTCATCGTTCGGACTATCGTGCCCGCGCAGCTCGCGCGCGGCTTCATGGATCGCGCTTTGCGTGCGGGACCCGTAGTTGGCGCTGTCAATGCTGCCGAGGCTCCCGCCCATGACGCCCGGCCGCCACGCCTCGAGCGCGTGCTGAAGCCGGTATACATTCGAGCCAGAATCCTGGTAGTTCAGACGGATCGAGCCGCTAAACCGATCGTTAATCGCGTCGACCAACGCACCCCAGAACAAGGGGCCCACCGTGTAGTCGTCGCTCGGATTCTGATGCCCGCGAAGCTCTCCCGCGGCCTCGTGAACCGCCTCGAGGGTGCGCGGCCCGTAGGTCGCGGTGTGGACGCCGCCGAGGTCGGCGCCCATGATACCGGGCCGCCAGGCCTCGAGGAGGTGTTGAAGGCGGTAGACCTCGATGCCGCGATCGCCCGGGTTCAGCAGGCCGCGCGAGCCGCTCGTGTCACCGCCGGGGGGGACCTCCACGCTTCCATCGGGAGCCACATCGACGCGCGGCAGGTCGTCCCAGCCGATAAACGGCGCCGGATCGATGGGCTCGCCCGCATCCCGCACTTCAAAGTGAAGATGGGGTCCGCTTCCGGCGCGCCCGGTCTCGCCGACGTCGCCGATGCGCTGCCCCTTTTCGACGCTCGATCCCACGCTCACGCCGCGGGTGCGATCCAAGTGCAGATACCGCGTCACGTAGCCGTCCGCGTGCTCGATGTTCAGGAACAGGCCGGCGCCGCTGTTCGTGCTCCGCTCGACCACCACGCCATCGGCGGCGGCCACGACGGGCGTGCCGATCTTCGCGTGAATGTCTACGCCCAGGTGCTCGCGGGTGCAGTCGCTGTTGGGACCGCCGTCGGCGCTGCGGCACGCGCCGAAGTGGCGCTCGCCATCGTTTAGGACGACGCCGCCCGAGGGGACCGGCAATACGAACTGCGACCCGCCCGACTCCTCACCGCCGTCCGCGAGCGCCACGAGGTCGGGTAGATCGCGCAGCAGGGTGTCGCCCGGGCAACTCGAGCCCGCCGACCACTCTCGATGCCCCTGCACCGCATTTCGGTCGAGCGGGAAACCGTGCTTATCCGACGCGGCCCCGAGGATCTCGGCGGCGGCCTCCCGCATCGCCGTGGTGGGGAGAGTGCTCTCGTAGTTGCCGACCAGCGCGATGCCGACGTTTCCGGCGTTTTCCCCGCCCACGTGGGCGCCCCGCAAATGCTCGGGGCGCGCTTCGTAAACCCGTCCGTCCAGGCCGACGACGAAGTGATAGCCGATGTCACACCAGCCACGCGCGTCCATGTGAAAGTTTTGCATCTGCCGCATGCGGGCGGGGGCGCTGAGCGGATCGTTGTTGGGCGTGTCGGTGTGGTGGATGGCCGCCCGATGCACGTTGCCGATCCCGGCCGAGCACCTCGAAGACCGCGCGCCCCAGCCGCTGCGGCGCACGTCCACCGCGCCGGAGGTCGCGAGCGCGCGGGTGGCGAGGCCTTGCGTGATCACGCCGTCGTCCAGAACGTCCTCACCGCGCGCATCGAACGCGTGCACGGCCAAAAACGACAGCGCCTCGGCGTCCTCGCTCTGCACACGCAACTGAACGTGCGAGCCGCCGTGCGGCAGGTCTGCGTAGCCGTTATGGGCGATCTCCTCGCGGAAGGTGATCTCGATGGGCGCCCACTCGCTCCACGCGCCGTCCTCGTTCGTCCGCACGCGCGCCTCGAGCTCGGGCGTGTCGGTGGCGTCGAACCGGACGCCGACGCGGTCGAACTCGGCATGGCTCGCCTCGAACACGGGCGTGACCAGCCCCTCCCCTTCCGGTCCTGGCGATAGTTCCGACCACAGATTTTCGGCTTCGGCGGAAAACGAGATCGCGTCCTCGGAGGCCTGGATGCTTCCCGCGGGATCGCAGGCGGAGCTCGCCCAAACGAGGGCGAGCAAACACGGGACAGATCGACGAGACATAACCATTCGTGACTCCTGTGCTGGGTCAGGCGCGCCTGCGCGAGCCTTTTGTCGGCCGGGTTGGCGCGAGCGCCCGCGACCGGTGCGCGCCGACTCCGCGGGGAAGATCGACTCCCCGCTCGCGGAGGGTCCGGGCGCCCGGCCCGAAACTCGGCGTGTAAGAGACGACGTCAACGACGACGACGATGCCAACGCATAAAGCCCTTCTCAACTGAGACTTTGGGCTTCACCCGTGCGACCTGTCGTGTGCACTTCGGCGCCAGTCATTCCGGTGCTGTCCGCGGCGCCTTGGCTCGGTGCAAACGCCTGTGGGCGCCTCCTCGATCCCGCGCGCCGCCAATCTTGCGGCTTTGGCGCGCAAACCAAGGCCACGTCGATGGGCGCTACGCGCCGCTGTCGGCCCGCCAGAGGTCGGGGGGCAGGGCCTCGGGGCTTCCGTCGTAGATCGCCGCTCCCCGCCGCAGGGCGATCACGCGGTCGATCTCGCCGGGGCTCGGCACATCGTGCGTTATCAGGACGACACCGCGGCCGCTCGCTGCGCACAGCAGCTCGCGCCTGAGCGCTGCCGCAGTGATGGGATCGAGATCGCCGGTCGGCTCATCGAGGACGAGGAATGGCGCGTCCCGAAGGAGGATGCGCGCGAGCGCCAGGCGGCGGCGCTGACCGCCGGACAAACGCGCCCCGTCGTCGCCGATCTCGGTCGCGAGACCGCGCGGCAGGCGCGAGGCCCATTCGTCGAGGCGCACGCGAGCGAGCGCGCCAAGCAGCTCGTCGTCGCCGGCCTCGGGTCGCGCCAGTCGCAAGTTTTCGCGCACCGACGTGGAAAACAGGGCGGGGCGCTGCTCGACGAGACCGACGAAGCGGCGCACAGCGTCGCCGGAAAGCTCGTCGTACGAGCGATCGCCCAGGTAAGCGCGCCCCGCGGTGAGCCCGCGCAGCCCGGCGAGCACCTGCGCGATGGTGGACTTGCCGGCGCCGCTCGGGCCGATTAGCGCCACGCGCTCGCCGCGGTGCACGTCGAGATCGACGCCTGCAAGGGCCGGGGGTTGGTCGGGCCGGTAGCGAAGGTGCGCGTCCCTTAGATGAAGGCTCTGGCCTGCGAGCGTCGCGCCGGCATCGCCCTGTTCGCCGGATTCACGGTGGCCATCCCCCTCCGCGATTGAGCTCACGCGGTGCGCCGAGGCGAGCCCCTCGGAGAGCTGGACGGCCGCAGGCGGCAACGACCAGACCGCCTCGAACGCCGCGAGCGCCGTGAGCACCACGAGGGCGAGCTCGATCCCCGCGAGGGCGTCGGCGCGCAGCGCCGCGATCGCCACCGCCGCCACGGCCGCGGTGGTAATCCCGGCGCCCGCCACCGAGATCGCCGACACCAAGGCCGCCCGCGACGCGCGACGGCGCTCGATCGCTTCGAGGTCGCGATCGGCGCGCTCCAGCTCGGCGAGCGCATCCTCGCACCGGCCGTAGACCACGAGCTCGCCGAGGCCGCGCAAAAGATCGTCCACGCCGGCGCGCACCCGCGCGCGAGCCGCGGCAAGCTCTGCGCCGAGATCTCGACCGAGGCGCGCGGCGAGCAAACTCGCGCCGATGCCGACGCCCGCGAGCCCGCCCAAAAGGACCAGGGCCGCGCTCACGGAGAACAAGGCGATCAACCCCGCCGCGAACAGCGCGCAGACCGCCGCGACCACCGGTGGCAAAAGGGCGCGCACATAGAGCGCCTGCACGCGCTCAACGTCGTCGACGACGCGGGCGAGGAGCTCGCCGCGGTGAAACTCGTCGAAGCCGCCCGGCACAATCCGCTCGAGGCGCGCGGTCACGCGGGCGCGAAGCCGCGCCGCGATGCGGAGGATCGCGTCGTGCCCCACGAGCCGCTCCGAATAGCGAAGCACGCCGCGGGCGATGCCGAGGGCGCGCACGAGGGTAATCGCGATCATGAGATCGAAAAGCGGCGGCATGAGCGCGGCGTGCGAAATCAGGCGCCCGCTCGTCGCGATCAGCGCGACGCTCGCGGCGACTGCGCCGGCGGACAAGAGCGCGGTGAGCGCGAGCCGGCCGCGCTCGGGCCGCGCCCACTGAACGACTCGCGCGAGCGCGGCGCGCGCCGGCGGCCCCGTGG
>SLNH01000027.1 GCA_007133195.1 Nannocystineae bacterium | reverse complement strand
GGATCTTCTCCGAGCTGTCGGGGGACGATGAGCTCGACCAGCGGCGGCGCATGCTCGGCGACGAGCGCTACATGAACGACGAAGAGCTCCGCGAGCTCGCCGAGCTCGAGCAGGAGTGGTCCATCGGAGCAGGCGACCATCCGTTCTTGGAGACCGAGGAGGTGTTGGCACAGGGCGACCGGCTCGGGTTTGGAGATGCCCATCTAAACGTCCTTCAGCACACGTCGGACCTGGATGCGCTCATCGAGGAGGTGGAGGAGGAAAACGGGGGCCGCGCGTTCGACGACGACGGCGTGTTTTTGGGCGACGAGGAGCAAACGGCCCGCTACCGCGACCTCGTCCAGTTCGTGGGCAACACGGCGGAGCAACACCGAACGCAGGTCGACCGGGCCGCCGCCCGCATCGTCAACACACTGAAGATCGCCGGCGCGGTGGCGGCCACGGTGCTCACGGCGGGGAAGGCCTCGCCGCTCCTCGTGGCCGCGGTGGTGGCCACAGCCGGGGGCACGGCCATCGCGACCGAGCGGAGCATGCGGGGCAGACGCTACGGCTGGGACGAGGTGGCGAAGGACAGTGGCAAAGTGGCGGTCGACGCGCTCACCGCAGGCGCCGTGGCACGGTATGCGCCAGGCGGCTCCTCGGTGCTCAGACAAACCGTCACCAACGTGGGCACCTCGTTCTCGAGCGAGGGCGCCAAACAGATCATCGAGGGCGCGAGCTTGGTAGAGGTGTTTCAAGCCGCGGGAGACAGCGCGGCGAAGGCTGGCATCTCAAGTATGGTGAGCGGGGCGCTCGGAAACATCAGCAAGGCCAAGCAAGAAGCCGGCAGCCAGGTGGCGCAGGCGGCGAGGCCGAGCCGCCAGGATGTGGTTCTCGCGGGACTCAAGAAGGCGGGCACGTCGGCGGCAGGAGCCACGGCGGCGGAGTACGCGGTCGAGGGGGACGACGCGAACCTCGTCCAGACCGCCGTGATGTCGGCTGGCACCAGCTTTTTGGCCGGGGTCGGCGAGGCTCGGCAGAAGCAGTGGACGTTCGACGGCGGGGGCCCGGAACTCGGCGACATGCTCGCGCTCGGGGTGGGAGCGGCGACCGTGCAGGAGATCGAAAGGTTCTTTTTCGAAGACGACGACGCGCTCGCGGCGGCGACGGTGGCGGCGCGGCAGGACCCCGCGGTGCTCTCGGCGGCCGCCGACCTCGAAGCGGCGTCGCAAGCGGGAACCACGACCCTCGACGCGAAGGATTCGGAGCAGGCAGGCGTTGTGGGATCGCTGGACGAGCGGATCCGCGACAATCTGATCGAGGAGCAAGACGGCGAGATCCAGACGACCGTGCCGCAGGACGAGGCGCAGCGCACCCTCGACGGGGTGGAGGAAGAGGTGCTGGAGGAATACCGGCAAAAGGCGTCCGAGGTGTTCGAGCATATGGAGGCGCTCGGTGACGCCGGCGATCGGGTGCGCGACCGAAAGATCGGCGAGGTCGCCGCGGCGGTCGAGGCCGCGGCAGCCGAGGAGCCCGCCGGGCAGGAGCGCGGGCCGGCGCCCGAGCCGCCGAGCGAGGACGAGCTCATCGCAGAAGGCGCCCGCGAGCTCGGCCTCGACGACGAGGAGGTGGCGATCGCGCGCGAGCTGTCAGTCGAACAGGTCGAAGACTGGCAGCGCCGGGTGGAAGCCGGCGAGGGGACGCAGGGCGAGGTGTTGCGCCAGATCGCCACGGGCGCTGGGGCCGAGGGGACGGCCGTTTGAAGCCCATCGATGAAAACGCGCCGATCGACGTGCGGACGCCGGCCGAAATGGCGCTCGTCTTGGAGGTTCTCGGTCACAACCCGCTCGTCGGCGACGCCGAGGACGAGGGCGGTGACGTCGTGGTGTGGCGCCCTGCGCTCGAGCCGCGCGGCGCCGAGGCGCTTCGATTTCGAATCGAGGATCGGGCGGCGGCGGGGGACCTCGGGCCCGGCACGTCGCCCGTGCTCGATCCGGCGGATTTTCGCCGCCACGCCGAGGACCTCGTGCGCTCGGTGCCCGCGTCGCCCGATCGCCTGGGTGCGCTCTATCTCGAGCGCGTCTGCGAGCGCCTCGCGCTCGCCGTGGCGTGTCGAGAGCAGCTGCGCCGGTTTTTGGCCGAGGGACAGCGGGCGATCCCGGCAGAGCACTTTCACGACGAGCCGAGCGAGCCCGACGCGTTCGAGCGCGCCGCGATCGCCGAGGAGGACGGGCGCCTTTCTGGCCTCGTAAAAGAGATGGAGCGGGCGCGAGACCAGGCTGGGTCGATTCCCGGCCCCGAGGATCTCACCGGCGCGCCGGACAGCTACGCCTTGCCCCGCGAGGAGGCCGCGCGGCTGCCTGCTCCGCCCTATCCGCCCGGGGAGCTCGAAGCGCTCGCCGGTCGGGGCTGGCAAATCGTGAGCACGAGCCTCCCCGATCGCCCCGAGTGGGGCATGCTCCATCACGAAAGCGGCGCGCTGTTACTCGTCAAGGTCGAGGGCGACCGCGAGGTGGTGAGGCAGGAGATCGCCCAGGG
>SLNH01000488.1 GCA_007133195.1 Nannocystineae bacterium | reverse complement strand
GTGTTTTCGCGAAGATGGCCCGCGCCACCGGCGCGGCGCCGTCAGGTCAACCCGCCCGACCGCGTCGGACGAGCCGCCCGAGCACCCAGCCCACGCCCAACCCGAGCGCCAGACTGCGGTAGGGATGGCGCTCGATGGCTCGATCGAGGTCCATGAGCGTCGTTTTGGGGGTGCTGTCCCCCACGTAGCGCCCCACCCTGCGAATCGGGTCGGCCGCTGCCCGCGCAGCCTGCATGTCCTCGCCCCGCGCCTCCAGGGTCTCGCTCGTCTGCTCGAGAACATCGGCGACCCGGCGGAAGCCGCGAGCTCCGATCGCGTCTGCCCGATCGCCGAGCTCGCGGACGCGGTCGCGCAGGCCCCCTTGTTCGGCGCCCGGGTCACCCGCGCGCTCCTCGCTCGCATCGTGGCCGTCGTGCGCTCGGCCGTAGTGCGTATTTTCCCTGGATTCCATGGCTGTTTGCCCTCCTCGTGGCCGGGGCCGCCCGGCGAAGGTGCTCGCGCGTTTCGCTGTCATTAGGGTAGCGCTTGCCGGCGCGGCGCAAAGCCGCGGGCGTGCGATCGCACGTGCGGCCTTTGCAGCGAACTCCGCGCGCCGATGAGATGCCGCGCCGCCACTCGTCGGCTCGCGCGCACGGGAGCTTTGGCGCGTCGATCCGCTCACTGCTAGCGAAGGGGCATGCGTGCGGCACACCTGCCTGAGCGAAGCCCATCGGGAGGCCTCTACGCGCCCAGCGAGGTATCGCGGGCCGAGTGGCGCGCGCTGGTCACGGCGAGCGCCCACAGCGAACCCAAGCTGTTGCCCGAGGTGGCCCTCGATGCCCGTCGCGGCGCCCAGGCCGAGCCGGTCTTGTTCTGGCGAAAAAACGACCGCGGCGCGCGCGCCCTGGCGGTCCTCGAGCGGCGCCCGGTCCGCCTCGCGCGCGCCCCGGGTCTCGGGCGCCTCACCTCGATGTCAGCGCTACGCGTCGTGGGCAGCGATCTGTTCGGCGACGTGGATCGAGGGAGCGCCGAGGCCTTCATCGGCGCGGCCTCGGCCGCCATCGACGGCCGGAACACAGGCTGCGTTTGGTTCGACGATCTCGACACGGGCTCACCGCTCGCCGAGCCCATCGAGGCGGCCCGGCGAAAGCGCCTGATCGATGTGTTTTCGCCCTTCGCGCCCCAGCCCCACTGGTACATTCGATTTCCCGACCCGCCCGCCGCCTATTGGAAGACGCTGCCCGGCAAGGCGCGCTACAAGCTCCGCCGCAAGGCGCGCGCGTTTTCCCACCGCGTGGTGGCGATCACCGAGCCGGGCGAGGTCGAGGCGTTTTTGCAAAAGGCGCGCGCCATCTCCGAGCGCTCTTGGCAGGGCAAGCGCTTCGGCCTCCGCGTTCGCGCCTCCGCCGCCGAAATCCGCGAAGCCAAAATATTGGCCGCCGCCGGCGCATTCCGCTCGTACCTCCTCGAGCGCGACGACGGCACGCCCGTGGCGTTCGTGCTGGGCACGCAGTGGCAGGGCCGGTTTCGTCACGAGGAGACCGGTTACGACATGGCGTTCGCGGAGCTGTCGCCCGGCATCGTGCTCTTGTATGGCCTCCTGGGCGATCTGCTGGCCCGCGAGCCGCCCGAGCTGCTCGATTTCGGCGCGGGCGACGCCGAGTACAAGCGAAGCTTCGCCAACGTTTATCGCGAAAGCGGCCGCGTTGCCCTCATTCGGCGCGGGGGGTATCCGTTGGCCGCGAGCGCGCTCGCGCGGGGCTGGCTCGGCGCCGAGCGCCGAGGTCGCGACGTTCTGCGCCGCACCGGCATCTACGAAAAGGCCCGCCGCCTGTACCGCGGACGCCGATGACGACGGCGCCGCGGCGGCCCCTACTCGCGCGATCCCGCCGGCACTCGGTGGCTATGAACGGTCTAACAGTGAGCGCCCGCCAGCTCGGCCACCGCGCCGGGGCTCCGATCAAGCGGAGCGTGCGCGCCGCGATCGCGGGCGCCGGCGCGCGATCGCCGCTCGGCCGCGTGCTTTGCTATCGAGGCAACCGCAGCGCGAGCACCGTGGCGCTTACCTTCGATGACGGCCCGCACCCCGACTACACGGCGCCGGTGCTCGACATCCTGGCGGACTGCGGCGCGGTCGCGACCTTCTTCGTCCTGGGCCGCCAGGTCGACCGCCATCCCCACCTGCTCGAGGCGATACGCGACGCCGGCCACGAGATCGGGATCCACGGCTACGATCACACATCCCGCCGGCTCGCCGCGCAGGCTCGCCGCACCCGAGCGCTGCTGCGCGACCACGGCGTCGAGACCCACCTGTTTCGGCCCCCGCGCGGGCGCCTCGGCGTGGTCGCGGGCGCGCAGCTCGCGCTCGCGGGATTTCGCACGGTGATGTGGTCGTTCGACGCGCGCGACTCGATGCGCGCCGAGGGCAAACATCGCGGCCCCGTGCGCTACGACGCCCTGGCCCCTGGTGACATCGTCCTCCTTCACGACGACAACCCTGTCTGCCTCGCCGAGCTCCGAGACGTCATCGGGGCCGTCCGCGCCGCCG
>SLNH01000167.1 GCA_007133195.1 Nannocystineae bacterium | reverse complement strand
AGGGCGCCGTCGCCGATCCGCGCCGAGCACCGAGGGGCTGCTGCCGAGTGAGCGCGTGCCCAGGGCCAGATCGGTGCAAGCGCGAGCGGGATAGAAACCGTTCACCCGTTTGGGGAAGGGGCGGCCCCCAGCCGGCATGGGCATGACAACGCGAATTACGCGTCGTCTTGGCCGAACAGCTCGTCGATGGACAGCTCGACCTCCCCGAAGGGCTCGGCGACGGCGGTGTCCCCGCGCCCGGCGTCTAGGACTCGCATGTAGTGCTCGTCGGCGAGGCGCATGACGGTGAGCGTCTCGTGCTCTGGATCGACGATCCAGTAGTGGGGGACGCCGTGCGCGTGCAGCGTCCGCTGCTTCTTCACGAGGTCGTAGCGCGCCGTGGAGGGCGAGAGGATCTCGCATACCCAGTCAGGGCGCGCCGAGACCGGTATGCCCTCGGGCCGTTTGGCGTGGCGATCACGGCGAAATCCCAGCACGTCGTGGCGATAGACGTCTCCCGCTTGCGGGTAGAGCACCTCCACCTCCACCATGATCCACCAGCCGCCGGGGCCCCTCGGGCCGGATCCTCCTCGATTAAAACCGTCCAGGAGTGCACCGAGTTTCGCTTGTGATGAGCCGTGCGCCACCGTGGGCTGGGCCTTGTGCACGATCTCGCCGTCGATGAGCTCGATTGCGTAGCCGTCATCCCGCAACCGGGCCAGGTCCCCGAGGGTCGCTCGTTTGTCTTCCGCGGGTGTCGTCATCAGCTCCCCGAACCACTGCCGTTACGAGCATAGCACGCGCGAAGCTCACGTTCGCCGAGCGACCGCGCGGCACGGCGCCGATTGCTAGCGCAGCACGGCGTCAATCCACCGCGCACAGCAGGGCGCTCAGGTAGCGTCCTTCGGGGAACGCCGGGAGGATCGGATGGTCCCGGTCGGCGCCGCGCGCTTCCACCACCCGCACCCGGCGTCGCGCGCGCGCGGCGGCGTCGCCGACCACGGCTAGAAGGTCGGCTTCGCTGATGTGACTCGAGCACGACGCGGTGAAAAATCGGCCTTTGGGGGCCACGAGCGCGAGCGCGAGCGCGTTGATCCGGCGATAGGCGCGGAGCGCCTGCGGGCGCGCGCGTTCGCTCGGCGCGAAGCTCGGAGGATCGCAGATCACGACGTCCCAGCGCCGCCCGGCGTCGGCGGCGGCCTCGGAGAACTCGAACGCGTCGGCGGCGACGGCCTCGTGGATCGACGGATCGAGATCGTTTAGCGCCCAGTTCGTCCGGGCGGCGGCGATGGCGGGCGCCGCCAGGTCGACGGTGCACACGCGCGCTGCGCCCCCGAGCCCGGCGTGCACGGAGAAGCCGCCGGTATAGCCGAAGAGGTTCAGCACCTCGGCGCCGGCGGCGAGCTCGCCGACGAGCCTTCGATTGTCGCGTTGATCGAGAAAGAAGCCAGTTTTCTGCCCGCGCGCGACATCGACCTCGAAGCGCGCGCTGTGCTCGCGGATCGAAACCACGTCCGAAGGCGCCGCGTCGCGCTCGCCCCGCCGTCCCGCGGAGCCGCGCAAAACCTGCCGGTCGATGGTCACGCCGGCCTCGCCGATGCCCGCGAGCACCGCCCCGAGCCGCGGCGACCAGAACTCTGAAGCCGCGCCGCCGTCGAACACGACGACCGCGACGCCCGCGTAGACGTCGATGACGAGCCCCGGCAGCCCGTCGTTTTCGCCGTGAACGAGGCGCATCGCGTTGGCGCCGGCCAGGCGCGGATCGGAGATCCGGTGCGCGGCCGCGTCGCGCGCGCGGCGCCGCAGCCACGCGTCATCGATGACAGCGTCGGGAGCGAGGTCGAGCACCCGCACGCGGATCGGCGAGGCCGGATCGATAAAGCCCGCGCAAACCGGCCCGCGGCGGTCATCCACTCGAACGACCTCGCCCGGCACGAGTGGGTCGTCGGGCGCTCTTAGCGCGCGGTCGTAGATCCACGGGTGCCCCGCGACGATCGCCTCGCGCAGGTTCTTTTGCAGGTTGATGACGGGGCGCTGCACGGACGCGCAGCCTACCCCACAGTCTCGTCGGCCTTCAGTTCTTCAGTTCTTTTCCCAGCAGTCGCGCAGCTTTACGGCGGAGGGAAGGATCGGCTACTGCTCAGCAACAAGGCCGCGGGCGAGATCGCCCGCGCGTAGAGTGAGTTCCGCTACGGCACTCGCGCGGCCTAGCAGCTGGCTGGCCGCCGACTCGGAGAGCCCGAGGGCGGCCGCCATCTCGGCCTGCGGTTGCCTAAGCTCGCGGCTCCACACCAAGAGCGCGAGCCGACGCGCGGCAACAACGTCCCGCTGGCGCGCCGTACTTCGCAGCTCGTCCTCGGCCAGAAAGAACTCACGAGCGGCGGTCTTCACGACTCGGCGAACGGATACCCGGATCCGTCCTTCCCGCACCAGGGTATTCGGTCGCGCTAGGAGGTCGTAGCGCGGGGAGCACCCGACTCGAGGGCCGATCTCGACGGGTGCTCGCAGCATCGACCGCACCTCCGTACGCACACGCGCTACATGGTCTTCGCT
>SLNH01000428.1 GCA_007133195.1 Nannocystineae bacterium | reverse complement strand
CCCCGGCGAACGCGGAGGACGTCGTCCTCGAGCCGATACCGAAACCGCCGGTAATAGGTGAACGCCCCGATCGAAGCGAGTACGCCCAGCGCCGCGGCCCCGGCGGCGAGCTCGCGGGTGCCGATCCGCTCGAGCAGCGCGACGCCGGCGCCCACGCCGACCAGGACGGCCAAGTTTTCGCGAATGAACCGGAGCGCTCCCTTCGCGAGAATGAACACGACAGACAGCGGAGACAGCCGCTTCCACGCGCCGCTGACCCGCGCCTGTTTACGGTCTTCCATCTCCGGACTCGCCCGCCTCTCCGGTCTCGCGTGCGCCGGCGCCATCGTCCGGGCCGCCCTGGGCATCCTCGTTCACGGGCTCGCCCTCGCGTTCGGCGCCGACCTCGTGTTCGCCCCCGCGCTCGTCTTCTGGCCCGGCTTCGCGCTCGTCGTTGCGCTCGTCCCCAGCTTCGGCGCCGGCGAAGTTTCCGGGCGCGCCGTCTCGGGCGTCCGTTTCGGTTCGCGCTTCGATGCGGGCGAGCACGTAGTCGCGCACCGCTTGCGCGCGGCCGGATTCGAGGCTGCGAATCACCACGTCCTCGCTGAGCCCTCCGGCGGTAAAACACGTGAGGCGCTCGAGCGAAAACCACCGTTCCAGAGGGCCGCTCGCGGTCTCGACGTGCTGGATTCGCGTGATCGGCACGATCGCGAGCCTTCGCACGAGGAGTCCGCGAGCGTAGAGGATGTCTTGCTCGCGAAGCTTGAACGCTCGCCGCCGCCCGTCCACCCAGGCCCACGTCGCGGCGAGCAGCCCGACGCCGGCTACCAAACCAGGGCCCCACGCCGCGCCTGCGATCGGGACGTCGGCAGGAATCGGCAACAGCCACAAAAGCGCTGCGGCGCCGACCCAGCTCGCGATCTGGTAGGTGAACGCGTAGACGGCGTAGCGCGCCGAGATGGGCTCGAGGTCTACGTCGGCGTGGGGGAAGATCGCTTCTGCAGGTACCGGCTCGTTCGAAAACTCTCCGGACGAGGGGCTCGTCTGCCCCGTGCGGGCCGGCCTCGCCCCGGGCGACTCCTCGGCGACTGAGGACATGCGCCGGAGCCTACATCATATGCGCCGAGGCTTCCGGGAGGGCGAAAGCGGATCTCCGTTTCCGGGTGCTGCGCTTGGAGCTCACGGCGATGAGGTCCGCGACGGCGAGTCACTCGCAGCGGGCGCCGCTGGGCCGCGCCGGCGCTCGGAACGTCGGCGACGCGCCCACGACCGCAAACGGCTAACAGGCGCACCCGAAAAACGAGACCTCGGTTTTCGTTATCGGCTCGGCGTCGGCGCCCACGATCGCTTGCGATCCGAACGGACCGGTTTTCAGCCATTGGATTTCGCCCTCGCGGCTCAGGTGCGACGCGGGGTGAATCCGAGCGCCGTGGTCTAGAACGTGAACGGCTCGCTCCGCGAGCTCGCCCTCGTCGCCGACGTCATAGAGGCCCCACAAAAACGCCGCGGTGTTGCCGCATCCCTCGTCGGCACGGGCGAACACTGAGACGATTTCGGCGCCCGTCTCGGGATCGCGCAAAACCTCGGTCTCGATCTCGGCGCTCGGGACGTCCCACCACGGCGTCGCGTCCTCGCGCCCGGGGAGATGGTGGCTCTGCGCGTGGCTTTGCACGTTCGCCGATTCGTCACTCTGCACGAGGAGGTCGCGCGCGCGGTTTGCGAGCTCGCGATCATGGATCCGCTCGGGCGTGCTCGCAGGGGGAAGCGAGGTGTCGCGCGCCACGCTGGGCGACAAAACCTCCCACTGATGGGGAGGCTCGACGGCGTTTTTGCAGCCGCCCAGCTCCGCCGCGATCGACGGCGTCCCGCTGTCTTTGAGCGCGCTCACGACCTCGGCATCGGTGGGGTCCTCTCGCCAGTCGAGCGGCGCGTAGTAGATCGAGCCCGAGATTTCGCGCACAAGCGAAAACCCGCGCACCATCGCGGTGCAGCTCCCGGCGCGGACCCCCCGGTGCTTCCAGGCCCGCAGCTCCTCGGGGACATCGCCCGGCGAAAGCGGCGCGACGATGCCCTCGGGCGCCTCCCAATCCCCCACGAGCTCGAAGTCGCTCGCGGCGGTGAGCGATTCGGGCGCATCGCCGAGGACCACGTAGGTGTGGTCCCCGATATGGGTCGTCAGGGACGCGTACGCGCCCGGGGGAAGCTCGGCGGCCGGCGGAGGACCAGACTCCGTTTTGGGGCCCTGTTCCCCGGGTCGAGCGTCATCGGAACTGCCGATCTGGATGGTGGTGCGCGCGGGCTCCCCGCCGGGGCCGCGCGCGACCAGGGCCATCCCCACGGCGAGGAGGAGCGTGCTAAACGCCGCGACCGCGCTCGCTGTTAGCAGCAGGGCGGCGAGCTTGCCCGCAGGATGCGGCGGGTTGGCCTCGCGGACGAGGCGGCGTCGGCGGGCGGGCTCGGAAGATCGCGGCGGGCGAGATGCGGACATCATGGTCCCATTGCTAAGCAAGCTTCGGGCCAATGCCTCAGCCCATGCTAGCCGGCTCGGATGCGACGACTGGGCGGCGTGCCGTCGGCACCCATGTGGGCGCAAAGACACGCGCGGGTGTGGCTTTGCGGAGACAGCCCATCCGCCGCCCGGCGTCGTCGCCCGCCAAGCCGGCGGCCCGCCCGCGCCTTAGGCCCGCGAAAACCGCGCTCGCAGCTCGCGGCGGCGCAAATCTTACCTCTGCACCGCGAGCGCACCCCGCTTCAGCCGGGGCCGCGAACCAGCGAGCCGGCGCGCCGTGACCCCCGGGCTCATTTATCGGCGCGGCGCAGCGTTTGCCAACGCGGCTTCCAGGAGCTTGCGGGCGAGCTCGGCGTTTGCCTTGCCGCCGCTCCGTTTCATCACCTGGCCGACGAAAAACCCGAAAAGCCCGGTTTTGCCCGCGAGGTAGGCCTCCACCTGGTCGCGGTGATCGGTGAGGACCTCGTCTACGATCGGCTGAAGGCGCTCGGGATCGGCGATCTGTTCGAGTCCGCGCGCGCGCACGATTTCCCGGGGCATGGCGCCCGTACGCCGCGCCTCGGTGAACACTTCCTTGGCCAGGGTCGCGGTGATCGTCTTGTCGTCCACGAGGGCCGCGAGCTCGGCGATAGCCGCCGGTCCGACTCCGAGCGACGAGGCCCCGTCGTCCCGCGCGGCGGGGAGGACCTCGTTTACGACGAGCTTGGCCACCGTTTTCGGGCTGTCGCGCTCGGCGCTCGCCGCCTCGAACAGCTCGGCGACGTGAGCGTCACCCGTGAGGAGATCGGCCTCCTCCTCGCCGAGCCCGTATACCTCTTGGTAGCGCTGATAGCGCTCGGCGAGCGCCGGATCGCGCTGTCTGGCCCGCTGGCGGGTCTCCGCCCGGGATCGCTTGGGAGGCCGTTTCGGCTTTTGCCCCGCCGCCGCCTGGTCGCCGCTCCCCCGGTCGGAACGGCCGGCATCCGCCGGCTCGGCGCGCGCCTGCGCAGCCGCCTGGTGGGCGCTCGCGCCCTGGCCGGTCTTCGCGGTCCACGAATCGCGAAGGGTGACGATGCGGTTGAAGACGAGCCGCTCGGCCGAGCCCGCCGCGCCGGCGCTGTCGTCCTCGTCGTCCTCGTCGTCCGGGGCGACGGCGAAATAGCCCTTCCGCTCGAACTGAAACCGGCTGAACGGCGGCGCGGTTTTCACGCTCGGCTCGACCCGCGCCCGGGGCTGGTCGATTCTCGAGGCCGGGTTGAGCGCTTGGCTCACATCGGGCTCCGCGTCGGGATCGGCGACGCGGAACAGGCGGTCGTAAAGGCGCAGCTCGGCCGGGACGCTCTCGCGGGCGTCTACCCAGTGGATGACCCCGCTCGGCTTCGGTCCTTCGCCGCCGCCGCCGCGCGAGGTCGGGTCGTAGCGGCACACGAGGCGCGCGACGTCACCCGTGCTCGGATCCCGCTCCACTTCTTCGCAGGTGATCGCATAGGCGTGGCGCAGCCGGACGGTGCGCCCGGGGGCGAGGCGCTTGAACCCCTTGGGCGGGCTGTCGGCGAAGTCGTCGCGCTCGATCAGGACCTCGCGGGAAAACGGCACGAGGCGCGAACCCTCCAGGCCGACGTCGGGAGGGAAGCTCGGCGCTTCGAGGTCTTCGCGCTCGCCCTCGGGATAGTTTCGAATCACCACCAAAAGGGGATCCGACACCGCCATGACGCGCGGGGCGCGATAGTTCAGGTCGTCGCGCACGCTGTACTCGAGCTTGCCGATGTCCACCACGCTGTTGGCCTTGGCGACGCCGATCAGATCGCAAAACGCGCGGATGCTCTCGGGGGTGTAACCGCGGCGGCGAAACCCGGCGAGGGTGGGCATCCGCGGGTCGTCCCAGCCGCTCACGGAACCGTCCTGGGTGAGGCGAAGGAGCTTTCGCTTGCTCATCACCGTGTAGTCGAGGTTCAGGCGCGCGAACTCGAGCTGCACCGGGGGCTCGTCGAACCCGACGGCGGCCACCACCCAGTCGTAGAGCGCCCGGTTGTTTTCGAACTCGAGCGTGCAGATGGAGTGGGTGACGCCTTCGATGGCGTCGGACAGCGGATGCGCGAAGTCGTACATCGGATAGATGCACCACGCGTCGCCCGTGCGATGGTGGCGCGCGTGGCGGATCCGATAAAGCAGGGGATCGCGCAGCTTCATGTTCGGCGCCGCCATGTCGATCTTGGCGCGCAAGACGTGCTCGCCCTCGGAAAACTCTCCCGCCCGCATGCGGCGAAACAGGTCGAGATTTTCGCTCACCGAGCGATCGCGGTAGGGGCTCGGTTTGCCCGCCACGCCGAGGCTGCCGCGGGTCTCGCGGATCGAATCCTCGTCGAGGCTGCACACGTAGGCGCGGCCGCGCTCGATGAGGAGCTCGGCGTACCCGTAGAGCGTCTCGAAGTAGTCCGAGGCGAAATACAGGTGCTCCCCCCAGTCGAACCCGAGCCACTTTACGTCCCGCTTGATCGACTCGACGTACTCGGTCTCTTCGGTGATCGGGTTGGTGTCGTCGAACCGAAGGTGGCACCGGCCGCCGTATTCGTCGGCGAGCCCGAAGTTCAGACAGATCGACTTGGCGTGACCGATGTGGAGGTAGCCGTTTGGCTCCGGCGGAAACCGGGTGACGACGCGGCCGCCGTAGGTGCCCGCGCGCAGGTCGGCGTCGATGCGGTCGCGGATGAAGTGGGTGGGGCGGCCGCCGCTCTTGTCGGATCGCGTGGTCACGCCGGTTGCTTAGCACGACACGGGGCGGCGTCCCCACTTCCGAGCCGTCGCGAATCGCGCCACCCGCAGAGAATGTTGGCGCCAGCGCGACGAAACCGCCTGATGGCGCGGTAAGATTGGGTCATGAACAAACCTAGGCTCACGACCATAGTGGTGGCGGCGTTGGCTCTAGGCCCCGGCCTGGCGGCTGCGCAAGACTTCGACGACGACTTCGACGATTTCGACGACGACTTCGAAGACTTCGAGGAGGACGACGACTTCGAAGACTTCGACGAGGTCGCTCTCGAGGAGGACGAGGCCGCGGATGACGAAGACGGGGAGGAGCGCGGGCTCGGCGTCGGCGCGGTGGTCCCCATGGGATCGGGGGGCTTGGCCGCGGCGGTCGGGGCCGACGTGTTCGGCATCGGCGCGGCGCCCGCCGCCGCCTACGACCTGGGCGAGTTTCACCTAGACGGATACATTCAGTTCAGCACGAACGGGAACACGAGCTTCGCGCTTGGTGGGCGGTTTTTCTATCACCTGGTCGAGCACTCCCGCTCCGATCTGTCGGCCGGCGGTGGGCTTTCGTTTCTCAACCTGAGCGGCGACGAGTTCGCGGAAAGCCTGCAAACTGTGTTCATCGAGGGGAGCGCCAAGATCCGCATGTTCATCGTGCCGCAGGTCTCTTTAGAGTCCAGCGCGGGGCTCGTGGCTGCGGTCGGTGATGGCGACGGGTTTCAGCTCGGAGGACAGGTCCTCGGCGGGATCACCTACTACATCGATTGAGTGACCGCCGGTGGGCGCGCCGCTCAGTCTCCCGCGGGCTCGTCGCCGGTTTCGACGGGGGCTCCGGGCTTTTGGCACCACTCGCTGAACGAGCCGATGTAGACCCTCGGTCGCGGAAGCCCGGCTCGCTCCATGGCGAGCGCGCACGCGGTCGCCGACACCCCGGAGCCGCAGTACACGGTCACCTCGCCCGCTCCCTGGGCCTTTGCAAACTGCCGGCGCAGCGCGTCGGGCGGCAGGAAGTGCCCGGCGTCCAGCGCGTCGCCATGCGGCAAGTTGATCGCGCTGGGAATGTGGCCGGCGCGGGGATCGATGGGCTCCTCGTCGCCGCGATACCGCGCCGGCGCGCGGGCGTCCACGAGCAGCGCTTCGCGATCGTCAATCATGCGCTCGACGTCTTCGCGGGCGGCCACGAGGTCGTCCCGCACGCGGGCCTCGAAGATGGCTCGCGGATGGGTGGGCCGCTCGCTCGTCACCGGCAGGCCGGCGTCCCTCCACGCTGGAAACCCGCCGTCCAGCACGGAGACGTCGTCGTGGCCCAGGTACCGAAGGAGCCACCAAAGGCGCGCGGCGAACATCTGCTCGCCGTCGTCGTAGGCGATCACCCGGTGACCCGTGCCGATGCCGAGCTCGCCGAGTCGCCGGGCGAGCGTGTCCGGATCGGGGAGGGGATGGCGGCCGCGCGTCCCGGGCGGGCCGGACAGGTCGCGCTCGAGGTCCAAGTAAACGGCCCCCGGGATATGCTCTCGCGCATACGCGGCGCGCCCCGCGTCCGGGCGCTTTAGGCTGTACCGCGCGTCGGCGATCCGGGTGTGGGGATCGTCAAGGCGGGTCCAGAGCTCATCTCGCGTCACCACCGATTCCATCGCGAACCTCGAAGCGGTCATTCGTTTGACGGGCGACCGGCTCGCCCGGGAAAGCCCGTTTGGCGGGCATTTGCGTCTTCGCCGCGGCGCCGGCGGACCCGGAGCCGTCCCTGCTCACAAAGGCCGCCTGCGGCGTCGAAGACAGCATCGCGTCGGGCCGCCGCGGTGGCAAGGACTGGGTTGTGATCACATGTCAGCGGCGAGCTCGCGCAACCGCGTGAAATAGCGGGATGGTGCGGGGTGGATCCCCAAGGGCCGGGCCTATCCCGACGCCCTTTTGTGAGGTAGGTTTGGTACGCAGGTACAACCACCGTGAAACCTAAGCAGAGAGTGTGGCCATGACCGCGCGAGCACAAGCCGCCCCAGCCCTCCCCGCGCCGATCGCCACCCGCGCCGCAGCCCTCGCCGTATGCGTGGGACTCTCGGCGGGCGGGTGCGGAGATTTCGGCGGAAGCTTCGGTTCCGGATCCGCCGACGCGGGCGGCGACGGGAGCGAGGAGATCGAGGGGCTCGAATCGCTGGACATCGCGCCCGAGGGCCCGGTGCTCGTCATCGACGACGGCGAGCCGGCCTCCGCGACCTTCGAAGCGATCGGCCAGTTCGACGACGGGCGCACCGAGGACCTCTCGGATCGCGCCCAGTTTTCGTTGGACGACACTGCACTTGGCTCGTTTTCTGGCTCAACGCTCGAGACGGGGACGCGCCGGGGAGGCCACACCCGCGCCACGGCCCGGATCGGCAGCGTGCAGGCCAGCACCGACGTGACTATCATCGCGAGAGCGCGTCATCGCGATCCCGAGGCCGATTTGCCGGCCGATCATGAAGACCTTTTCGACGGCGCCGCCGATGCCGAGGAGCTGAGCCCGGAGCTCGTGTATCCGGAGCCAGAAGTGCTGTTGCCACCGAACCTGGACCGCTTCGAGCTTCACCTCGTGCCCTCCGGCGGGGCCGAACTGTTCGAGCTGTCGTTTTCGAGCGACACCACGGACGTCGTCGTCTACACGACCTGCACCGAGCCCCTCGGCGGCGGCTGCATCTACACGCCGACCGCGTCGCTATGGCAAACGGTCGCGCAGTCCAATCGCGGCGGCTCGGTCACCGTCGAGGTGCGGGCGGCCGATGAGGGCGAGGGCGGCGTGGGCGCTGCGCCGCCGCAGTCGATCGACTTTTCCGAAGACGAGATCCGCGGCGCGATCTACTACTGGACCACCTCCGACATCATCGAGGAGGGGCAGTCCACGGCCATCATGCGCTACGACTTCGCCGGGTCTCAAACCGAGCCCGAGATCTTCATCGATCCGAGCGACGCCGACGGCAACTGCGTCGGGTGCCATTCGCTGTCTCCGGACGGCTCGAAGATGTTCACGGCGGCCGGCGACGACGGCGGCCAGGTTCTCCTCACCGACGTGAGAACCGGCGAGCCCCTCGTGCCGTTCGACTCGACGCCGAGGAGCGCCTACGCCGCGTGGAGCCCGTCAGGCGATCGGTTCGCGGGCACCTACTCGCTCGAGGACTCGGACAACCAAGGCGACCTGACGACCAATTTGAATCTGTTTGCCGGTGATACGGGACAGCACCTGGAGACCCTCGACCTCGGCGGCTCTGCGGAGCAGCCGATCAGCCAGCCCGACTGGTCGCCGACCGGCGATCAGATCGCGTTCATTCAAATGGGGGCGATGGGCGGCAGCGGCACGCACGCCTTCGCGGTCCAGGCGTCGGTCGGCATCATCGACCGCGAGGGTGACGGCTGGTCGGATGAGAGGTTCCTCACCGATCCCCCGGCCGGCGAAAACACGTTCTTCCCCGCGTTCAACCCAGATGGAGATCTCCTCGCGTACAACCACTCGAGCTGCCCGGGGGACGAAAACACGTCCGACTGCTACGCGCACATGGATGAAAACGCGACGCTGCTGGTCACCGAGCCCGAGCAGGGCGCCGAGCACATCCCGCTCGACCGGGCGAACGCGCCTGGGGCCATGGACGACGCGGATGTGGTCATGAACTCGTTCCCCAAATGGACGCCTTTTACCTTCGAGGGAACCGAAGAGTTCGGCGGCCGGCTGCACTGGATCTCGTTTTCGTCGGATCGGCGCTACGGCTTGCGCGAGCCGGGCGACCAGGACAGCGACTTCGTGCCGTCGCTCATCTGGATGGCGGCGATCGATCCCGATCGCGCGCTGGCGGGGGAGGATCCGAGCCGCCCCGCGTTCGCGCTGCCGTTTCAGGCGCTCGACACCAACAACCACACCGCCCAGTGGACCGAGACCACCGTGATCATCGAGTAGCGGTCGGGCCCGGGGCCTCCTCGAGCGAGCTCTGCGGGGCCGGCTTTCCGGGCACCGGCGGCTGAGGCGCGGGGCCCGGGGGCGTCTCGGCGGCTTCCGCCGGAGAGGACAGCTCCACGGGCTGGGGCGTGGGCACCGGTTGGGGGGTGGCGGCCGGCGCGGCCCGGCGGCGCGCTTCGTCGGCGGACACGTCCTCGAGCTCGAAGTCGAGCATGGCGATCGCCTGCCGGTACTTCGCGAGCAGGTCCTCCTGGCTGCGGCCGCCGAGAAACAGGATGGCCAGGATGTAGGTATAGCTGTCCTGATCCTTGAGGTCCGACAGATACATCCCGGGCCGCGGCAAAATCGAGATCGCCGTGCCAGGCAGCTCCTCGGCGATGCGGGCGAGGTTTTCCTCGCTGGGCACGCGGCGGACGTAGGCGTCGCCGTGGCGGCGGTAAAACAGCTTTCCGGCCACCCGAAAGTCACCCTCACGGGTAGGAAAGTCGGGCCGCTTTCCGAGCGCGCAGTCCACCATGACCTGATGGTGCGAGACGCCGTCTACCTTTTTGAATAGATCGCAGTGAGACTGGGAGATGCGGGTATTGATCTCGAGGATCCAGATCTTGTCGCGGCGCTCGTCCCAGTACAGCTCCGCGTTGAACGGAGCTCGGTCGTAGCCGACCTGGAGGAGCACGCGCGCCGCGATGTCCGTCATCCGCGACAGGACGTGCCGCGGAAGGTGCGACGGGTACTGGTAGCGCGCGAACGAGGTCCGGTTGGGGAGGCGTATCGAATCGACCGCGCCGTAGACCGTGACCTCCCCGTCGTGGACGTAGCCCTCGAGCGTGCACTGACGGCCGCCGATGAGCTTCTCCGCAATGCACAGGCTGTGACCCGTGTCGTGAATCTCGTCCGGCGTCTCGATCCTCCGAAGCACGTTGTTGAAAAACGGCGTGGCGAGCCGGCCGATGTTCGCCCGGATGATGTCTTGCGCCCGGTGAAACTCGCGCGGGGTGTTGATTCGAAATCCGAGCACCGAGGAGAACGACT
>SLNH01000135.1 GCA_007133195.1 Nannocystineae bacterium | reverse complement strand
GCGGTGCACGGCTGCGGCGGCGTGGGCCTGTCGGCGATCATGATCGCCCGCGCGGCCGGGGCCGGCGTGGTGGCCGTGGATATCGATCCGCAGGCGCTCGAGCTCGCGCGCGGGCTCGGGGCGGCGGTGGCGATCGACCCCCGCGCCGCACGCGACGTCCCGGCCGCGATCAAGGACGCCACGGGCGGGGGCGCGCACGTGTCGATCGACGCGATCGGCCGTCCCGTCACCTGCGAAAACTCGGTGCGCTGCCTGCGCCCGCAGGGCCGTCACGTGCAGGCCGGGCTTTTGGCCGGCGACGACGCGACGCCGCCTTTGCCCATGGACGTCGTCGTCGGCCGCGAGCTCGAGATCCTCGGCACGCACGGCATGGCGGCCCATCGCTTTGCGCCCCTGCTGACCATGATCACCGACGGTCGCCTGGCCCCCGAGAAGCTCATCCGTCGCAGCATCTCGCTGGGCGACGTGCCCGGCGCGTTGATGGGCATGGACGAGGGCCACCCGCCGGGCATGACCGTCATGGAGCACCCATAAGCGCCTACGCCGCGAGGAGCAGCACGATGAGTGAGCGCGCCACCCGACACGATCTCGAGGGAATGCATTTCATCGCCGGGCGCTGGCGCCGAGACGGCGAGCGCCTGCCGGTCGACGATCCCGGCACCGGCGAACCGATCGGCGAGGTCCACCTGGCAGACGGCTCGATCGTCGATGCCGCTGTGCGCGCGGCCGATGCCTGTCATCGCGCGCGCTCGCTCACCGGGCCCCGCCCGCGGGCGCGGCTCGAGCTGATGTTTCGGATCGCCGCCGAGATCCGCGACCTCGCCGAGCGAGGCGCCGAGATCTTGTGTCGCGAATCGGGAAAGCCGCTTTCGAGCGCCCGCGCCGAGTTCGACGAGGCCGCGCGCTACTTCGAATACTACGGCGGGGTGGCCGATAAAATCGAGGGCCGATCGATCCCCCTCGGCGACGGCTACGTCGACTGGACCGTGCGCGAGCCTTTCGGGGTGTCGGCGCACATCGTCCCGTGGAACTTTCCCGTTTCGATCGCCGCGCGCTCGCTCGCCGCCGCGCTCGCCACCGGAAATTGCGTGGTGATGAAGTCACCCGAGCTCGCGCCGCTCGGCATGACCATGTTGGCCGAGGCGTGCCAGCGCGCGGGCGCACCCGAGGGCTCTGTGAACCTCGTATGCGGGCTGGGGCACGTGGCGGGCGCGGCGCTGGTCGAGCATCCCCTCACCTCGCATATCGTCTTCACAGGATCGGTGCCCACCGGCCGCGCGATCTTGCGCGCCGCCGCCGATCGAGTGGTGCCGAGCGTGATGGAGCTCGGCGGCAAATCCGCGGCGATCGTTTACGACGACGCCGATCTCGACGTGGTGGTCGCCAGCGTCAAGTCGGGAATCTTTTTCAACGCGGGCCAGGTCTGCTCGGCGATGGCCCGGGTGCTCGTGCACGAATCGATCGCAGGCGAGCTCGCCGAGCGGACGCGCGAGCTCGCCGAGGGGCTGAGCGCAGGCCACGGCATGGACGATCCGGATCTCACGCCGCTCATCTCGGGGACGCAGCGCGATCGAGTCGAGGCCATGTGCGAGGCGGGCCTGCGCGACGGCGCACGCGCGATCACCGGCGGAGCGCGCATCGACCGCCCGGGCTATTTCTGGCAGCCCACCGTGTTCACCGGCGTGCGCCCGGAGATGCGCGTCGCCAAAGACGAGATCTTCGGTCCGGTGGTCTCGCTCATGCCGTTTCGCGATACCGAAGAGGCCCTCGCCATCGCCAACGGCACCGAGTACGGCCTGGTCGCCGGCGTGTTCACCCGCGACCTCGACCGCGCGATGCACGCCGCCGGCAGGCTCGAAGCGGGCCAGGTCTTCGTAAACGAATGGTTCGCCGGCGGCATCGAGACGCCGTTCGGCGGCATGCGGCGCTCGGGATACGGCCGGGAAAAGGGGCTCGAGGCCCTCGACAACTACGTGCAGACCAAGAACATCGCCGTCCGTCTGGGCTCGGGTCGCCTCGGCTGACGCGGAGCCGCCGCGTCGAGCGGGTGCGAAGCGGCGCCGATCCTCCTACGATCCGGCGCGCGCGGGGCTCGGAATCGAGCTTCGCGACAGCGAGGGAAACCGCCCGCGGCGCGGATCGCCTGCCCGCGGGATCGCCGCGGCGAGTCGCTCCCGCAGATCGGCGGACCGCCTCCGGGGCCAGACATGACGGCCGCGGCGGCGGCGGGCCTGCACGAGGTCGATTGCGCGAGCGAGCCCTTGTATCGCGGCGGCGGTCGCGGCGCCGTATGCCAGGTGCCCGGCGAGCGCCTGCCCATGGACCCGCGCAGGCACGGCGCCCGGCCTGTCGCCGAGCCCGAACAGCGGAACCATGAGCTCGTCGCTCACGCCCCATAGCCCGATGCCAAACAGCGCCCCACCCGCGAGATCCGCGACGGGCCGCCGCGATGGCCCGCGCAGCATCCCGTAGCCGGCCGCCATCGCCAACCCGTAGCCCCAATGCACGGCGTGGCCCAGAACCTCCTTTTCGCGGCCGCCGGGCTCGCGCCGCCAGAGCTTCGTAAACAGGATCCGCCCGACCGTGATGGTCGCGTCCTCGCCCCGCCGATGGCGGGTCTTTGCAAATGAGACCGCTTCGGGACGTCCCGCGCCCGCGTCTACCGCGAGCGCGCGCTGGGTGGCGCTCCTCATCGCCTGCATGGCGAGCACGCCCGCGGCGCCTCCCGCGAGGCCCAACAGGGCGCCGGTAAGCTTCGCGTGTTTCGGCATAGCACCTCCTTCGCCTGCTGTCGTCCTGCAGCGCCCGTGCCCGCTCCCGCCATGCGTCGCGCCGCGGGAGGAATGAAAGCTGCAGCGAAGGTATGAACGGTGCAGCGGCGCCGCCGAAAGGAGGGACGCATGGCGGAGACCGTGAGTGATTACATGCTGGCGCGCCTTTACCAGTGGGGCGTGCGCACGATCTACGGCTATCCGGGTGACGGCATCAACGGATTCATGGCCGCGCTGAGCCGCGCCGAGGACGCCGTAGAGTTCGCCCAGGTGCCGCACGAGGAGCTCGCCGCGTTCATGGCGTGCGCGCATGCGAAGTTTAGCGACGAGGTGGGCGTGTGTTTGGCCACCTCGGGACCAGGCGCGATCCACTTGCTCACCGGCCTGTACGACGCGAGCATGGACCACCAGCCCGTCGTCGCCATCATCGGGCAGCAAAAGCGCATCTCGCTCGGCGGGGACTTTCAGCAAGAGGTCGACCTGAGCCACCTGTTCAAGGACGTGGCGCACCACTACGTGCAGGTCTGCATGCACCCCGCCCAGGCTCGGCACCTCGTGGACCGCGCGTTTCGCATCGCGAAGGCCGAAAGCACGGTGACCTGCATCGTGCTCCCCCATGACGTCCAAGAGGAGCCTGCGGTCGAGAGCGCCCAGCGAAGCCACGGCGCCACCTATTCGGGGATTGGTCACCCCCGCGCGCGCGTCATCCCGGCCGAAAGCGAGCTTCGCCGAGCGGCGGATGTTTTGAACGAGGGCCAGAAAGTCGCCATGCTGATCGGCGCCGGCGCGATCGGCGCGCACGAAGAGGTGGAGGCGGTCGCCGAGGTGCTCGGCGCCGGCGTGGCCAAGGCCCTGCTCGGCCGTGCGGCCCTCCCCGACGACCTCCCCTACGTCACCGGCGCGATCGGCCTGCTCGGCACGCAGGCGAGCGACGCGATGATCGCGAACTGCGACACGTTCTTCATGATCGGCAGCAGCTTTCCCTACTCGGAGTGGCTGCCGCGAGAGGGTCAGGCCCGCGGCGTCCAGATCGACATCAAGCCGCGGATGCTCAGCTTGCGTTACCCGATGGAGGTCAACCTCCAGGGCGACACCCGCGAGACCTTGCGAGCGCTCCTGCCGCTCCTCGAGCGCAAGAGCGATCGATCGTTTCGCCGGCGGATCGAGCGCGAGGTCGCCTCGTGGTGGGAGATCCTCGCCGATCGCGCCATGAACACCGCCGATCCCTTGAACCCGCAGCGCGTGTTCTGGGAGCTGTCCCCGCGGCTGCCCGAGCGGAGCGTCATCACCGCCGACTCGGGGTCCGCGGCCAACTGGTGGGCCCGCGATCTGGTCATGAGGCGCGGGATGATGGCCTCGCTATCCGGAAATTTGGCCACCATGGGCCCGGGGATGCCCTACGGTTTGGCCGCGAAGTTCGTCCACCCGGATCGGCCGGTCGTCGCCTGCGTCGGCGACGGGGCGATGCAGATGAACGGGAACAACCTGCTCGTGAGCGTCGCCCGGTTTTGGGAGCGCTGGCGCGACCCGCGTTTCATCACGCTCGTCCTCAATAACCGCGACCTCAACCAGGTCACCTGGGAGCAGCGCGTGATGTCGGGCATCCCCAAGTTCGAGGCCTCGCAAGACCTGCCGGACTTTCCCTATGCAGAGTACGGGCGGATGCTCGGCCTCGAGGCGGTGACGATGGCGGGTCCCGAGGACGTGGCGCCGGGCTGGGACCGGGCCCTGGCCGCCGAGCGCCCCGTGGTGGTCGAGGCCGTCGTCGACCCGGAGGTTCCGCCGCTGCCTCCCCACATAAGGCCCGAGTTCGCGAAAAAATACATGTCCTCGCTGCTTCGCGGCGATCCGCACCGGTGGCGCATGGTCAAGCAGTCGGCCAAAGACATGTGGTCGAGTCTCCTCAAGTGAGGTTGCGCCGGCGAAGGCGCGCGCGCCGCCGGGCGGCTCGAATCTCGCCGCGCCGGTCGGCGTGCGGGCCGCCCGGCTCACTCGGCGTCGCTGGCCCCGATGATCTCGAACTGCACCCGGCGATTTTGCGCCCGCCCCTCCTCGGTGGCGTTATCGGCGATCGGCTGGGTGTCGCCGAAACCCTCGGACTCGAGGCGATCGGCGTCGATGCCGTAATCCGTGAGGTACTCGACCACCGCCGCGGCGCGGTCGTCTGACAGCTGCATGTTGTACGCCGACTCGCCGGTGGTGTCGGTGTGTCCTTCGACGCGGATGCGAAGATCGGGGTTTTCTTCGAGCACGCGGCCCACCTCGTTCAGGATCCCGTGCGATTCCTCCCGGATGTGTGCGCGGTCTACCTCGAACCGAATCCGCTGGCCAACCTCGATTCGCTCTTCGGTCACCTCGGCCGTGGGCGTGTCGTCCTCTTCTCGCAGCTCGGCGTAAAAGACCAGCGTCTCCCCCTCCTCGACGACCACGCTTTGCCGGCGTGACTCGTAGCCGGGGGCGCCCATGACGAGCTCGTAGTCGCCTGCGTCGAGCTCGCGCTCGAATTCGGCTGCATCCTCCCAGATCTGGATTGGCTCATCGTCACCCGTGGCGCGGAGCTCGACGCGCGCGTTTGCGATCGCCTCTCCGTCTTGCCCGCCGATGTGGCCGCGGATCGCCTGCGCTGGCGGCGGCGGATCGGCCGGGACCTCGACCACGCGCTCGCGGATCTCCGGCTGCGGCTCCGGCGCAGAGCGCGGTCCGCTCGGGCCGAATTCATAGCCCACCATGCCCCCGGCCGCGAACGAGTGAAAGTCGTCGGGGTTGCCGAAGTACTCGCCCAGAAAGCCGGCCCGCAGGGTGCCCGGCCCCAGGTCGAACGCCGCGCCGAGCCACCCGCCACCGGCGGGCACCGCGCCGTCCTCCGTGGCGTGAAAACCGCCTCGCGCCTGGACGAACGGCTTGGCGATGCCGAGGTCGAGCGGCTCGGCCGTGGCGGTGAGCCTCCCGCCGGGCCGCTCGCCCCACGCGGCCGCCGCGCCCACGTCCAGCCACGGCAGAGCCCGAAAGCCGGCGGCGAGCTCGAAGCCGAGATTCTGCGATACGCCTTCGCCGAACACGCCGGCGCCGACGCGCAGCCGCTCCGCGGGGGTCCCGAGCCCGTCTTCGCCGCCCGTGGCGCTCGCAGGTCCGGACGAAGCGGTGTCTCGTCCGGGCGCATGGGCGCCTGCCGCGCTCGCCGCTTCGAACCCCTCGTCGCCCTCGCCAGCGGGCTCGGCCGCGCTCGGCGCCGCGACGAAAACGACGCCGACCGCCACGGCGGCAGCGCAAAGCGCAGGCGCTGCCGCTCGGCCCCGCGCGCGGTCGCGGCCGCGGAAGCCGCGCCCGAGCATAAGCACGCCGAGCGAAAGCAAGAGCGCGGTGCCGAGGCCGCCGGCGCCAGGACCGCTCGCCGCGCACGACCAGCCGAGCAGCCCCTCGGCGTCGGCCCCGGCCTCGCGCGGGTCCGAGACGCACGTTCCGTCATCGCAGACCTCGCCCTCGGCGCAGTCACCGTCGATCGTACACTCGGGCGCCGGCTCGACGCAGGAACCGTCCTCGCACACACGGCCCTGATCGCAGTCCCCGTCGACTTCGCATTCGTAGGGCGGCACGCACGCGCCGTCTTCGCAGATGTAGTCGCCTGCGCACTCGGCGTCGTCCGAGCAGCTTTCGGGACAGGTGCTGGTCTCGCCGTCGCACAGAAGCTCGTCCGGGCACGCGGGCTCGCCGGCCTCGCCCTGGCCGCGCACCGTGCAGGCGCCCTCGCTGTCGTCCAGATCGCAAGCTTCGCAGGCGCCGTCGCAAGCGCTGTCGCAGCAGTAGCCGTCGACGCAAAAGCCGTCTTCACACTGGCAGTCCCGGCTGCACTCGTCGCCTTGCTCGACGAGGCCGCCTTCGAGGTTGTAAAGCTCGGCGCTCGCGAGCCGCTCGCGGTCATCGCCCTCGTCCCAGGCGCCGCCGGCCACGAGCAGGCGCGGCTCGGAAATGTCCGGGTTCTCCTCGCTCTCCACTTGGACCAGAGTCGCGGTATGGGCGAAGCGGGGATCGCCGATGCAGGGGGCATCTTCGAGAAGGGACCACTCGGTGCTATGCGGATCCCAGATCTCGGGCTGGGCCGCCTCTTCGGTGGTGCCGCCGACGACGAGCACTCGACCGTCTGGTAGCGCGGTGGCCGTGTGCTTGGCCCGGGCAAATTCCATGTCGCCGGCATCCAGCCAGCCGTCCACGAGCGCCTCCGTCGAGGCCAGGGGCTCACCGTCGTCGCCGATGCCGCCGGTGACGAGAATTCCGATTGGCGTCTCGGTCATGGTGTGGTGTTTGCGGGCCACGCCGAGGTCGGAATGGTGAGACCAGTTGGAGGCTACCTCCGACGTGCCCGCTCCGATGGGGGGCGAGTACACCTCGACCGAGGCCAGAACCTCGCCTTCATCATCCTCTCCGCCGCTCACGAACACCTGGAAGCCAGAGAGGGCCGAGGCGTGATCGCGACGAGCCTCGCGCATCTGGTCGGCTAAAAAGTCGACGCGCGTACCCCCGTACAGAACCTCGCTCGTGGCAAGGACCTCATCGCCGTCGCTGCCCCCGGCAACGACGATCGCCTCGGGCCCGTCGGGGATACCGCTTATCCCGCTCGGCAAAAGCTCCGCGATGTGGGCGTAGCGGGCCTGCGCGAGCTCGCCGTGAAGCTGCCACCTATCCGACTCGGTGGAAAAGCGCTCCACAGAGCTAAGAGCCTCCCCATCCGGCCCCTCGCCGCCAGTGACGAACATGCGAAAGTCTTCGCTGTTGGGCTGGAAGTGGGCGACGGAGGCGAAGTCCGCCCGAGCCACGTAGAGATCGCCCGCCTCGCGCCACTCGCCGGCGCTCGGGTCGTAGATCTCCGACGAAGCGATGGGCGCGCCGCCCTCGCCATAGCCCCCCACCACCAGCGCGTGGCCTTCGTCCTCGAGGGGCGACTGGATCGGTCTGCGTGAAACCGGGCGGATAACCCCGGACAGGGCGCTTATCTGGGCGGCGCCGTGATGGGAGCGGGCGCTCGCCATGTCTCCGGCGAGCTTCCAAAACGGGGCACTGGCCGAGTCCTCTGTGGTCGTGGCGCCGTAGGCGGGTGAACTAGCCTCACCTTCCTCCGGCGCGGCGTCGGGGCCACCGGCGAGTTCTCCCGGCGTGGCCCCCTCACCACAGCCCATGGCGAGGAGGCCGAGTGAAAGCGAAGCGAGCGCGAGCCGCTGCATGTTGATACTCCTGCGCAGAAAAGCTCGAAAGGCACGCTGGCGCGGATGCGCTAGCGAAAACGAAGCCCACTCTTATCACGTTTCCGCTCGCCGAAGTAGCCTCGTCCCTGGTGGCGCGGCGTCTGTCGGCGGATCCGCTCAGGGCGCTGCGCGGTGAAACGGTCGCAGCGCCCTCGGAGCGGTTAAGCGAGAAGCGATTCGAATAGCCGATCCACCGCGCGGTCCTCCACGTCGTCGTCGTGCAAAGGGACCACCGAAGCGCTCGTCCCCTGCCCCACTTACGGCGCCGGCGCCGGCGCCGGCGGCGCGGCCGCGGCATGCGGAGCGGGCATGCGGCTCGCCACGGCGAAGCGGCGGGTCAAGAGCACGGCCGCGAGGGTAAGCCCTACGGCGAGCCCGAGCCAGACCCCCACCGCGCCGACGTCTGCGACGAAAGCGAGCCAGTAGGCCGCGGGCAGGCCAACGAGCCAGTAGCTCGTCACCGCGATGAACATCGGGATCCGGGTATCCTTGAGCCCGCGCAGCATCCCCGCCGAGACAGCCTGAATGCCGTCGGCGATCTGGAACGCCGCCGCCACGTAGACCATGGGAATCGCCGCGCGCACGACATCGGGCGCGCTGGCGTCGTCGCTATCGAGGAAGAGCGCGACGAGCGGCTCGGGCGTGAGCCAGAAAACCAGCGCCGATACGCCCCCGAACACCGCGGCGAGAAGCACCGCCGTCCAGCCGGCCCGCGCCACCGCGACCGGCTCGCCGCGGCCGTGGGCGATTCCGACTCGCACGGTCGCCGCGCTCGCGACGCCGATCGGGACCATGAACGCTACCGAGGTGAGCTGAAGCGCGATGCCGTGGGCCGCGAGGGGGATCGTGCCGAGCCACCCGGCCATCACCGAGGTGGCGGTGAACAGCCCGACCTCCGCGACCACCATGAGCCCGATCGGCCAGCCGAGCCGGACCACCTCGGCGAACGCCGGCCACGCGGGCCGCCAAAATCGCGCGTAGAGATCGTAGGACCTGAGATCGCGGCTGCGGTGGGTGTAGAGAAACAGCCAAAGCGCACCAGCCAGCTTGGTGCCGATCGAGGCGACGGCGGCGCCCACGATGCCCAGCGCGGGCGCGCCCAGGTTGCCGAAGATGAACGCGTAGTTCAGGCCGGCGTTCAAGCCCACGAGGGCAAAGCTCATCCACATCGCCACGTTCGCCTTGCCAACCGCGGCGAGATACGAACGCAGCCCCATCGTGAACAGCGCCGGCAAAAGGCCCCACTGGGCGACCCGCATGTAGTCCGAGGCGAGCGCGGCGATCTTCTCTTCCTGCCCCAGCGCCAGCAAGATGGCCTCGAGGTGCCAAAGCGGCAGCATGACGGCGGCGGCGTAAAGGGCGAGGACCCACAGGCCCATGCGCACCGAGCTGCGCACCCCGGCGGCGTCGCTCCGCCCGATCGCGTTGGCGACGAGCGGCATCACCGCCTGGGCGAAGCCGACGCCGAAGATGAAGAGGAGAAAGAACGCTTGCGTAGCCAGCACGGTCGCGGCGAGCTCGGTCGCGCCGAGCCGCCCCACCATCACCGTGTCGGTGATGTTGATCGCCATCTGCCCGATCGAGGCGCCGGCGAGTGGGATCGCGAGCGCCACGGTCGCCCTGAGGTGCCCGATCCACCCCGTGGCACGGAGGTCATCGGCTACTTTGGAATCGTGCTCCACGCTGGTGGTATCTGCCCGATGCTCTACGCGTCACGCGACGCTCACAGCGCGGGCTTTTCGGCCGGCGCCGCAAAGCGCCCGCCGGCACGCGACCTGCGCCGCCGTCAATCCTCGGCGCTCGCGAGCGCTTCGCCGGAGCCGAACGAGATCGGCGACTGGGCGGCGAGCCACGCGAAGACGAGCCACGCGGCGACGTTCTGATCCAGGGTCTCCGGGTCGATCTTGTCGAGCGTGTCGTCCTTTGTGTGGTGGTAGTCGAAGTAATGCGTCCCGTCCTGGGCGAGGTCGGTCACGGACATGCCCAGCTCGCGCATCGGTATCATGTCAGGGCCGCCGAAGGCGTCCTGCTCGCCCATCTCGACGCCGAGCGGCCCTAGCTTTGCGCCGATCGCCTGGGCGAGCGGCCAGGCCTCGTCGCTCACTCGCGCGTTGAATCGATAGACCTCGCCTGCGCCGAAGTCCGACTCCGAACCCACATGGTG
>SLNH01000142.1 GCA_007133195.1 Nannocystineae bacterium | reverse complement strand
GCGTGGCCGCCTTCGAGCACCGCCCAGGCCCGGTCGCCGATCTCGGTGCGCAGCAGGATCTCGACGGCGGCTGACGCATCGACGACCCAGAGGCTCACGAGCCAAGCTCGCGATCACGGTCGCGGCGGGCCTCCTCCAGCCCTCGCGCTGCGGGTCGGCCCAGGTCGACCCGCTCGCGTCCGGCGAGTCGCGTTCGAAACTCGCGGCGGGACACCTACCGGCGCAGGGCTTCGAGCACCACGTCGCGAAGGGTGCGCCCCTCCTCCCGGGCGTAGGTCTGAAGCTTGTCGTGCAGCTCGTCCGGGAGGTTTTTGACCTGCAGGTTCGCCATGGCATGACAATAGCATGCCTGTGGCATGCCTGCAGCCGCCGCATCGTCGGTCCCCTCACGCCGCGCGCCGTTCCCCCGCCCGCGGCCATCGCGAGCGGTGGAAGCGATGGAGTTGATCCGACGCCCCGTCCTGGTCGAGCGAGGCCTGCTTCTCGGCCAGTAGCAGCTCGCTCCCGCAGCGCCCGCGCGTGGTCGCGCGTCACCAGCGCCTCATAAAGACCCGCGGCGAGCTTCACTCGGCCATCGTAACTCGGTGCCGGGCCGGCCCGCTGCCGGGCCAGGGGCGCACCCCGGACATCGACGCCTCACGCTTGGCTCGCGGCGCGCCAACGCGGCCGTGGTAGGATCTCAACAATGTGTGAGCGTGCCGAAGAGCTCTTTGAGCAGGCGCAATCCCTCGATCCCGAGGAGCGCGCTGTCTTGGCGCTCAAGCTGCTGGACAGCGTAGGCGAGCCGGAGCCGGCCCTCGAGGAGGCGTGGCGCGATGAGATTCGTCGGCGCCTCGACGAAATCGACTCCGGCCGAGTGCAGCTCAGCGACTGGGATGAGGCCAGGCGCCGCATCTTTTCGCGGCCCTAAGTGCTGCCCGTTCACTTCGATCCTCGCGCCGAGGCTGAAGCGCGGTCCGCGTACCTCTGGTACCTGGAGCGAAGCCCACTGGCTGCGGAGCGATTTCAGGTAGCTCTGGAACAGGCGGTTTATGCGGTAGGAGAGTCACCGCTGCGCTACCCCGAGATCGATCCGGGAGTGAGGCGTCGGCTTCTGCCGGGGCGATTCCCCTACGGGCTGATCTATCGCATCCGGGATCAGGTCGTTCAGGTTATTGCCGTGATGCACCTACACAGACGCCCCGGCTACTGGCGCAGCTAGCTTCTCCGATCCCGAGAGTCACCGCGGTCAGTGCCGGCTAGCCCGCCGCGACCTTCACGTCGCGGTAGAAGTCGGGCGGCATCGGGTGGTCGAGGGCCCAGACGATCTGCATGGGCTTCTCGGCCTGGTGTGACTCGTAGCGGACGGGTCCGAGGAAGAGGTAAGGCATGGTGGCGCCGCGCTCGTCGTGCTTGCGGCGCCTCACGAAAAGGAAGATGCGCCAGCCGCGCGCACCGTGGTGCTGGTAGCGGCGGCCGGTCTCCGAGTCGGCCCGCGTGCCGGCTTGCGACTCCCAGTGAAAGCGCGCCTCCTCCTCCCATGAGCACGCCGGCTTGCGTGGGCAGAAGCTTTTCCTTCGAGAGCTTGCCCAGCCCGGCGATGACCTCGGCGCGGCTGTAGGTCGCGTGGATGTGAAGGGGCAGGTCGTCCAGCGGTATCGTGGGGCGACGGCGGCGATCGGCGAGCTCGGCCAATAGCTCGCGCAGCTCGGCGCGCAGATCCGGGGCCGCCCAAAGGTCGGCGAAAAAGCCCCCGAGCTCGGCGATGGGCCGGCCGGCGTCGATCGCCCCGAGCAGCATGAGCTGCATCGGGTCGCCCGGGTCCGGCTCGGGCGGCTGGGCTTGGGCGAGCCAGCGGCCCCAGGTCTCGAGCCGCAGCGGGTCGTCGATGTGTAATAGCCGCGGCAGCGCGGCGGCGAGCTTGGTCCTCGGCATAGGCCCCGCGCGCAGGCCGGCCCGAAGTCTTGAAAGGCGTTTGAGCTCGGTAAAGCAGCGCTTCCTGGCGTACACCTCCTCGAGCTCGATCTCGGCGCGCCGCAAGAACTCTCCGAGGCCCACGTCACCGCAGGCCGCGAGGTCCTCGGCGAGGATGTCCCACTGCCCTCGCAGTGACGCGCGGACGTTGTCGAGCACCGCGCGCTGGCTTTCCCTATCGAGCTGGATCTCGCAGCCGGCGGGCAGATGAGGGAAGTCGGCCTCGATCGCCCGGGCGACGCCGGCGCGCGTGCCGCCCAAAAGCGCGCGAAACCGCCGGTCGAAGCGAAACTTGCGGTGGGCGCCGCCGATGAAGTCCAAGACCGTGAGGCATTCTTTGCCGTCCGCGAGACGCAGGCCGCGTCCGAGCTGCTGCAAGAATACGGTGGCGCTCTCGGTCGGGCGCAGAAACAGCACCGTGTCGATCTCGGGCAGGTCGATGCCCTCGTTGTAGAGATCGACGGTGAACAAGACGTTGATCTCGCGGCGCTCGAGCGCCCGCCGGGCACTCTCGCGCTCGGCGGCAGGCGTGTCGCCGGTGACGGCCAGCGCGGGGATGCCGCGCTCGCGGCAAAACGCGGCCATGAACG
>SLNH01000131.1 GCA_007133195.1 Nannocystineae bacterium | reverse complement strand
AGTCGCCGGCCGGCGAGCGTCGTCGCCGCGCCCGATAGCGCCGGCAGCGCCGCCCCCGCGGCGATGCCCCCCGTCACCATGGCCGGGACGTAGGCGTTGAAGTGGGCCCACTGCGTCCCCCAGCCCACGGCGCCCATCACGACGGAGCACGCGAAGATGAAGGTCCAAAGCAAAAGCCCGGGGCCAGACGGCGGCATGGCGCGCGAGACGAGCGCCGCCGCGGCCACGGCGACGAGGCCCGCGGCGATGACGCCGGTCATCGCCGGGAACTGAAACAGGATGTTGCCGAACGACTGGTAGAAGCGATCCGGGTTGAAGTCGTGGGTTTGGTGGACCTCGTAGGCATAGGTCCAAAACCATCCGTCCGTGACGCGGCTTAAGATCCACGTGCCGCCGAGCCCGATGACCCCGGTGACGGCCACGTAGGTGGGCAGGCGGCGCCACGCGAGCACGAGCAAGATCGCGCCGCCGGTGGCCACGAAGAAAATGCCGGTCTGTTTGCAGAAAAACGAAAGCGCGAGCAGCGCGCCGGCCGCGGCGATGCGGGCGTGGCCCGCGGCGCCCGAGCCTTTGCGCGCCCACGCCCGGACGCCGAGGAGGCCGCCGAGCGCCATCAGCACGAACAGCGTGTCCGCGCGCACGAGATCGTACCAGCCCTCGACCCACGGGTAGGTGGCCGCAAGGATGCCCGCCGCCAGCGCCGCCCCGCACAGCGCCTCGGCCTTGCGCGAGCGATCGGCCTCGCGCGTGATCGCCACCGTGGCGAGGATCACGATGCCGATCACGGACGCGATGGACACGGCGCGCCCGAGCCCGTACGATAGGCCAAAAATCGGGCTTAGGGCGGCGAGCAGGGCCGGGTAGAGCGGGGTGTAGAGGTAGGGGATGAAGTGGACCGAGGGCTCGACGTAAAGCCCCAGTCCCTCCTCGATCCGCAGCGCGTGGGTGAGCAGCCCGCCCTCCATCCACTCGAGGTCGTATGGGTACAGCGCGCGCGCGAACATGGCGTGCGCGAGGAGGTAGAGCTGACCCAACCCGGGGAGCGCCAAGAGCGCGAACACGAGGCGGCGGGCGGTGACGGCGCGCGGGCTTTGGGGCATGGGCCTACGTTGCGCGAGTGAAGTACGGCGAAGGGCGCGGTGGGCGCTCAGGACGGCGCGCTCGTCATTTGACCTGAATCGTCCCGACGCGTGCGCGGTCGTCTTCGACCTGGGCTCGCTCGGAGTAGGCGGGACGGCGGGTGTCGCCTTGAAAAAAGCCCAGCCACACGTCGTAATCGCCGGCCGGCGTGTCGCTGGGCACCTGGGCGGTGCGCGTGTACTCGATGTATTGCCCGTCGCGCCACCAGGTCGTCGGGCGCGCCGGCGCGTGATCGCCCTGGAAGTAGCCGCCGTCGTCGGAGGTGAAATGGACGAACACGTCCCAGGCATCGCTCATCGAGCCGCCCGCGCGGAACGTGTAGGTCACCTCGAAGCTGTCGCGGCGCCGCACCGGCTGGTCGGGCAGCTGCACGTCGAGGAGTTCGATCTCGGCGCCGTAGTGCACATCGAGGGGATCGGAGATGACCGGCTCCTCGGATAACAGGCTTTCGGCGGCGTCCCAAGGGATCTGGGCGTAGTTGTGCCAGTTGTAGAGCACCGCCGGCCCCTCGGCGCACGGCCCGGGATCGCCGATGCGGTCGCGCTCCTGCGCCGGGTCGATGTCGATGCGGTACAGCTCCCAGCTCGGGTGAGGGCTGATGTTGTAAATCACGTGGCACTGGTGGTTCGCGGCGCCGCGGAGCTCGTTGTTTCCCTCGTACGAAAGCTGCTGAAACACCCACCGGTCCTCGTCGTCCGGGTGCTCGCCGGTGATCAAGTCGATGAGGGAGCGGCCCATCATCTCGCGGCTCGGCTCTGCGCCCACGAGGTTGGCGATGGTCGGCAGGATGTCCACGTGGCCCACGGGCATGTCGATGCGCCGCGGCTGGGTGCCCGGAACGCGCATGACGAGGGGCACCCGCGTCTGCGGCGCGTACAGATCGTAGCCGTGCAGGTAGATCCCTCGTTCGCCGAACCCTTCGCCGTGGTCGGAGGCGACGATGACGGCGGTTTCGTCCCACACGCCGCGCTGTCTCAGATCGTCGAACACCCGCCCGATGTGATGATCGGTGAACGCGATCTCGCTGTCGTAGAGATCGACGCGCTCGTCGCCGAAATCGAAGCCTTCGTGCTTTTGGTAGACGTAGTGCGGATCGTAGTAGTGGACCCACAGGAAAAACGGCTCGTCGGCCTCGTCATCCTCCAGGTGGCCGGCCAGAAACTCGAGCGCGCTGTCGCTCTGTTGGCGCGACGACGATCCGGTCGTTTCGGCGGGCCCCGCGTCGCCGTCCATCTCGTGAAGCCGCTGGTTCGAGTTGTCGTAGATGTCGAAGCCCTGATCCATGCTCCGAACCCGGCTGAAGTACCAGTGGTTGGTAAACGCCGCGGTGCGATAGCCCTGCCCTTGGACGATCTCCGCGATGGTCGTATTGTCTTCAGAGATCCCCGGCCACCCCTGCACGCTGTAGTCGTAGTCCACGTTCAGCGGATACCGGCCGGTGAGGATCGCGGGTAGCGAGTAGCGCGTCGATGGCGCGTGGGCCCAGGAGTGCTCGAACAGCGTGCCGTGATCGGCGACCGCGTCGATGTTGGGCGAGGTGTCGCGGTCGTAGCCGTAGGCGCCCAGGTGATCGTGGCGGAGCGTGTCGATGGTGATGAGCACGACGTTCGGCTTTTCGGGGACGGTGTCCGGGAGCTCGGCAAACAGGGGATCGCGGTCGATGAGCGCGGCGACGGCGTCCGCGCCGGCGCAGTCCTCGCCGATGCCCTCCTCGGGCCGGTCGCGCTCGAGCGGGTCGCACGCGGCGTCGCCTACCACCGGATGATGGCCCCCGCGGCCGAGGAAGAAGAGCGCTTGGTATACGCGCATGGCGGGATCGCCGAGGCCGGTGTACTGGTCGACGGTCTTTCGAGCGCCCGACGAGGCGCCGGTGAGGAGCGTGGCGCCGACCAGGACGACGGGGATCGCCGCGACCGCGGCCCGCCTCACGGCCGCGCGGCGAGCGAACAGGCGATCGGTGAGCGGCCTGGCCAGGCGCGCGGCGGGAGCGGCGAGCAGCGCGATGAAAACGCCGGCCAGCGCCGTGTCGACCGGAAGGAGCATCAGGAGATCCCAGGTCGCCCACATCGCCAGCGCGCCGGCACACACGAGCAGCACCGCCGCCGTGGCGAGCGCGGTGGGCGGCGCCGACAGTGCGCGCGAAATTCGCGGGCCTCGCGCGAGCGCGCGAAGGAGCAGCTCGACGGGCCGCGCGGCGATGAACGAAGCGATGGCGGCCCCCACGAGGGCGCCGGCGCCGGCGGTCATCGCGACGGCGATCACGAGGCCGGGGTGTCGCCTGGTCGCGAGGAACTCGTAGGCGGCCAAATAGGTCACCGCCAGCGTGACGGCGAGGATCGGGACGCCCGCCAGCGCGAGGGACAGCCACGCGAGCGCGTCGCGGGGATCGCGCTCCCTGGCCTGGCGGTGGTGGCGGATGGCGGCGGCGACCGCGTCGCCAAGCCTCGTATACCGGAGCAGCGCGGCCCCCGCGGCGCCGCCGAGCGCGCCGAGCGCGGCGCCTACGGAGGCGTAAAGCCCGGCCAAAAACACGGTGAACCGGAGTTTGCTCCCCGCGGTGAACAGAAAGTGCGAGGCGTCACCCCAGGCGAGCAGCGCCTCGGTCACGCCGACCGCGATGCCCGCCGTCGTGCCCGCCACCAGGCCGCGGATCGCGGCGCGGGACAGCTTGAAGTCGGGGAGGGGCTCGCTCGAGGCCTCAGCCATGGCGCGGAAACGTATACTGAATTCGGGCTCCCCGCCAGGGCCGCGTTCGCCTGCCCGCCCGGAATGAGATAGCGTCTGGTCGCGCTTACGATGGAGATCCACCGCCTGGCAAAGCCGCTACGCCTCGCGGCGCTCGCCCTCGCCGGCGCCGTCCTGATCGGGCACGCCCTGCACTTCGGATTCCTGTCCGACGACGCCTACATTTCGTTCGTATTCGCCCGGAACTTCGCCGAGCACGGAGAGCTCGTTTTCAATCCCGGCGGCGAGCCGGTCGAGGGGTATACGAACTTTCTGTGGACGGTGCTGCTCGGCGCGCTCATGTGGGTCGGGCTGCCGCCGCAGGTCAGCTCCATCGCGTTGGGGATCGGGTTTGCGCTCGCGACACTGGTCGTGACGTTCCGCCTGTCGCGAGCGATCGCCGGCGGGCCGTCGCTGTGGGACGCGCTCGCCCCGGCGCTCCTCGCCGCGTCCGCGGGGTTCGCGTGCTGGGCCACGGGCGGGCTCGAGACGCAGATGTTTACCTTCACGGTCGCGCTTTCCCTGTATTTGTACACGCGCGCCGACGAAAATCCCGCCGCGCTGTCGTGGCTCGGCCCGGCGCTGGCGGCGGCGGCGATGACCCGACCCGAGGGGCTGCTCGTCGCCGGCGTGCTCGGGCTTCACCGCCTGGCCCGCAACTTGGCCTTCGGCCGGCGACTCGTGCGACGCGCGCAGGAGCTTTATTGCGTGGGCGGGTTCGCGGCGCTGTGGGCGCCCTACTTCGCGTGGCGGTGGTGGTACTACGGTCATCCGTTTCCGAACACCTACTACGTCAAGGCGTCCGGCGAGCCCCCGGACGGCTACCGGGAGGAGCTCTGGTCGAACGGCCTTTACTACGTGGGACAGTGGGCGCAAGAGTCCGGCGCGCTGTTCGCGCTGCCCCTCGTGGTCATCGGCTTGCTCGTCGCGAGGCCGCGCTCGCCCAGGCTCGTTTTCGGGACCGCGGCGATGGCGCTGGCCGCGGCGTACCTCGCGTATACGGTGCGCGTCGGCGGCGACTTCATGGGTCTTTACCGCTTCGTCATGCCGGTCACCGTCATCGCGGCGGTGGGGGCGGCGCTCGGCCTGCGCGCCGCCGCCGAGTGGATCTCGCGGCGACGCTCGCGCCCGGTGGTGGGCGCGGCGCTGGCGCTCGCGCTCGTCGCCGGCCACGCGGCGCATCAATTCCCGCGCTCTGTCCGCGCGATGGAGGAGGGCAACTGGGCCGCGGATCGCGGCATCGACACCCCCTCGTTCTTGGATGTCTATGCGCGCGATCGGCGGGTCATCGGCAAGCACATGGAGCCGTGCTTCGAGGAGGATGACTTCTCGATCGTGGGCGGCGCCGGCGCCAAGCCCTACTACGGGCGTATTCGCGGGATCGACGTGTTCGGGCTGGTGAGCGAGCGCATCGCGCACGAGGTCCCGCCGACGAACCCGCGGGCCGGACACAACAAGTGGGGGCCGAACGAGCTTTTGCTCGAGCACGATCCCGAGTTCGTGTTCTCCTGTTACAGCCTGCACGAGCAGCCGCGCTCGCCTCAGCTCAACTGCAGGCCGGGGTTTTGGCGGCGAAACGGCTACGAGATGGTCACCCTCCACATCCCCGGGCTGGTGGAGCGGGGGGAGTACTACACGTTTTGGGTGCGCGAGGATCGGCTCGAGCGACTTGACTGCCCCGGGCGGGTGGACGGGCCCGACGAGGGCCATCCGTGAAAGGGATACTCGGCGGACTCCGGCTTTCCGCCTCGGCGCGGCGCTCTCTGTGGGCGGGCGTGGGCGGCGCCCTCGCGCTCGTGTTCCTCGTCGCGCTGCGTAACGCCGCAGTGCCAGGCCCGCTTGAGGTATTGAGCGCCGAGGAGGGCGAAGAGCGCACCCGCTACAGCGGGAGCATGAAACTCCCCCGCGGCGGACCCTATATCCTGGGGTTCGAATCGCCGGCCGGTGAGGCGACCCTCGAGCTCGACGGCTCCGTCGTGGCGTCCGGGACGGGCGAGCAGACCGCCCGGGAGGTCTATCCACCCGGGGTCGTCCGCGTGGCGTTCGAGGCGCCGGGCGGCGCGCGGCTGCTTTGGCTGCCGCCCGGGCGGCGCGGGCCGCTCGAGTACGTACCTCCGTCGTCATTGGCCGCCGAGTCGCCGGGCAATGCGGAGTTTTCGTCGTGGGCGGGCGCGTCGCCCTTCGATGGGCTCACGGCGCTGGCGGCGCTCCTCGTCATGGGTGGCGTGGTCGCCTTTTGGGCGCGCGGGCCGATAAGGCGGGCGGATCCCCGGACGGCGGCCTGGGTGGGCGTGCTGTTTTTGGGCGCGCTCGCGATTCGGCTCATCGGTCTTAACGCCGCCGGCCAGACCTGGGACGAGGACGTCAATTGGTCGGCGGGGCGGAACTACGTCACCAACTGGCTGTCGCTCGATTTTTCCGCCGCGTCGTGGCGGTGGAACTACGAGCACCCGCCCGTCATGAAGTACCTGGTGGGCGTCGGCGCGCAGTTTGCCGACGGCTTCGGCCCCGCGCGCGCGATCTCCGCCGGCGCGTCGGCGCTCGCCTGCGCGCTCCTCGTCCCCGTCGGCGCTCGGCTGTTTTCCCGGCGGGCCGGGATCCTAGCCGCGGCGATCGCTGCGCTCACGCCGCACCTCATCGCGCACGGCAAGGTGGTCGGTCACGAGGCGCCCACCATGCTCCTGTGGGTCGCGGCGATATGGGCCGCCCTGTGCGCGCACGCGGCCGATCCGGCGGCAAGTGACTCGCAGCGTCGCGGCGCGGATGGGCCCGAAGCGGCTGACAGGTGGCGGCTCCCGCGGCAGATGGCGCTCGTCGGCCTGCTCCTCGGCCTCGCGGTGAGCTCCCGGTTTGTAAACGCGCTCCTCGCGCCGCTTTTGGGCCTGTTATTGCTCATCTGCGCGCCGGCGGATCAGCGGTGGCGCACGGTTTGGCTCGGCCTCGCGATCATTCCGGCGGTCTGCGTGATCACGAGTCTCGCGATCTGGCCTCGGCTGTGGGAGACGCCGATCGCGCACCTCGCGGAGTCGTGGGAGCGCCTGCGCAGCCCCCACGGGCCGGCGCCATATTTGGGCGAGATCACGAACACTCCCGCGCGCCACTACTTCGCGGTCTACCTCGTGGCGACGGCGCCGGCGGGCATCGTGGCCGGCGCCGCGCTGTGGGCGGCGCGGGCCCTCCGCCTGCGCGAGCGCGGCGACCTCGCGCTATTGTGCTGGCTCGTCGTTCCCTTGCTCGTGCTGCTGTCGCCCGTTCGCCAGGACGGCGTCCGCTACATCATGCCGTCGGTCATGGCGCTGTCGATGGCCTCTGCCGCGGGCTATGTCTATGTCGCGGACATGTTGTCGCGGCGGGCGCCGCGCGCGGCGCGGCCTGCCGCGCGCCTCGCCGGTGTGGCGCTCATCGGCTATCTGGCCCTCACTTGTGCCCGGATTCATCCGTACTACCTGAACTACTACGGTGAGCACGTCGGTGGCCCGGCGCGCGTGGCCGAGCGAAACTGGTTCGAGATCGCCTGGTGGGGAGAGGGGCTCGATCGCGCGATCGACTATGTGAACGAACACGCCGAGGAGGGCGCCCGCATAACCCGCGCGTGCGTGATCCCGATCCACCTCACCTGGTTTCGTGACGACCTGTGGGCGAGCGAGGCCAGCAGCCCGGCCCGCGCCGACTGGATCGTCGATTACGCGCCGAGCCGCGGGGACTGCGCCATCCCAGACGACGCTGAGCGCGCTTTCGAAGTCGAAGTCCGAGGCGCGCCCCTCGCCCGCGTCTACCGCCGCGGGGGATGAGGCGAGCCGTCGGGGTGGCGCCAAGCCGTCGTTAATACGCCTGAGCTACCTCGTCTCGTGCTCCTCGAGCACCCGCTGCATCCGCGCCAAGAGCAGCGCCTGATGGAGCTCCTGCTGGCGGACTTCGTTCCGCAGAGACTTCAGCAGGGCGGCCGCCATGAAGATCATGAGGACCATGAACGGGAACGCCGCGATGATCGAGAGCGTCTGCAGGGCGACGAGCCCGCCGCGCATTTTTTTGCGCGCCCGCCGCCGATGCCTGCAAGCGCTGCGGGGCGTTTGGACTCGCGGCCTACGGGACCCAGTCATACTCCGAAGGCTGCGGGTAGGCTCATTCGAACAGCGCGCCGACGCTCTCGCCGGTGTGGATGCGTTCGATCGCCTTGGCGAATAGGGGCGCGACGGTCAGCTGGGTAATCTTGTCGAGCCGCTTTGCGCTGGGCATCGAACAGGTGTCGGTTACCACGATCGATTCGATCGCTGCCTCGCCGGCCACGTCGCCGATTACCTGCCCCTGCTTTACGTCGGTGTCGCTGACAGGAGGACCGGGCTGGTCGACCGGGTGGACGCGACGACGAGGCTCCGACACCAGGGGCTGCCTGCGCGCCCGGAGGAATGTGTCGAGGTGTCGAGCCAGTTTGGCGCCGTCTTGTTTATACTTGCCGCATGAAAGCTGGCTCGTGGGGTATCGAGGTTTGCGCGCTGGTCTGCTTGCTCGCGGTTGCCGCGGCCTGCGGGGGATCGGGAACGGAAGACAGCGGCCCGGATGCCTCGGGGTCGGAGGATGTGTGCGACGGAATCGATTGCGGCGAACACGGCGAGTGCCAGGAGGAGGAGTCGGAGGCTGTCTGCACGTGTGATTCGGGGTATGTCCCCGATGGACTCACGTGCGTGGCCGGGGACGGGGTGTGCGACGATGTCGACTGCGGGGAGTTCGGTGAATGCGACGACGCTGGCGGCACCGCCGAGTGTCTATGCGATGACGGATATCGAGCGGAAGACCTCACCTGCGTGCGCGAGTGCGAGGTGTGGACGTCTCCCGAAACCCTCGAGGTGCCGAGCGTGCAGCTCGGGGGGACGGTGACCGTCGGAGGCGCGACGCCCGCGCAGGAGCAGCGGCTGCGATTCGAGTCGCCCGATGGGGCGCATTTTTCCGTCGAGGTATCCCCCGAAGGCCTTTGGAGGGGCACGGACCCTGACGATCCCTTCGACGCCGAGACCGTCTCGGTTCCGCCCGGCGACTACGAGGTGTATTGGGAGCGCAGGGGCGTAGGTCCGGCGCTCCTTGACCGCGGCCTCCTCGACACCGTGGAGCTCGCTGACGATACGAACGTAGAGCTAGATGTCCCGATTGTAGCCGTTGACGGTAGCCTCGATGTCGGCGGCGAGCCGGCGGGTGAGAACGTGCGCTTACGCTTCGTCCGGGAGGGCGGCGGCGAGGTCGTTTTCACGACCGACGACGCGGGACAGCTCGGGCACGACTTCGCAGACGACCTCGCGCTGCTGGAGGGGAGTTACCGCGTGTACTATTCGCGAGGGAGCGCGGATGGACAGACGCATCCGCGAAATGAGGACGCGCTGATCTCGACGCTCGAAATCTCCGAGGAGAATTCGACAATTTCACTCGAGGTGCCCCGGGTGCGGCTCGGCGGCAGCCTGAGCGCAGACGGCGAACCATCGACCGGCGGCGCGAGCCTGCTCTTCGAGGGCGAGCGAGACGATGCGTTCGAGGTCGCCATCGATGCCGACGGCAACTTCGCCATCGGGGCGGACGATGGATCGTTTCCCATCATGCCCGGTACCTACCAGATCTCGTATCAGGCTGGCGTGAGCAGCCTCGCCACCCACCCCCGCAACGAGCTGGTTCCTCTGCGGGAGATCGAGCTGACGGGCGACGATACCGTGGAGCTCGACGTGCCGGTCGCGCGGCTGTCAGGCACGCTTGCGATCGACGGTGAATCCCCGGCTCGTCAGGTCGCGCTACTGTTTTTCCCGGAAGAGGAGGGCGTTGGGTTTAGCACGACGGTGAATACGGATGGCGTGCTGGGCTCGTCCTCTGCGAGCGCTGACATACCGCTCGTCCCGGGCACCTATCACGTGGCGTTTTATGCCTTATCGGTGGGCGAGGGCATTCCTCCGAACCGCGAAGCCGTGTTCACGACGCTGGACATCGATTCGGACAAGTCGGTGGAGCTCGATGTGCCCGTCGTCATGCTCACCGGGAGCTTCACCGTAAACGGTCACCCGGCCGAAGGACCGTTTCCCCTTCGCTTCGAGGACGAAGATGATGGGTTTCTCCAGGTGCAACCGCGCCCCGATGGCAGCCTCGCGCCGGACGGGCATCCGATCCTGCCGGGAGAGTACAGCGTATTCTATCGCGCCGAGTTCGGTCGAACGTCGCCGTGGAGTCAGCCTCCGAACCGCACGACGCTGCTCGCGGAGGTGGATCTGCGAAGCGAGGGATCGGTCGAGCTCGACCTACCCGTGGACGCCCCGCGCGGCGAGGTCACCGGCGGCGACGCCGCCCCCGATGTACCGATCGAGCTCTGGTT
>SLNH01000014.1 GCA_007133195.1 Nannocystineae bacterium | reverse complement strand
TTTTACGTCGTCGATCAGCTCGCGCCGCGGCGCCGCTCGGCCCTCCTCGCCGTGGTCTCGGGTCGCGACGGCGAGGTCCTCGGCCGCCAGGTCATCGAGGGAGCCGCGGCGATCGACCAGATCCGGCGGCTGTCCGGGGTGGCGCTGGCGGGGAGCGAGCAGAGTCAGGCCAAGCGCGCGCTCGCGCGGCTCTCGGAGCTGCAAAACCGGCTCGAGGCGCAGGTCCGCCCGTTCGTGAAGCGCGGCGCCGATCTGCGCGCGCTCACGGATTCGCTTCGCCCGCGCCCGGGCGACGCTGACAAGGCGTTCATAGAAGGCGCCGCGGACACAGCGCGCGCACACATCGACGAGGCCTGGGCGGCAGATCATCCGCCGCTCATGGGGCCCAAGCCTGGGCAGCGCGAGGTGTCCGTCTCCGTGTGCCCTGCGAGCATGCTTCGCAAAGGCTCGCACCTGGCACGCGACTTCCCCCAGGGCATGCTCGCCGTCGCGCCACATCTGCGCCCACACCAAGTCTGGGGGCTCGTCCGGTTTCATCGGCCCGGCCATGCGCGCGGCAATCGCTTCGATGGCCTCGTGTGGCTAGACGATCACTGGGCGTGGTTTCCAAAGCCCTGGCAGTGGCTCAAAGCATAGCGCCGCTGGCGCGCGCCGCGCCGCTGGCGTACGATGCGCGCGCCGTGACCGACGACCGAACGCGACCACAAGTTGAAATCCAGATCGACTCGATCGCGGCCGGCGGCGAAGGCGTGGGCCGCGACGACGACGGGCGCGTGACGTTCGTTTCGCACGCGGCGCCGGGCGATCGGGTCCGCGCCGACGTCGTGCGCGAGCATCGGCGCTACGCGCGCGCCGAGCTCACCGAGGTCACCCAGCCGTCCGCCGTTCGGGTGGAGCCGCCGTGTCCGCTGTTCGCAAACGCCACGTGCGGCGGCTGTCAGCTCCAGCACCTGGACGCCGGTGCCCAGGCGGAGGCGAAGGCGGCGATCGTCGCGGGCGCGCTGCGCCGGCACGTCGCACAGGGCATGGAGCTGCGGCCGATTCAAACGCCCGTATCGCCGTATCGGTGGCGGCGCCGAGCCCGGTTTCACTGGTTCCGCCCGCGCGGCGCCAAGGGGGCGATCATCGGGTTTTTCGCGCCCCGCACCCACCGCGTCACCGACGTCGAGCGCTGCCCGCAAATCGAGGACAGCCTCGAACAAGCGCTCGCGGTGCTGCGCACCGATCTCGCGCCCGCGCTCGGGCGCCGCGGTGAGATTCTGGCCGTGAGCGGCCACCGGGGCGATGTGCACCTCAGTATCCACGGCAACGCGGACGCCGGCGTCGTGGCGAACCTCGTGGGCCGGGGGCCGATCACCGGCGTGCGGCTCGGCAAGCAGCGCATCGGCGAGCAGGGCGTGGAGCTCGAGCCGGGCGCGCTCGGCCAGGCCGATGACTTCGCGCAAGCGTCGCGGGACGGCAACGTCGCCCTGGTGCGCGCCGTTACGGGCGCCGCGTCGCCGGTGTCGGGCTCGCGCGTGCTCGAGCTTTATGCGGGCACCGGCAACTTTACCCGAGCGCTCGCGAGCGCCGGCGCCGAGGTGGTGGCGGTGGAGCGGGCGCGGCCTCCGGAGCTGATTCCTCCCGGGGTCGACTGGCGCCGCTTGCCCGCTGAACGTGCCCTCGCCGACCTCGTCGGCACGGGCCACGCGTTCGATCTGGCCGTGTTGGACCCGCCGCGCACGGGTGCGCGGGAGGTGGTCCCCGCGCTCCTCGAGCTCGCGCCCGCTCGAATCCTTTACGTGTCGTGCGATCCGGCCACGCTGGCGCGGGATCTCGACGCCCTCGCCGAAGGCGGCTACGAGCCCACCTGGGCGCGCCCCATGGACCTCATGCCGCAGACCGCCCACGTCGAGATCGTCGCCGAGGCGCGCCGCCTTGGCGCGGAGCTCAGTCCTCGCGGGTGAGGCGGCGGTTTATCGCCATCTCGACGCGGCGCTGGTCGGACTCCGAGGCGAACCAATCCCGCGGATAGGCGAACGAGCCGCGCTCGGTCTCCACGGCGAGCACGGGACCGGCCCGCGAAAGCGGCAGGGCGCGGCGGAGCATGTAAGCGTGCTTTAGCTCCGCGAGCGGGACCTTCACGATCTCGCCCCGGCACAGGCCCGCGGGAAGCTCGGCGTGATCCGCGGCGATGCGGATGGTTCCGGCCTCGTGGCGAAGGGTTCGCAGCACGCTCACGCCGCTCGCGAGCGCCATGAGGAGCAGCAAGAGCCCGATGACCTTGCCTACCGCGCCCAGAAAAAGCAGCAGGATGACGCCGCCCGCCACGCCGATTCCGAGCCACCCGAGGTGGCGGGAGCGCCCGTGCTCGAGCTGGATCGCCACTGTGGCGTCTTTGCCTCCGCGGCGCTTTTGGGTGCCGGATTCGGCTTGTCGGCTCACGGCGTTACTCGTGGACAAATCCCGCGACGGGACGAAGGCGAAAATGGCTCACTCGCGCGTCCAATCCCGGGTGAGCTCGGCGACCCGCGCTTCGATCTCCCGGCGATCGACGAAGGCGAGCTCCCGCTCGCGGACGGCGATGTATCCGTCTACCACGACGTCGGTGACGGCGCGAGGCGACAGCGCGTAAACCGCGTTCTTCGCGAGCGCCTGGAGCGGCCACAGCGACGGATCGTGCAGATCGAGGGCGACGAGGTCACACCGGTATCCCGGCGCGATGTCGCCCACCGGGAGGCCCAATACCTCGCCGCCGCCGCGGGTTCCCATGTGAAAACAATCCTCGGCGGCGATCGCCTGCCCGTCGGTGCGCGCGACTTTTTGCAAAAGCGCCGTCATCCGCATCTCGTCGAACACCGACACCCGGTTGTTCGAGCAGCCGCCGTCGGTACCCAGGGCGATGGGGACGCCGCGGCTTCGCAAATCCACGATATCGGTGATGCCGTCGCCGAGGAACATGTTCGACGCCGGGTTGTAGGCGAGGCGCCCGCCGCGCTCGGCAAAAAGCGCGCGCTCGCCCTCGTCGAACCAGCAGCCGTGGACCGCGATCATGCGATCCATGTCCGCGTCGAGATCGGAAACCGCGTAAAGCGGCCGCACGCCGAACCGCTCGAGCGACTCGTCGACTTGATAGGCCTCCTCGGCGAGGTGGATGTGCCAGGGGGTGCCGGCGTCTTTGGCGCAGCCGGCGCCCGCCTCGATCATCGCGGGGCTCGCCCCGTGCTGGCTGTGCGGGGCGGGCTGAACGGCGGTGAGGTAGCGCTCGCGATCTTGGTAGTCGCGGGCCAGCGCTTCGAAGTTTTTCACCGCCGAAGGGATGTCTTCTCGGTAGCTCGCGGGCGCCCCGTCCCAGTCGTAAAAGCAGCGCGCGAGGACGATGCGCATGCCGAGGCGCCGCGCCGCCTCGATGGTGGCGCTCGCGTTTTCGTTGTTTCCGTCGTTAATGTAGTAGAAATCGCAAACGGTGGTGACGCCGTGGAGCAGCATCTCGCCGAACGCAAAAAGCGCCGCGGTCGCCATGCCGTCGGGGCCGAGGCGTGGCGAATAGCGATACAGCGCCTTGTCGCGCCACTCGAGAAACGGCAGGTCGTCGCCGATGCCGCGCAAGAGCGATTGGAAGCTGTGGTTGTGGGCGTTGACCGTGCCCGGGACGAGGGCGCGCCCCTCGAAGTGGATCGTGCGCGCGCCGGCCGCCCGCTGGTCGGCCGCGACCTCGTCCGGATCGCCCACGCGGACGATCTCCCCGGCCACCGCCAAGACCGCCGTCTTTCCGCGCGCGGCGCCGCCGGTTATCGCCCGGTCGGCGACGAACAGCGTGGTGTCGGGTTCCGCCATGAGGTAGCTCTATCGCATTCCTTGCGCTCGGGGAAAGCCCCGGCCGCGCGCTCGTGACGCGCGCGCGGCGCCTGCCGAGCCGGCTGGCGGGGGGCGACGCCGCGCGCTGACGAACGCCCCGAGAGCTTGTACAGTCGGAGCGTGTCAGCCGGACTGGAGGCATCGATCGCGCGCGGCAAGCTCGCGCCGGTGTACGTGTTGGCGAGCGCCGAGCCGCTGCTCATGGAGCGCGCGCTCACATCGATCCGGGACGCCGCGGTGCCGGACAAGCTGCGCGCGTTCAACCACGACGTCATCGAGGGGCGGGGCGCCAGCGCGCGGCGCATCGAAAATGCCGCCGTGACGCTGCCGATGATGGGCGAGCGCCGCCTCGTCGAAGTCCGGAGCGCCGGCGACATCGCCGCCGGCGAGCTGTCTGCGCTCGTCTCCTATCTCGAGGCGCCGAGCGAGTCGAGCGTCGTGGTGTTCGTGTTCGACAAGATCGACAAGCGCGTGAAGTTTTTCACCGCGGCGAAGAAGCTGGGGTATCTGCACGAGCTCGCGGCGCCCAAGAAGCTGGAGGCTTGGGTCGAGGAGGAGGCGCGGCGCCGCGGCGTCTCGGTCGCGGCGCCGGCGCGTGCGCGCCTCGTGGATGCGGTGGGCAGCGACTTATCGAGGCTCGCCCTGTCCCTCGACCAGCTCGCGCTGTACGCCGGGGGACGCCCGGTCAAGCCGGAGGACGTCGAGGACCTCGTCGCGGATACGCGCGAGCGGACCGTGTTCGAGCTCATCGACGCCGTGGGCGCCGGCGACGCGGCGGCGGCGCTCACGGCGGTGGCGGCCCTATTCGAGCAGCGCCAAAGCCCGATCGGTGTGGTGGTGATGCTCGGCCGCCACCTTCGGCAACTGTCGCTGTGCCATCAGGCGCTCGCGGAGCGGCTTCCCAAGGGGGAGGCGGCAAAGCGCGTCGGCGTTCCGCCGTTCGTGGTCGACAAGCTGCTTACGCAGGCGCGCCGGGTGTCGAAGGCGGCCGTGGCCCGCGGAATCGTCCACGTAAGCCAAGCGGATCGCGCGCTCAAAGGGCAATCCGCCGCGCAAAAGACCCTTGGCCGCGAGCTCGGCGAGCGGGTCGTGGTAGAGCGCCTGATCGGCGCGCTGGTGGCCAGCACCCGCTAACCGGAGCACCGCACACCGGCGCCAGGCCACTCGGCGCACGAAACTGTGAGCAGGCTCGTGGGAAACCCGTGCGCCCGCGCAGGGCGCCGAAGCCTACGCCGCCGCGCGGCGTGAGAGCCGGGAGATAAGCCGCGATCCCTTGTTGCGATGGATCGCGCCCTTGGTCACCGCCCGGTGAACATCGCGCTCGGCCGCTCGCACCAGCTCGGGCGCCTGTTCGGAGCGCTCGCGGATCGCGCGCTGGGCGCGCTTGACCGCCGTTCTCATGCGACCGGCGGCGTCGCGATTGCGAAGCCGCCGCTTGGATCGTTGCCGATTTCGTTTCTCCGCCGACTTGATGTTCGCCACGACGGCCTGCTCCTTGCTGCCGAGTTTGGAGGAGGGAGCTATTACCGCGGACGCGCGCGCGCTGTCAAGGCTAGGGGGCTCCGCACAGCCTCCGGCTCGGGCGTCGGCGCGGCCATCGTTTTCACACCCGCTGTGGATTTCTTGCGTATAGCTCTGTGGCTGAGTCGAATTCAGTCACGCAGTCTCGGGGCCTGGCGGTGGATTGCGCAAAAATGCGGCAAAAGGGTAGGGCCACGTGCGAAATCAGCGTCCGGAGCTAGGCTCATTCGCGGCGTTAGCTCGCTCCGCTGCGCGCGCCTTCGCCCGTTGCCAGTAGCGCTCGAGTTCGGCGACGGACATGTCGCTGGGAGCTCGCCCCTGTCCGGCGAGCTCGGCCTCCATGCTCTCGAACCGCCGCTCGAACCGGGATGTGGCGCCGCGCAGGGCGAGCTCGGCGTCGACGCCAAGCTTGCGAGCGTAGCTCACGAGGGCGTAAAGGGCGTCCCCCACCTCGGCCTCCACGGCTTGTGGATCCTCGTGAGCGCGCGCGTGCTCGATCTCGGCGAGCTCCTCGTCCACCTTGCGCCGGGAGCCGTCGGCCGTGTCCCAGTCAAAGCCGACGCCCGCGGCGCGCCGGGAGATTTTCTGTGCCCGGGCGAGCGCGGGTAGCGCCGACGGGACCCCGCTCAGCGCGCTCGGCCGACTGTCCTGGTCGGCACTGCGCTTTTCCTCGGCCTTGATCTCCTCCCACTGGCGCTCCACCTCCTCGGGGCTTTGCGCCGCGCCGCCCGCGAATACGTGGGGATGCCGCCGCACCAGCTTGTCGGCGATGGCCCGGGGAACCTCGGCGAGGGAAAACGCCCCCTCGGCGCTGCGCAGCTCGGCCTGGAAAACGATTTGCATGAGCAAGTCACCGAGTTCCTCTCGGTGCGCCGCGGGATCGCCGGCGTCCAGGGCGTCGAGCACCTCGCAGGTCTCCTCGAGCAGGTACGGGCGAAGGCTGGCGAGGGTCTGCTCGCGGTCCCAGGGGCAGCCCCCCGGGCCGAGCAGCCTCCGCATCACGGAGACCAGCTCGGCGAAGGCACGGCCTTCTTCGCTTGGCTCGGTCGATGGATCGGGCTGGGTCATCGCGGAAGGATAGGCGAGGCCCGGATGGTGTGCTAGACCGTCGAAAACCGAACGTTCCAAAGGACGAATAGCCGTTGAAGAGCTCGGTCACGGCCGAATCCAGCATCCAAGACAAACTCGTATTCGACGACCCCGCTTCGCTGCAGGCGCTGTGTGGCCAAAACAGCAAGCGGCTCAAGCTCGTCGAGCGGGCCGCGGGCGTCGAGCTTCACCTGCGCGGCAACGAGATCACCGTCGTCGGCGAGGCGGCGGCGGTCGAGCTCGCCCGCGAGGCGCTCACGCAGTTATACGGGTTCGCCAAGCGCGGCGCGGAGCTGTCGAGCGACGACCTGGTCCGGGCGGTGCGCGTGCTCCGCACCGACCGCAACACGGATCTTCGGGAGATCTTTTCCGACACGATCCTCGTTCCCCGCTCGGGGCGCCCGGTCACCCCGAAGGGGCTGGCGCAAAAGACGTACTGCGACGCGGTACGGCAAAACGACATCGTGTTCGCGATCGGCCCCGCGGGCACGGGAAAAACCTACTTGGCGATGGCGATGGCCGTCCGAGCGCTGGTCGACAAGCAGGTCAAGCGCATCGTGCTCACGCGCCCCGCCGTCGAGGCGGGCGAGCGCCTCGGGTTTTTGCCCGGGTCGCTGGAGGAAAAGGTCAACCCGTACCTGCGCCCGCTTTACGACGCGCTGCACGACATGCTCGACTTCGACCGCGCGCGCCGCTTCGTCGATCAGGGGGTGATCGAGGTCGCGCCGCTGGCGTTCATGCGCGGACGCACGCTAAACGACAGCTTCGTGATCCTCGACGAGGCCCAAAACGCGTCGTCCGAGCAGATGAAGATGTTTCTCACGCGCCTGGGCTTCGGGGCCAAGGCCGTGGTCACCGGCGACATCACCCAAAGCGACCTTCCCTCGGGGGTGCGCTCCGGGCTCCGCGAGGCGCGGGACCTTTTGAGCGACATCGACGGCATCGCGTTTACCCATTTCGGGGAGGGGGATGTCGTGAGGCATCCGCTCGTGCAAGACATTATCCGCGCCTACGAGGCACGGGCCGCTCGCAAGCGCCAGGACTCGGCGCAATCCCCAGACGGACGAGACGGCGCGTGACGCCGCTGTGATACGCTCGGTGCGTGTCGGCCACTTCGATCTCGAACGTAACCGAGCTGGCGCAGGAGCTCTCGCACGGCGATCTCGGCGGCTTCCGCCTCGCCGCGCAGCGCGGCGGCGAGGCCGAAATCCTGCGCGGCGATGAGCGCGTTATCGCAGCGGACGCCGAGGCGCTCGGCGCGATCCTCGAGCGCGTGCGAAGCGGCGGGGGCGCGCAGCCCGCGGTGGTCGCGATCGGACAGGCCGACGAGCTGGCTGCGCCCGCGGCGGCGGCGGCGATCGCCGAGCTCGGCGCCGTGCCCGTGTGCGCTCCGGCGCTCGCGGACGGCGTGAGGCTCGCGCTGGAGGCGGCCTGTGCCCGAGCGCGCGCCGAGCGCGCCTCCAAACGGGCTTCGCGGCAAAACCAGCTCTTGATCGAGGTGGGCCGCTCGCTTTCGCAAGAGCGAGAGATCGACGCTTTGCTCGCGCGCATCCTGCGCACGAGCCGTGAGGTGACGGGCGCCGACGCGGGATCGGTCTACGTCGTCGAGGGCGACAGCGAGGATGTGTCCGCGCGCAGCCTCGCGTTCGCCGCGTTTCAAAACGATTCGATGCCGATCCAGTCGCAGGGCTTTTCCATGCCCGTTTCGCCCTCGTCGATCGCCGGGGCGTGCGTGCTTGGCCGCGAGGTGATCAACATCCCCGACCTTTACGTTCTGGGCACGCCCGGCGAGGACACGAACCCCTGGGGCTTCGTCCACGACCGCAGCTTCGACGAAAAACACGGCTACCAGACCCGTTCGATGCTCGCCGTGCCGATGATCTCCGCGCGCGAGGAGGTCATCGGCGTCATCCAGCTCATCAACAAAAAGACCGGCGCCGCCCCGCTCAAATCGGCCTCGGACTTCGACGAGCGCGTGGTCCGGTTCGACCTCGAGTCGGAGGCCTACGCGGCGACGCTGGCCTCGCAGGCGGGGATCGCACTCGAAAACGCGCTGCTCTACGACGAGGTCAAACAGATCTTCGAGGGCTTCGTCCACGCCTCGGTGACCGCGATCGAGTCGCGGGATCCGACGACTTCGGGCCACTCGCAGCGCGTGGCCGAGCTCACGACCGGCCTTGCCGAGGTGGTCGATCGCGAAGATCGCGGTCCCTACGCCGACCTCCGCCTCAGCCCGCGGGACATGAAGCAGCTCGAGTACGCGGCGCTCTTGCACGACTTCGGCAAGGTGGGGGTGCGCGAGAGCGTCCTCGTCAAGCCGAAAAAGCTCTACGAGCACGAGCGGGCGCTCATCGAGGCGAGGTTTCGGCTGATTCGGCGCACGGTGGAGGCGGAGCAGAGCCACCGGAAGCTCGCCTACCTGCTCGAGGCGTCGCGAGACGAGGTGGCAGAAAAGCTGTCCGCTGTCGATCGCGAGGCGGAGGACAAGCTCCGCGAGCTCGACGAGTTTTTTGGCTTCATCTTGCAGGCGAACGAGCCCACCGTGCTCGAGCAGGGCGGTTTCGAGCGCCTCCAGGAAATCGCGGGACGGCGGTTCGTCGACGTAGACGGCGAGGAGAAGCCCTACCTCACCGAAGCGGAGCGGGGCGCGCTCGAAATCTTAAAGGGCTCGCTCACCCCCGGTGAGCGCCAGGAGATCGAGAGCCACGTGGTTCACACCTACAACTTCCTGCGCCAGATCCCGTGGGGTCGCACCTACAAGGACATTCCGGAGATCGCGGGCGCGCATCACGAAAAGCTCGACGGCAGCGGCTATCCATTTGGGTTGTCGGCGGGCGAGATCCCCGCGCCCACGAAGATGATGACGATCAGCGACATCTACGACGCGCTCACGGCGCGCGATCGTCCCTACAAGCGCGCCGTCCCCGAGGAGCGCGCGCTCGAGATCTTGGAGCTCGAGGTCAAAGACGGCCATCTCGATGCCGATCTGTTCCGGCTGTTTTTGGACGGCGGGGTGTATAAGCTCGTGCGGCCCGGCTCGGAGTGAGCGGTGCTCTCGCTGTCGATCGCGCCGGCGGCTCGCCCGCACCTCGACGACCTCGCGTGGCGAGCCGTGAGGCGCCGGATGGCGCGCATGCTCGGGGCCGTGGAGCGAGCCGAGCGCGGCGAGGATTTCGAGGTGGCGGTGCGGATGGCAGGCGACGCCGAAATCCGAGCGCTAAACCGGGACTACCGGAATGCGGACCGGGCCACGGACGTGCTCGCGTTTTCGCAGCGGGAAGGCGAGGGCGGGGGACTTCACCCGGAGGTCTTGGGTGACATCGTGATTTCGGTCGAGACCGCCGCCCGCCAACAGAAGCAGGGGCTGTTTTTCGAGCTCGTGTTCCTCTACGCGCACGGGCTGTGTCACCTCTTGGGTTACGATCACCAGACCGACGCCGAGGAGGCCGAGATGGACACGCGGGTCGCGGCGCTCTTGGCGGAGTCGTCGCGCCGCGGCCGCATCCGCGCCGCGTGATCTAGTGCCTCGGCCCAGGCGTAGCCCTAGTGCCTCGGCCCAGGCGTAGCCCTAGTGCCTCGACCCAGGCGTTCTGATCCGTTTGACGGCCCCCTCACGCGCCTCGCTGCGTTGTTCATCAGTCACGTATGCTCAATACGCTCCTTCTTCACGCCTTGCGAGGCACGCGATGTGGCTCGCCCGATCGAATCATTACGCCTGGGTCGAGGCACTAGCTGCCGGGCAGGGCGGTGGCTCGGGCGGCCGGCCTGGC
>SLNH01000436.1 GCA_007133195.1 Nannocystineae bacterium | reverse complement strand
CTTGCCAAACCAGCGCGCGGATCCGCGCGCCGCGCTCGCCGGGCGTCACCGCGACCTCGATCGCGGCGGGGCGCGCGTCGGGCGCGGTGACGCTGCGATACGTGTACAAAAGCTCGTCGTCCGGCCCGAGGACGTGCTGCACCGCCCCGGGAGCGTCGAGATCGAGCGCTTCGGGATCGACGGCGGGCACTCCGTCTACGCCGTCTACTGCTTGGTCGGTGGGCTCGCCGTCTACCCACACCCAGCGCAGGCGCGCATCCATCGCGTCTTGCGCGGCGCCCAGGGCGGCGCCGGCGGAGTCGGCTCCATCGCGCTCCCAGACTTCGGTGATCATCGCCGCCACGAGAGTCGCAATCTGCGCCTGATCGCGGCGCTCCCTGTCCTCCCACCGCGAGATCTCGCGCTGGGAGTGGGCGAACATGGCGATCGCAAGAACCGCTGCGATTCCGAGCACCGTGGCGAGCGCGAATTTGTTGGCCAGTTTCATTCGCTTCCGGAGCGCGTATCGCACGGCACTTGCAAGTCACATTGCGCAAGCGTGCTCGTGAGGCGGATTGGCGCGAAGGCTGCACGCTCCATGGCGAGCGTTCCCGAGCTCAGCGGCTTTCTCTCAATAGATGCGGGGGTGTGTTGTCGCGTTTCGGTCTCGGCGTGTCGAAATGTCACATGAATCACCCAGCTCCGGCTGCTGAAACGCTGGGGCTCCCCCCAGCGTGAACGTGCGAGAAGGCGGTAGCAGCCGAAATCGCGACGACCCACGCCCGGAAGCGTCGCCGAGGGAGGTCCGTCGCGCTCCCGCCACAGCCCCCTGCATGCACGCGCGAGACCAACCGCCACAGGGGGGCACGCGAGCACGTCACGTTTGACGCGCGAGCCGCGCTCACAATCACTGGCGGCGCGCGATCTGTGCGCGCTTTCGGTCGCGCTCACAATCTGGCGCGTCGCGATCTACGCGCGCGTTCGGTGGCGCACACAGTCGCCGGCGCTCCGCTCCGCGGTCTACGCGCGCGCTCGGTCGCGCACACAGTCGCCGGCGCTCCGCGCTCTGCGCGCGAGGCGGCGTATCCGGAGCCCCAGCCGGGAAACCGGCCTTGGACAAGCCGCCCGGCTGAGCGCCTTTCAAAAAGGCCGGCCTACTGCGGCCGCGCGCGGTGCGCGCGCAGCACGTGGGCGACCGCGGCTGTGAGCCGCTTTCCCGTGGGGATGTGCAGAAACTCGTTCGGTCCGTGCGCGTTGGAGTGCGGACCGAGCACCCCCGTGATCAAAAACTGCGCCTTTGGGAATTTCTCCCCGAGCATCCCCATAAACGGGATCGAGCCGCCCTCGCCCATATACACCGCCTCGCGGCCGAAGTAGGCGCGCGACGCCGCGTCCAGGGCGCCTTCGAGCCACTCGCTGAGCGGCGGCGCGTTCCACCCGCTCGCCCCCTCGATGTCGGCCACCCGGACCCGGGCTCCGTATGGGGGATCGGCCTCGAGGCAGGTTTTGATCTCCTGGGTGGCGCGCTGGGCATCCGTGGTGGGCGGCAGCCTGAGGCTCAGCTTGAGCGCACTCGTGGGGCGCATCACGTTGCCCGCGTCCTCCAGGGGCGGAAAGCCCGCCGCGCCGGTCACCTCGAGCGCCGGCCGCCACGTCCGCGCCAGCACGAGCTCGGCCATATCCTCAGACGCCGGCCTCATTCCGGACAGGAGGGGAAACTTGTCGTAGACCTCCGAGCCCAGCACCTCGGCGACCTTTCGGGCCTGCTCGGCGCGCTCACCCGGGATGTCACCCGCGAGCGCCGGCAGCCGAATCGCCCCCGTCTCGGGGTCTTCGAGGCGGTCGATCAGCGCGCGGGCCACGCGGAAGCTCGAGGGGACGATCCCGCTCGCGTCGCCGGAGTGAACGCCTTCGCTCATCACCTCGACCTCGAGGTTGCACGTGACGATGCCGCGAAGTGAGGTGGTGCACCACAGCTGGTCGTAGTTTCCGCAGCCGGAATCGAGGCACACGACGAGGCTCGGCGAGCCGATCCGCTCACTCAGGTGATCGATGTACGCGGGCAGGTCGTAGCTCCCGCTCTCCTCGCACGCTTCGATGAGCACAACACACCGCGCGTGGGGAATGCCCTGGGCGCGCAGGGCGCGAATCGCGGTGAGCGAGGCGAACGCCGCGTAGCCGTCATCGGCGCCGCCGCGCCCGTAGAGCCGATCCCCCTGAAGGACGGGCGTCCACGGCCCGAGCCCCTCGCTCCAGCCGGTCATCTCCGGCTGCTTGTCCAGATGCCCGTAAAGGAGCACCGTGTCGCTCGCGTCTCCCGGGATCTCCATGAGGATCACCGGCGTTCGGCCCTCGAGCCGCACCACCTCGAGTGAGGCATCTTCAGGGGCGCGGGCGCGAAGCCAGCCCTCGATCAGCAGGGTGGCCTCCTCCATGTACCCGTGTTCGCGCCAGTTCGGGTCGAACATGGGCGACTTGTTCGGAATGCGGATGTAGTCGGCGAGCGCGGGGACGATCTCGTCGTCCCACGCCCGCTCGACGAAGGCGCGGGCGCGCTCGGCATCGAGGGCGG
>SLNH01000136.1 GCA_007133195.1 Nannocystineae bacterium | reverse complement strand
GCCGAAGGCGCCGGCCAGGATTCGAGCCAGGACGAGGCCGCGCCCGAGGAGGGACGACAGCGGCGCGCGCCTGGCGACGACCTGGAGGACCGCGCCACGCATGGTGGCGCCGATGGCGGCGGGGACGACGAGGCGCGCGACCGCTCCCGCGCCGCACCCATCACGGCCACGGTCCACCGCGCGGGCGCGCAGGGCGCGCGCGGGGCCGGGTTTCGCGGTGAGACGATCGTGGTGGCCGGCCGCGCGCTGGCCGGGAGCCGGCCGGCGCCGGACACCCCAGTCACCATCTCGCTCTTCCCTACCGAGATCGACGGCGAGGTGATCTCGCTCGGACAGAGCGCCACCGGCGCAGACGGCCGATTCGAGGCGGAGTTTTCGCTCCCGCCCGCCATCGCGGTCGGGGACTACCGCGTGGTCGCCGAGCCCACCCGAGGGGCGGGCGCGCGGCAGCCCGAGGCCGCGGACTGAACCGGAGACCGACGACGGTGAACGGCGGAGCTTCGAGGCCCGGCCAAAGCGGGCTGTCCCTCCCTTCGGCGCTCGCGGCGTTCGCCGCCGCGCTCGCGCTCATGCTCCTCGTCGCCCCCGTCGCCGGCGCCTTCGGGGTGTGGGGTATCGCGCTCGTCCAGATAGTCGCCATCGGCGGGCCGGTCATCGTCGTCGCCCACCTCGCGTCGCCCCGGCCGCTTTGCGCGCTCGGGCTCCGGGCCCCGAGCGCCCGCGCCCTGGCCGGCGCCGCCCTGGTCGGCGCCTCGTTTTGGTACCTAAACCTCAGGTTCGTCGTCCCCCTCGGCGACCGTCTGGCGGGCGACGACGCGTCGGTGGCGCGGATAGCCGATATTCTGGCCGATCCGACGATTCCCCTTTGGGCGACCCTCATACTGCTCGCGGTGTTGCCCGCCGTTTGCGAGGAGCTTTTATTCCGCGGCGCCCTGGCCCGCGCGCTGCGGCCGCTGGCCGGCATCGCCGGCGCCATCGTGCTCCAGGCCGTGATGTTTTCCCTGTTTCACGTCTCGCCTGCCCGGCTTCTGCCGACGCTCTGCTTCGGCATCGTGCTGGGGGCGATCGCGCTCGCGAGTCACTCCACATTGGCCAGCGCCGTCACCCACGGGCTCAACAACGCCTTCGCGATCGTTCTCGCCTCCGCGGCCGGCGCGCCGATCGCGCACGCCATCGACGCGAGCGGCCACGTGGCGACGGCCGTCGCGGCGGGCCTAACCGGCACGGGGCTGTGGCTCGCGCTCGCGCCGCGCCCACCGCGCGAGGTTCGGCGTCCGGACGCCCCGAGCGATCCCCCTAAGCTTGATTCTGGATGATCCGATCGCCGTAAGCGATGCCACAATCTTGTTCGATCTTGCGAGCCTTGCTACATTGGCCGCCGTGCAGGACGCCAAGCGGACGCTCTGGTACCTGAAAAAAGTCCCTTTTCTCGCAGAGCTGGGACCGGACGCGCTCGCGCGCCTGTCCGAGCGCCTCGAGCTCCGAGAGGTGAGGCGCCGCGATGTGATCTACCTCCCGGGCGACCCAGGGACCTCTCTGTTCGTCGTAAACGGGGGTCGGGTCAAAATCTCGAAGGTGACTCGCGACGGGAAAGCGCTCACCTTGAGCTACTGCGGCCCGTCGGAGCTGTTCGGCGAAACCTGTCTCGTCGGGGGCGGCCCGCGCGAGGAGATGGCAGAGGCCATGGAAAACTCGATGGTCACCGAGATCGAGCGGGCCGACTTCGAGAGGCTGCTTCAGACCCACCCTCAGCTCGGCGCGCACATGACCCAGCTCCTCGCCTCCCGCCGCCTCGAGCTCGAAAACAAGCTCGAGACGCTGGTGTTTCGCGACGTGACGTCGAAGCTCGCAGAGCTCCTCCTCCAGCTCGCCGAGGAGTACGGCGTGGAGGATGCCCGGGGCACGATGGTCGCGCTCAAGATCACGCACCAAGAGCTCGCAAACCTCATCGGATCGACCCGCGAGACGGTGTCTTTGACGCTCTCGCAGTTCAAGAAGCGCAAGCTCATCTGCACCGAAGGTCGCAAGGTCATCATCTCCGACGCGGAGAACCTGCGCGCGCTGTTTTGACCGCACCGCTCCGCGCCGCGGCCATCTCGTCGGCGAGCCGGAGCGCAGCCCGAAAACTGGCGGAGCGCGCTCGCCCCGTCCCGGCGATGTCGTAGGCGACGCCGTGATCCGGGGAGGTCCGGGGAATGGGGAGACCGAGGGTGAGGTTGACGGACTCCTCGAAGTCGATCAGCTTGACGGGGATCAGCCCCTGATCGTGATAAAGCGCGACCAGCGCGTCGTCCTCCGGGGGTGGCGCGCCGCGCGCCGGATCGGCGAGCGCGCCGCGAAACGCGGCGTCGGGGACGAGCGGTCCCCGGAACGACGCCAAGTCGCCGAGCCGGTTTTTGAGCTCCTCTACCGCCGGTGCGACGACGTCGATCTCCTCGCGCCCGATGTCGCCGCCCTCCCCCGCGTGCGGGTTTAGGCCCAAGATCCCGACGCGCGGCCTTTTCACGCCGAAATCGCGCGCGAGCGCCCGGGCGAGGAGCTCGGCCGTCCCCTCCACCGCCTCGCGGGTGAGCTCGCGCGGCACCGCCGCGAGAGGCTCGTGAACGGTGGCAAGCGCCACCTTGAGCCGCGGCCCGGCGAACATCATCGCGACCCGCGCCGCCCCCAGCCTTTCGGCCAGAAATTCGGTGTGCCCAGGGAACGAGAATCCGGCCGCCCGCGCGTTCTGCTTGTGGATGGGCGCGGTCACGAGCGCGTCGATCTCGCCGGTGCGCGCCGCCTCCGCCGCCGCCTCGAGGTAGCGCACCTGCGCCTGGGCAGCGCGGGGGCCCGGCTTTCCCGGCCTGGCGTCGCGATCTACGCGCGCGGACGAGATCGCCTCGACGTCGAAAAGCTCGACGTCTGCGGAGCGCTCGCCCGCCGCGCGCTCCCACACCGCGCGATCGCCGAACACCACGATCCTTCGCTGCCGCGGTCCGGGCTCGCGCGCGATCGAGGCGGCCGCGATCTCCGGACCGATCCCACATGGATCGCCCAGGGTCACTCCGATCTTCGCCTCTCGAATCATCATGGCTCAGTCGTCGCATCCGGAGCGGCCCCGCGGGTCGCCACGAGATCCCCCCCCCCTACCACCCGCCTCGCACCTGACATCCGATGCTTGCGCACGCACTTACCCCTGCGATTGGCACACGCAGAGCTAGGCGCCGGGCGGCTTCTCGCCCCAAGGAGCCGCCTTGCGTCCAGGGTGGGATCGGTCAAGGTTACCATAGGCGCCGACGTTGCGCGCGTCTTGCATGGAACCCCGCCATGGCATCCAACCTGGCCAAGATCGCCGCTGCCGTGCTGCTCGCCGCCGCGTGCGGCACCAACCACTCGGCGCCGCGGCCGAGCCCCGGGAGCATCGGAGGCTCGGGAAATTACAGCGCACTCGAGGTCGAGCGCCCGTTCTTTTGGCCAGGCGAGGCCTTTCACTTCGACATCTCGTTTCGCGGGATCGTGGGCGCGCGGGCCGTGATGGCCGTGGGCGAGCCGGGCGTCGAGGGGGAGCGCGAGATCGTCATTCTCCGCTCGCGCATCCACAGCACCGGCGTGGCGGCGGCGTTCCGCGACGTCCGCGACGAGGTCGAAACCCGCATCGCCATGGACACCGGCCGCCCCGTCCTTCATCGCGCCGATATCCAGTCTGCGAGCCCCGAGGCGATGATCGAAACGGAGTTTGGAACCGGCCCGTTCGAGATCGGCGTATCCAGGCTCGGACGGTCGCCCACGACCTACGACCAAACGCTTCCCGACGAGCGCAGCGCTCACGATCTGCACAGCCTGCTCGGCGCGCTGCGGGCGTGGGACGCGACGCCAGGCGATGAGGTCTACGCCTACCTTTTGTCGGGTCGACGCATTTGGCACCTCACGGCCCGCTCCGGCGGAACCGAACCGGTCGATACCGCGTTCGGAACACGCGAGGCAACGCGGATCGACAGCGTCGCGTGGCGAATGGATAGCGATCTCGAGGTCGATCCCAACCGCGATCCGAGGCGGGTTAGACTATGGCTCGCCGACGACACCACCCGCGCGCCGCTTCGCATCGAGGCCGACACGGAGCACGGGACGGTCAACGTGGAGCTCATCGCCCACGACTTGCCAGACGCGCGCATCACGGCTCGTTCGCCGCGCTAGCGAGCGCGGCCAGCGCGCGCCGGATCGGCGGCCGCGCCGTCACGCGTTTCGGTCGCCCCCGTCGGGCTCGGCCGGTTTGCGCGGCGCCTGGGAGCGCAACTTGTAGCCTACGTGGCGGACCGTCTCGATGAGCGTGCCCCCGGCCTTACCGAGCTTCGCGCGAACGCGCCTTACGTGAATGTCTACGGTGCGCGTGCTGCCCACGTAGTCGTAGCCCCAAACCCGCTGAAGGAGCTGCTCTCGGCTGAACACGCGACCGGGATGCTGACAGAGGAAGCGAAGTAGCTCGAACTCCTGGTGGGTGAGCTCGAGCTGTCGGCCATGGTAGTGCGCTTCGTACGCGCCCGCATCGATGACGAGCGCGCCGACCTTGATCACCTCATCGGAGCCGAACGCCGCCGACTTCCAGTCGATTTGACGGAGCCTCGCGTACAGCTCGACGGGCACCAGCGGGCGGAGCACGAAGTCGTCGAACCCGGCCGAAAAATCGAGCGAGGGCAGTTTTCCGAGCTCCAGCGCCACGAGCGTCGGCGTGTCCTCCAGGGGTGGAAACCGGCTGATCCTCCGGCGACTGCTCGTCGCCCGCTCGATGTCGTCTCCGGCGTCGACCACCACCACGACGGGCGGTCGCGAGGCGACCTCCTGCTCCTCGAGCCCACCCAGATCGAAGGGCGCCACATCCACCCGGCAACCCAGATCGGCGAGGACCGAGGCCACCGACTCCGGATCGCGGAACGCCGATTCGGGGACGGCGCAGAGCACCAGCGCGCGCATTCCCAAGTTTGGCCGCGACATGACCCAACGCGTCAAGTCCGCGGAGCGCGCCCCGCCCGCCGACAGATTCGCGCTCGGTTCCGCCGCGGGCTTTGCGATGGGTGGGGCCTATGCAAGAATCAGAGACTAGATGGAAGAATTCCACTGCTCCTTCTGCGGAAAACAGCGCCGAGAAGTCCGCAAGCTCATCAGCGGCCCGCGGGTCTTCATCTGTGACGAGTGCGTCACGCTGTGCAACGACATCCTGTCCAAGGAAGAAGCGGCGCAGCGTCCCCAGTACCCGCCGCCCAGGGAGATCGTCGAGGAGCTCGACCGCTACGTGGTGGGGCAAGACGCCTCGAAGCGCGCGCTCGCCGTGGCCGTGTACAACCACTACAAGCGGATCGGCATGCGCGGCAAAGCGCAGGAGGTGGAGCTGCAAAAGGGCAACATCCTGCTCATCGGGCCCACGGGCTCGGGGAAGACGTTGCTCGCGCAGACGCTGGCCAAAAAGCTGGACGTTCCGTTCGCGATCGCCGACGCCACCACCCTCACCGAAGCCGGCTACGTCGGCGAGGACGTCGAGAGCGTCATCAAGTCGCTGTTCCGCAGCGCGGGCGGAGACGTGGAAAAGACCGCGCGCGGCATCCTGTGCGTCGACGAGATCGACAAGGTGGCCCGCCGTGGCGGCTCGCCGTCCCCCACGCGCGACGTCTCGGGCGAGGGCGTGCAGCAGGCGCTCCTCAAGCTCCTCGAGGGCAAGACCGCGACGATCACCCCGGACGGCGCGCGCAACAGGCCTCAGCAGGAGCTCGTTCAGATCGACACGAGCGACATCCTGTTCATCTGCACGGGCGCCTTCAACGGCATCGAGGACATCGTGAGGCGGCGCACCAGCCAGCGCGGCCTCGGGTTCGGCGCGACCATCGGCACCGCCGAGGACGACAAGGACGCGTTGCGCTCCATGGTGCGCCCCGACGACGTGATCAAATACGGGATGATCCCGGAGTTCATGGGCAGGCTCCCGGTGGTGGTGTCGTGCGACGCCCTCGACGTAGACGCGCTCACCGAGGTGCTGTGGCGGCCCAAAAACGCCCTCGCGCGGCAATACGAGCGCCTGTTCGAGCTCGAGGACGTCAAGCTGACGTTTACCGAGGAGGCCCTCCAAGCCGTCGCCGAGGAGGCCCACCGGCGCGACTCGGGCGCCCGCGGCCTGCGTGCCATCCTCGAAGAGGTCATGCTCGAGGTGATGTACGAGCTCCCCTCGATGACGGGCGTCCAAAAATGCGTCGTCGACCGCGGCGTCGTCGAGCACCGTACCCGGCCGCAGTTCGTGTTCGAGAACAAGGCTGCCGGCTGAGAGCTGGTTTTCTACCGACGCGCGGCTCGGTCGGCGAAGCGCGCGCGCCAGCTCAGCCCAGCCGTCGCCCCGCTCGGACGCCCGTCATGCAACGAATCCGAGGTTCAGCGGATCTGGTAGGAAAGCCGCGCGAGCCACGACCAGCCGTGCCCGCGCGAGCGCACCCGCGCCACGTTTCGACCCAGTCGAGGGATCGCCGCGGCCGCGATTGACGCCCCGACCACAACATCCGTACACTGCCTCGCCATGCTCACACAGGAGCAGAAATATACCCTCCGGGACCGCCTGCACAGCGAGCGGCGGCGGATCCTCGCACATGCGGCCGACGGCCTCGGCTTCACCATGGATCGCGACCGCGATCGCGTGGGGCGCGATCCCATGGACGAGTCCGCGGAGGAGTGGCTCTACGCGACCGAGCTCCGCATACACGATCGCGAAAAGAAGCTGCTCACCAAGATCGACGAGGCCCTCGACCGCCTGGACGAGGACCTGATCGACGAGTGCGAGGACTGCGAGGAGTCCATCGGCTTCCCGCGCCTGTGCGCGCGCCCGGTGACGACCCTGTGCGTCGAGTGCAAGGAGCGCCGGGAGACGGACGAGGCGTAGCCGCCCGCCGACGCCCGGACGTCGTTCCACAGAAGCCTTTGCCCCGCGCTTTTGCGAGACGCGGACGCGCTCTGGTATAGTGTTGGCCCTGCGAGCCGACGTTCGGCCCGCGGCCCCACCGAGGTATGGCCGATCGCTACACCATTTCCGAGCGCTTGGATCAGGGCGGCATGGCCGAGGTGTTCCTCGGTGTCGCCGAGTCGCTCCAGGGCTTTAAGAAAAACGTAGCGATAAAGCGCATCCTCCCGAGCCTCACCAGGAACGACAAGTTCGTCGCCATGTTCCTGGACGAGGCGAAGCTGTCGCTCTACCTGCAGCACGCCAACATCGTGCAGGTGTTCGACATCGGGCAGAGCGAGAGCTCCTACTTTCTCGTCATGGAGTACGTGCCGGGGTGCAACCTACGGCACCTCCTCGACCGGCTCCAAGAGCGCGGCCAGCGCATCCGGGCGGCCGAGGCGATTTACCTCATGCTCGAGGCCTGCAAGGGGCTGGCCTACGCCCACGGGTGCGAGAACCCGGAGACCGGCGAGCCCCTGCACATCGTCCACCGCGACGTCTCGCCCCCGAACATCCTCATCTCCAAAAACGGCGAGGTGAAGCTCGTCGACTTCGGGCTCGCCAAGGCCAACAGCCAAATCGAGTCCACCGATCCCGGGATCGTCAAAGGAAAGTTTTCCTACCTGTCTCCGGAGGCGGCCAGCGGACTGGACATCGACAGCCGAGCCGACGTGTTCGCGGTGGGGATCCTCCTGTGGGAAATGCTCACCGGACGCCGGCTGTTCCTCGGCGAGTCGGATTACCAGACCGTCGAGCTCGTGCGACAGGCGCGGATCCCTTCCATCGCCGCCATCAACCCCGAGATCGAGCCCGAGCTCGAGCAGATCATCCGCAAAGCCCTCGAGCGAGATCCCGACCGCCGCTACGCGAGCGCCGCCGATCTCGGCGACGCGCTGGCGCAGTACCTGTTTAGCCGCCAGATGAAGGTCACGGCGCGGGACATCGCCAGCCTCGTCCGCGACACCCAGATGGAGCAGGCCAAGCGGCGCAGCCCGGTGGCCCAGGAGTCGCTCATCGACGCGATGATCCAGGACGAGATGGCCAAGCTCACGTCGCTATTGCAGGGCGACTCGCCCGCTTTGGAAGGCGACGCAGGCGCCGCCAGCCTCGCGCCCAACGCCTTTGAGGACACCTCCACCTGGGCCGCCGACCTCGGCTTCGACGATCCCGCCCCGCCGCGGGCCAGCGAACCGGTCTCCCCAGCAGGCGCGGCGTCCCCTGGCCCGGCGGCCCACGCCGAGGCGAGCCAACCCGGGGCGGAGATCGAGCCCCTGTCTCAGGTCCTCGAGCCGGAGCGCACGGGCAGCTACGAAAGCCCGGGCCAAGGTCGGGTCATCGCGATCCTCGTCCTGGTGGCCGTGGCCCTCGCGGCTGGGATCGGCACGGCGCTGTTTTTGTTTCGAGAGCAGATTTTCGGCTAGGGGCCAGCGCACCCCAATTTCGGGCTTCGCGAGGCGCCGGTGCGCCGAGGCGAGAGGGCCGAGGCGGGCGGCGCCCCGGGCTACGGCGACTCGAGCTCGCGCTTTAGCTCCTCGGCGGCCTCGGCGAACGGGCCGTCGGGCGCGGCCTCCAAGTACTCAGCCGCCGCCCGCGCCGCCTCGTCAGGTCGCTCCGCGCTCCGCGCGGCGTCAGCGAGATAAAACCACGCGTCGGGGCGCGAGGCCGGCAAATGCGCCAGCGCGTCTTCGTAGGCGCGCATCGCGGCTTCGTACTCTTCGCGCTCGAAGCGCACGTTCCCGAGGAGAAGGTGCGCCGCGGCGCGGCTCGGGTCGATCGAGACGGCCCGCTCCAGGGCCTCGACCGAGTCTTCGAGCTCACCGAGGTCGTAGTACACGCGGCCCAGCCCGAAAAATGGCTCAGCGCGCAACCTCGGGGTCGCCCGCGCGTCGCTCAGCGCCTCGGCCGCTGCCTCGAACGCCTCCACCGCCTCGGCGTGGCGGTCGTGGAACAGATGATGTCGCGCCCGGGCGAGCTCGGCGATGGGATCGTCGCCGAACTGACGAATGACCGCTTCCACCGTCTCGCGCACCGCATCGTCGCGGCCGTCCTCCGCGCGGGCGGCGATTAGCAAGAGCCACGCCTCGCCGTCCCTGGGGGCGGCCCGGGCCGCCCGCTCGAGCTCCACGATGGCGTCCTCCTCGGCGCCGCGGCGCAGCGCGACGCGCCCCCGCTCCCGCGCGATCACCGCCTTTAGCGAGTCGGCCCCGGCATCTGCGAGTTCCAGGAACGACTCCGCTTGTTTCAGGTCGCCGGACAGCACGTGCGCCTTCGCCGCCAGCACTGCGGCCGTCCCCCCGCCCACGCGATCGACGAGGTCGCGCAGAACTTCGGTCGCCTCGGTGATCCGACCGTGCTCGAGGATGATCTCCGCCGCCTCGAGCGCGATACCAAACTCCTGCCCCGCGGTGGCGCGCTCGTAAGCCGTACGCGCCGCCGACAGCGCGTCGTCGCCGCTTACGAGGCGGGCCCGTTCGAGGGCCACCGCCCCGCCGGCCTCGCGGTCATCGTCATCGGTTGGCTCCTCGAGAAGCTCCAGCGCCCGGTCGCGCTCGCCCCGCTCGGCGATGGCGCCGGCCAGGCCGGCGATAACCCGGGCATCGCCGCTCACCTCGTCGCCCAGCGCCTCCAGGGTCGCGATCGCCCCGCGGGGGTCGTCCGCGAGCCTCTCCGCCCGAGCGAGCGCCACGGCAGCGTCCACACCGCCGCCGAGTTCCACTGCGCGGCGAAGATCCTGTTTGGCTCCCTCAAACTCGCCGAAAAGTCGGCGGATGTTGCCCCTTAGCGCGAGCGCGCGCTCGCGCTGCCGGTCGTCGAGCTCGCCCAGATCCGCCAGCGCCGCGTAGGCCGCCTCGAGGTCGCCGGCCGCCAGCTCGGCCTCGGCAAGGAGCGTCGTAAATTCGCCGAGTCCCGGGAAGGCCTGCGCCCCATACGCGGCCAGCTCTCGCGCCCGATCCTCCGTCCCGAGCCGAAGCGAGAGCGCCGTGGCGGCGCGGGCGACCTGAGGGCCCCAGGCGTCGCTCGGCGCCCCGACCTCCTCGAGCGCCGCCGCCGCAGCGGCCTCGTCCCCCGCCGACAGCAACAGTTCGGCGCGCGCGAGCCGGGCGCGCGCCCGCTCTCGCGGCGACAGCCCCTGCGCCTCGGACAGCTCCGCCATGGCGTCCACCTGCGACGCGTGCTCGCGCTCTTCGTCCGCGCCGTCGCCTTGTGCCAGCTTTGCGCGCCGCTCGGCGGCCCACACTCGGCCGGCCTCGATCGCGAGCGCCGGCGCCTCGAGCCCCCG
>SLNH01000108.1 GCA_007133195.1 Nannocystineae bacterium | reverse complement strand
TCCGCGTCGGACTCGCCGCGGATGTGGCCCGCCACCGTCGCCGGCGCGGCGAGCGCGAGCGTCTCGGGTGCCTCCCCCTCGTCCAGATCGACGTGCGTCGCGCTGGCGGCGGCGCTCACATCCGGCGGGGGCGCGGCCACCACGTGGTAGGCCGCCGGCGGCACGAGCCGCTCACCCGCGGCGCCCTGGTCGTCGGCGGTCGCGCGGATCCGCGCGCGTCCCCGGGCCACCTCGCTGTCCCCACCTGCCGCGATCGTCCCGGCGGCATCGACCGGCTCGGCGATCCACGTCACCTCCGCCCCGGGCGCGGGCTCGCCCTCCGGATCCACCACCTGCGGAGCCGCGGTCACGGGCTCTGCGCCGGGCGCATAGGCGATCGCGAGCTCCGTCCCCTGGCCCACCTCGATCCCCGAAGCCTCGAGGTCGAGCCGGCCGGCCCCGTCGGGCGCCACGACGCGAACCGTCGCCAAACCCGCGCGAGCGCGCAGCGAAAACTCGCCGCCTTCGCCCGTCTTGCCGATCGTGGACGGAATTCCATCCACCGTGAGCGAGACCGCCGCCCCGGATACGCCCTGCCCGTCCGAGCCTTCGACGGTGCCCGTGACGGCGACGCCCTCGGTGAGCTCGAGATCGGCGAGCTCGGATCGGGTCACGCCGGTGATCCGATCGGGGGCCACCTCGTCACCGTCGGGCACGATCAAGAGCTCGTAGGGGCCGCTCGCCGGCGGCTCGGGCGCGCGCAGCTCGCCCTGTTCCCCCGCGAAGCCCTCCACCACGGCGTCGTCCTCGTCCGCGCGGACCCGGACGTAGCCAGAAACCGGCCCATGTGGGCCTGATATCTGGCCTGTCAGCGAGGCGCCCTCGTCCACCGTGATCGTGCCGACGTGGTAGTCGGCGCCGCCGGGGATGTCGACGTCGATCTCGGCAGCGGACTCGGCTCCGCCCGGCAAGATGCGCAGCCGATACGCCTCGGTTTTGGCCCCGAGCTCGCTGACGTTCAACGTCCGGTGCACGCTCCGGCACGCAAGGTCACCCACCTCGCCCTCGAGATCCACGTCATAGACGCCCGCGCGCAGCGCATCGAACTCGATCGCCTCGTCGCCGGGCGCCCTGGTCTCGAATTCGACCGACTCGCCATTTCGCGACACCGACCACCGGTAGCGCTCGAGGCCGCTCATCGCGCCGCCGCGCGCGATGTCCGCCCACGCGACGACGGCGTCGCCCCGCTCGGGCTCGCCCGGTTCGAAGGAGGCGACGATCATTTCGCACCCTTGCTCGTCAGCCGCCCCGGCGTCGGGCCCTTCGGGGGGCGAATCGTCGGCAAACTCGGCCCCGCAGCCTCCCGAAGCAAGCGCCAGGGGAGCCAGTGCGGTCACGATCGCGGCGCGCGGTCCTCGCGTCATCGGATCTCCACCTCCCACGTCGTCCACTGAATACAGTCGTCGCTGTGCGCCGAACAGGTGAGCGCGTCTTCGGAACACGACAGATCGGCGCCCTCGCGATCGCTCACCTCGACGCGCAGCGAGACCAGGTCACCTGGCGCGTGATCGCGCGGATCGAGGACGAAGTCGGGGGCGTCTACGCCGGGGACGTCGACCAGCTCGCCTCCGGTCTCCGGCGACGCGATGCGCCACCGGAAGCCGGCCTCCCCGCCCGCGTGATCGCCGCTTTGCGGCGGATAGGGATCGAGCTCGTCTTCGACCGCGAGCACGGAAAACCGCTTGGGATCCTCGGATGCGCCCACGACATACGCGCCCCCACCCGGCGCTCGTGGCTCGGTGGCCGCGATGCAGGGCGGGGTGTTGTCGGCGACCTGAAACGCCGCCGATACGGTGTCGGTGCCGCCCGCTCCGTCGTCAGCCGTGACCTCGACCTCCCACAGCCCGGCCGCGTCGGGGACCAGACGCATCACGCCGTCGCCCGCCGCCTGCCACACCACATCGTTCGGATCAGACGTCGCGGACGGATACAGCGAAAACGAGAGCGCCGGCGGCTCGTCGTCGTCGGGATCGCGAGCCTCGGCGACAACCGACAGCTCCCGGCCGACGAGGTAGCTGCCGTCTGCGAGGCGGTCGCCCTGGACTTGAAGCTCGGCCTCGGGCGGGCGATTTATCACCGTGAATTCGTGCTCCTCGACGCCCACGGCGCGATAGGGCTCGTCTTCCACCCTGAGGATGACGCGCAGCGTGCCCCGCTTCTCGGGTGTGATCACCAGCGGCTCGTAGACGCTTCCGGGTTGGTCCTGGATGAACGGCTCGTCGCAGCCGTCGTCGTCGCACTGGCGAGCGGTCCAGTACACCGAAACCTCGTTGCCGTCTGGGTCCTGGCTCTTTCGCGCAGAGACGATCACCTGGTCGTCGAGGGTGTATGGACCTGTGCTCTCCACCGTGATTTGCGCATCCGGTGCGCGGTTGATCGGGTCCGTGAACAAACAGGCCGGCGCGAGCGGCAGCGCGACAACCAGCGCGAACGCCGACGCGCGCCGCCCGACCCCTCGGCGCGCCGCTCGGCCGCCGGCACCGCCGACATGCGCTGGAAAACGTCCGCTCACGCCCGTCCTC
>SLNH01000147.1 GCA_007133195.1 Nannocystineae bacterium | reverse complement strand
CTGTCGAGCGCCCTGTTGTAGTAATCGATCGCCTCGTCGATCGCCTTGATCTTGTCGCGGCAAATCGTCCCTGCCGCCTGGTAGTACGAGCCGCGGCGGAGGGTGTCCGACTCCAGCTCGACGAAGCGCTCGATGATCTCCACCGCTTTGCGCCACTGCTCCGTCTCCGTGTAAAGGTCGAGCACCTTCTGCAGGAGCTGGTGGTCGTCGTTTCGCACCTCGAGCGCCTCGAGGTACGTGCCGATGGCCTTTTGCGGGTTCTGAAGCTTCTGGTGATAGATATCGCCGATCTCGTCGAGGAGCCTCACCTGCTCGTCGGGCTGGCCGGCGACCACCAGCCCCCGCTTGGCTTGAATGACCGCCTCCCAATCGCCTTGCGCCGACTGGATGTCGATCACCGCCTGCAGCGTGTCGGCGTGGTGGGGATCGATCTCCAGGGCCTTCTCGAACATGTTCAGCGCCTTTTTCCTCTCGCCGAGGTTTTGGCGCACCATGCCGAGTCGGTAGTAGGTGCGGACGACGTCCGCCTCGTTCTGCGAGTCCCGGTGCTGAACGAGGATGGTCTGGTAGATCTTGCCGGCCCCCTCCCAGTCCTCCATCTTGAACAGGAGATCGGCGCGACCGGTGAGCGTGGGCAGGTAGGTCGAGTCGATGTCGTAGGCCGCGCGGTAGTACTGCAGGGCCTTTTCGTAGTCGCCCAGCTCGTCCGCGCACCGCGCGGTGCGGTAGTAAAGCTGGTTCAGCTCGCGAGGCTCCTTATGCTGGTGCGTCTTGCGCACGAGCATGTCGAGGATCGGCGAGAGCTCGGGCCACTGCCCGACCTCGAAGTAAAGCTCCGCGAGCGGCTCGCCCGCCTCCACGTGCTCGGGGTCGAGCGAGAGCACGGCGGCGAAGTATTCCTTGGCCTTTTCCTTGTCGTGAAGCTGTTCGAGGTAGATGCGCGCCGCGTCGTAAAGAAGGCGCTGCTTGTCCAGCAGGTTATGTGTGTAGGCCTCGGCGCGCACCATCATCTGGGCCGCCTTGAGCCAATCGCCGTCCCGCGAGTGCAGCGAGACGAGCGCGTGCATCGTGGGCAGATGGGTCTCGTCGAGCGCCAGCGCGCTCAGGAACTTGCCCTCTGCCTCTTCGAGCTGGTGGAGCTCCTCGCTATTCACCCGGCCGACGCGGTACAGAAGATCCACCTTTTGCGCCGGATCCTCGGTCTGCTCGGCCAGCTGCGACATGATGTCGATCGCGCGCGTCCACTCCCCGATCTGCTCGTATAGGCGTCCGAGCGCGTCTAGCGCGCGCGCGTCGTCGGCGTCGAACGACAGGACGTCCGTATACGCCTCGATGGCGCGGTCCGGATCTTGGAGGTGATCTTTGTAGATCTCCCCCATCGCGCAATACAGATCCGTGCGCGCGCTCGCGTCGGTCGTCGCCATGATGTGGCGGCGGAAGGTGTCTACGAGAGACTCCCACTTGTGCTCGTGCCGGTAGAGGCGCTCGAGCTCTTGGTAAGCGAAGAGATTTCGCTCGTCGAGCGCCACGATCTTCTCGAGGCACTCGCTGGCGCGGTCGAGCTTCCCGAAGCGCTCCTCCCACGCCGAGGCCATCCGCTCATACAGCGCGATCCGCTCGGCGTCGGTCGGCGACGCGTCGAGCTGGGCCTCGAGGTTGTCGAGATACTTCTCGGACTGACCGGTCTTTTCGTACAGCACCTCGAGCGCCCGCAGGGCGGCGAGGTTCTGCGGTTCGGTCTCGAGGACCTCCTGATACGCATCGATGGCGCGCGCCGGATCGTCGAGCTGCTCGTCGTAAAGGTGACCGACTTGCAGCCTGAGCTGGACCGACTCCTCCGGATCCTCTTGCAGATCGGCCATCCGCCCGAGCGCGTCGATGAGCGGCTCCCACATCCCCTGCCCGCGGTACAGGCGCTCGAGCGCCATGAGCGCGCCCATGGTGGCGGGCTCGGCTTCGAGCGCCGATTGATACGCGCTGATCGCCTGAGCGGGATCCTGGATCTGAGCCTCGAGGAGCTCGCCGAGCTGCAGGTAGAGCGAAACCTTCTTGTCGGGATCGGGCTCGATCGCCGCGTGCTGGCCGAGCACCTCGATGAGCTCGGCCCACGAGCCGCGCCGGCGCTGGAAGTCGGCGAGCGCCGAGAGCGCGCCGAGGTGCTGGGCGTTTAGGCGAAGCGCCTGCTGCACCGAGTGAATCGCCCAATCCACGTGCTGGAGGTGGTCCCCGTACCAACGACCGATCTTGACCCACAAGTCCGCCGCCGCCTCGAGATCCTCGGCCTCGAGCTCTTGGACGACCTGCGTATAGTCTTGAAGCAGGTCCTCCCACTTCCCGGCGGCCGTGGCGAGGCGCTCGATCTCGTGCCCGGTGTCCTCGTGGCTGTAGTCCTCGCGGAAAGCGGCCTGCAGGACGACGAACGCAGACTCCTGATCGCCGAGCTCCTGCTCGTAGATCTGAGCCACCGCCTGCAAAAGCCGGATTCGCTCCTGCTGGTCGTCGGTGTGCTCGACCCGCTCGAGGAGGATCTCGTTTAGCTGCTCCCACTGGTACGAAGCGCGG
>SLNH01000486.1 GCA_007133195.1 Nannocystineae bacterium | reverse complement strand
CGTCGCGAACTGCGTGCGCTCGGCGGGTGCGCCGTCGGCGCATGGCGCGTGCCGGCCGGCTGGCCCGCGCGGAGCCGGCGCCGGAGGCGGCCGGCCGGCGCGCCGAGCGCGAGGGCAAACCACCTCGAATTCCGAGCCGACCTCACGCACGAACGAAGTCTCCTGATTTGATTCTCTATCTGCCCGGAGTAGACTCGACGTGTTCGCGGGCAAAAAGGGGCTTATTTTGCAGCCGATCGATGAAGAGGAAGAGGCCTCGGATGGGCGCATCACCGTGCTCGTTATCGACGACGAGCCGGACGTGCTCACGATGCTCGAGCTCGGTCTCACCGGCATGGGGTACCAGGTCGAGGTCGCCGACAGCGGCCATGAAGCCATCCGTCGCCTTCACGAGAGGCACTTCGATTTGGCCTTGGCCGACCTGCGGATGCCGGGCCTCGACGGGATCGCCACGACGCAGCGGCTCAAGGCTATCGATCCCGACATCGACGTGCTGATCGCGACGGCCTACGTCTCCGACGAAACGCGCGACGCCTGCTTGCAAAGCGGCGCCTCCGACTTCATCAGTAAGCCTTTCACCCTGAACGCACTCCAGGCCTTTCTCGATCGCGTGGTCGCCCGGCGGCGGGCGCGCCGCGATGACGGCCACGGCTGACCCACGACCCCGCCTTCGTTCGGGACAGAATTTTGTCCATAGGCGACGGGCCGGATCGAGGACAGATTTCTGTCCACAGGCGAGGGACGGATCGAGGACAGATTTTTGTCCACAAGCGCTGCCCCGACGGGCAGGGCTTCCCACAGGGGCGGCTGTCGGGCGTTAGTTGGCTGCGGTTTTCGGACTCCACTGCACCAGATCACATTCGTAATGTGGTCACGGTTGCAAAAAAACGAGAGTTCATAAAGAGGGGTTTGCCCACAGCGAGGTTGGCGGTGTGGCGGGCGCCAGCGGACGGCTGGAACCGGGGGCTGCCGGCAGCTCCGCACGCGGGGCCTGGCCGGCGTGACGTCACCCCAGCGAAGCGGAAGCAGCGTTACGCGCCTGCCGCTTCGTCCAGCGCCTCATGGGCGTCGGGGATTTCGCGACGGACGAGCGCGAGCGCGGCGATGCCGATGATGACGGCGAACCACAGCGTGGCCAGGCGGGTGAGGATGGTGGCGGCGACGGCTGTGGGCTCGTCGAAGCCGTGGGCGACCTGGACGAGGAGCAGCGTCATGCCGGCCTCGGTGACGAGGAGCCCGCCAGGGAGGAACGAGAGCGCGCCCGCGAGGGTGGCCGCGGCGAAGATTAGGGTCGCCAAAGCCAGGGGCACCTCGGTTCCACCGAACCCGGCGCAGATGATTGCAAACGCCACGCACTCGGCGAGCCACGCGAGGACGGCCAGGCTGGTGGCGCGGGCCAGCGGTTTGGGCCTTACGAGCTCGGCGAGCCCGTCGTAGACGTGAACGAGGCGCGAGCCCAGCCTGCGCAGCCGACGCGGCCGGCAAATCAGCGAAATCAGGCGGTGAGCGAGCGGCGCCCAGCAAAGCACGACGAAGCCGAACGCGACGAGGACCGCGGCGGCGGTGACGATTTGCGTGCCCACCCCGTAGAGGGCGACGCCGACCAGGCCCAAGCAAACGAGGGCGATGAGATCGGTGAGCCTCTCGGCCACCACGACCGGCGCGCTGGTGGTGATGGGGACGCCCGCGCTTTGGCGCAAAAACACGGACTTGAGGATCTCCCCGAGCTTTCCGGGCGTCACCGACAGGGCGAAACCCGAAAAGAACACGAGCGCGCTCGTCTTTCGTGGCACATCGATGCGGCGGTCGCGCAGATACAGCTGCCAGCGGACGAAACGCAGGCCGTAGTTGACGAGCGCGAGCGCGAGCGCGGCCGCGAGCGCCCACCAGGAGAAATCGGCAAGCCGATCGCCCAGTTCGCTCACGTCCGCGTAGATCGAAAATCCCGCGAACACTGCCACGCCGGCTGCGACGCCGAGCGCTAGCCGCCGCCACGCGCGCTTCACGGCAGCGCTTTTACCACGGGCGCGCGTTCGCGGTGAGTGGGATGACGACCGACCGAAGCGATCACCCGCGCCTGCGCCGCTGCCCAGAGCGGCGACCGGCTTGAAGACCGAGTAAAAACATGAAGATGCAAGCGCGACCAGGCGCGACGAACGAGCGGGCTGAAGCCCATGAGTGAGGGAAAGCGCCGTATCGCGCCGCAGATTCGCGTTTAGTCCGCGCCGCGCGCAGCCAGCATCCGCTGGGCCCGCTCATGCCAGGGGTTATCCGCGGGGACGATGCTCTGGACTTCGCGAAGCATCGCGACGGCCTCTTCCGGATCGGAGCTGCGCAGGCTGCGCGCTCGCTGGTAGAGGCTCTCGGCGCGCTGCGCGAGGGCGCTGCGCACGCGCTGGACGGTTTGGTTCGACCCGGCGCCGAACTGCGCAGCGGTGTCGGCCGCGCTCTTGGCAGCCGCGTAGCGGCCGTTTGCCATGTATGACCCCGCCGCCCGAGGGGCGAGGACCCGAAGCTGGGCGCCAAACAGCTCCCCGTGTGCGCCTCCGAGCTGAGCGTCGAT
>SLNH01000012.1 GCA_007133195.1 Nannocystineae bacterium | reverse complement strand
CGGCTTCGCGAGCTGTTGGATCCGCCTGCAGAGCGCGGCGAGGGCGCGATCTGTGCCGAAGGCGAGCATGATCCGGCTGTGCGGCGAGGGCGCCGCGCCGCGCGCACAGCCGTTTGGCTGCTCGGTCGCGCGCCCGGGCCGGCGCGAAACACGTGCCTTTATCGCTCGATCGCAGAGGCCGAGGTGCTGCGCCGCTACGGGATACCGGCCGTCGTTCGCCTGGGGTTTGCGCCTGCCGACGGCGTGGCCGGTAACCCGCGCGGCCACGCCTGGGTCGAGCTGCCAGGAAACCAGCCGCTCGACCCGCCGGCCAGCGCGGCGGCGGCGCGCCACGCGCCGCTCACCCCCGCAGGGACAGACCGCTGGTAGCGGGCTGTGCGAAGGCCCGGCTAAAAAATGGGATCGTTGATGTTTCCGCCGCCCTCGATGTTCGATTGCAGCACGACATCGCTGAGCGGCGGAAGCTCCTCGAGCTCGGGCGAAACCCAAGGAGCGCGACCTTGGTCCGCCCCGCCATCCACGGCTTTGCTTTGCCCGGGCTCGGCTGGGTGGCGCGAGCCGTTTTCGCGGTGGCTATGCATTGAAAACCTCGGTACTGCCTATGGGCGGGCCAGGGCAGCGGCTATCGGGGGCGATAGCGCTGCCAGACTCGGGGCACCGCCTGGGTCGCCCGAGTAATATACCCGAAAAGCCGTTCCATCGATACCGACGCGCACGGTGTGCGCGGGGGCAAGGCGAGTGACCCGAAAACGATGTGGGATTTAAACGAGCGGGACGAGTCGGTGGATATCGCGCTCCCACCGGACGGCCGGCTCCGCCTGCGCGCGCCCGGCGACCTGTTCGAGCTCGCGAAAGGCTGGGTTCCGCTTATGCCGAGCCCGGAGGGCGCCGCGGGTGACGGCAGCACGCGCGCCTATATCGACATGGCCCGCGCCGAGCCGCATGTCCGGAACTTCGCCGCCGCCGAGCGGGACGCCGTGGCAGGCGCGCCCGCCTTCGAGCAAGACGGTGTGCGCGTGTGGGTTCGGGGGGACCGGGCGTTCGCGGCGGGGGAGGCTGCCGCGTGCGACATTGATCTTTTGGCCCGGCGCGCGCGTCTTTACGTCGCGGAAACTCCGCTCGACACAGCAAGGACCGAGGTGTTTTCGCTGCTCTCGGCGGCAGCGGCGCTGCTTGTCGGCCGCCTCGGCGGCGCGCTCGTTCACGCCGGCGCCGTGGCCCCCGGCGACGGCCCCGCGACGCTGCTTGTCGGCGGCAGCGGCTCGGGGAAAACCACGACCTGCGCCAATCTCGTTCGCGCCGGGTGGCGCGGGCTCGCCGACGATCAGGTCGTACTAACCCGAGACGACAGCGGCGCGATCGTCGCCCACGGCTTCGCCCGCCCGTTTGGCCTAGACGCCGGCTGGCCTGACGGCGCGCCGCGCGGACAGAAGCGCCGCGTCGATCCTAGGCGCCTGGCCGGCGGCGGCCTCATCCCGTCCGCGCCGCTCGGCCAGATCGCGTTGCCGCGCGTGACCCACGACGCGGCGACGGAGGCCCGTCCGGCGTCACCGGCGCAAACCCTCGCCGCGCTCCTTCAGCAATCGGCGTGGCTTACCTACGACCCCGCCGCCGCCAAGCCCCTGTTCGATCTCCTCGCCGCCGCCGCGACCCTCGGAGGCAGACACCTCCGGCTCGGCCTAGATGCCTTTGCGGAAGAAACCGCTCCGCTCACCGCCGCGTTTGCCGATGGCGTCTAGCGGCGCCCGGGCCCGCCGCGCGCTACGGTGCGCGGCGGGTTCCGCTAGGACAGAGCGTCGTGCACCCTTCCTAGTCGAGTTCGACCTCCCATCCCGCGTCCTCTAGCGTGTCGATGTCATCTTGCGCATCACCAGTTGGGGGCGCGTTGCCCGTTAGGTCGAGGGGATCTACCACGACTCGGTCGTCCTCGAACTCGCGGACACTGTCGGCACAGTCGGCCAGGATCAGGTCAACCTCGGTCTCTGTGAACGCGTTATTGTCGAGACGAATCTGATCGAGATCCGCTTGTGTCGCAAGCGCGCCTTCCTCGTAGTCGTCTAGCGAGTTCCCGTACAAGCGGAGGTCCTCAAGGCTCACTAGGCCCTCGAACTCCTCCGGGATGGCCCCGGTGAGATCGTTATTGTGCCCGACCAGGATCCTGAGATTTTCGAGATTTCCAATAGCCCCGGGGATCTCGCCTGAGAGGTCGTTGCTGTTGAAACGCAAGATTTCGAGACTCTCGAGCTCGCCGAATTGAGTCGGCAATGAGCCTGTTAGGTCGTTGTTCTGTAGCGAGAACTGGTGGGCCTCAGTGAGGTTACCAAGACTTCCTGGAATCGAACCCGTCAGATCGTTATTCGAAACAAGCAAGCGCTCGAGATTCGTAAGGTTACCGAGTGAACTCGGAATGTCGCCGATAAAACTATTATTGTGAAAGGAGAGATCCTCAAGCCCGGTGAGCTGACCTACTTCTGTCGGGATCTCGCCGACAAGACCGCTGCTCGACCAGCCCATCTCCTGGACGTCGGCGGGGTCTTGTAGATGAAGCACGAACGACCCGCCT
>SLNH01000266.1 GCA_007133195.1 Nannocystineae bacterium | reverse complement strand
TCGTCGAGGGCGTTCGTCGAGGGCGTTCGCGGAGGGCGATGGCGGATGGCGCGGGCGCCGCCCCGGCGACGCGACGGCCGGCGCTGGCGCGTCACGCCGCAGTGGCCGGTCAGGGACGTCAAGCGCGCGTCGCGGGTGGGGTGGACGCTGGGCGCGGGAATGCCGCGCGGCCGGATAGCGCCGCGCGGTGGCATCGGCTACGGTCGCGTGATGGACGGCGAAGGCAGCGCGGCTGCCCTGGCGGCTTCGGTCATCCTCGTCCGCGCGGGCGGCGACGCCGAAGTAGAGGTACTGCTCGTCAAACGACGCAGGCGCGCCTCGTTCATGGCGAGCTCGTGGGTGTTCCCCGGAGGCGCGGTCGATCCGGAAGACGGCAATCCACGGGTTACGGCGATTCGCGAGCTCTTCGAGGAGATTGGCGTACTGCTCGCGGCGCCGGCACCGGCCCCGCGCCCGGAGGGCGGGGGCGAGGCGGCCTCGCTGCGGGCCGAGCTCGCCGCGAAAATCGCCGCCGGCGCGAGCTTTCGCGACGGGCTGGAGCGAAGCGGCGCCACGCCGAGCGAAGACGCGCTTTACTACTTTTCTCACTGGATCACCCCGTCCATCGAAGCCAAGCGCTTCTCCGCCCGCTTTTACGTCGCGGCGATGCCGCCGGAGCAAACCGCGGCCCCCGCGGACGGCGAGCTCGAGGAGGTCGCGTGGCTGTCCCCGAGCCGCGCGCTTGGCCAGGGCGCTGGCGCGCTCAACCTGCCGCCGCCCCAAATTCGGATCCTCCACGAGCTCGCCGAGCTCGCCGACAGGGGGGGCATCGACGAGATCCTGGCCGCCTGCGCCGAGCGGGCCGCGAACCCGCACCCCATCCTGCCGCGGGCGGCGGCGCGAGGCGGCGCCCCGATGCTGCTTTTGCCCTGGGATCCCGAGTACGAAACCGGCCGCGGCGAAGGCCTTCCGATCCCTTCCGGCCACCCCCTCGCCACCGGCCCCAGTCGCTTCATCCTCGAGGACGCCGCGTGGAAGCACGCCTACGCACCTACTTCACAGAGCGCGGACTGAGCGTTCGCGACGCCGGCGACAAGGCGCGCCACATCGACCTGTTCGCCGGGGCGATCCATTACTTCCGTCTCGACCGCGAGTCTTGGCGCCCTTGCCTGCGGGCGATGCGAGAGCTGGGGCTTTGCGCCGTGGACACCTATGTGCCGTGGGGGGTGCACGAGCAGAGCGGCTTTTCCGGATCGTTCGACCTCGACGCCTTCCTCACGGAGGTGAAGGCCGCCGGGCTGGTCGCTCTGATCCGCCCCGGTCCGCACATCAACGCGGAGCTCACCTACTTCGGCTTCCCCGAGCGGATCGTCGCCGATCCCGACATGCAAGCGCTGAGCGGGCGGGGAACGCCCGTATGGCTGCCGGCTCCGCCTCGTATGTTTCCCATCCCGTCATACGCCTCGTCGGCGTTTCGCGCCGAGGTGGGCAGCTGGTTTCGCCGGGTGGCCGACATCGTGGCCCCGCACCTTGCCCCGGCGGGACCGGTCGTCGCCGTGCAGGTGGACAACGAGTTTCAGATGTTTTTTCGGCTCGGGGCGTTTGATCAGGATTACCACCCCGACGCCCTGTCCTGGTGGCGGGACTACGCGGGTGACGTGGAGCCGCCCCGGGCTTGGGATCGAGACGACGCCGAGCGCTGCCTGTCCTGGGTGCGATTCAAAGAGGAGTACATGCGGCGGTCTTTGGCGTGGCTCACCGAGGAGCTCGGCGCCGCCGGGCTAGGCGAGGTGGCGCGGTTTCACAACGCCCCGCCGTCCGATCCGGCGCTCGTGAGCCTCCCGGGCGCGGCGGAGGCCACCGGCGGGATCTGCGGAATGGACTTTTACCACCGCGCCAGCGACTACGACATCGTCCGCCGGCGCGCGCGCTACGTCGTCGGATCCGGCGGCCCCTTGCCGTTCGCGCCGGAGGTGGGCGCAGGGGGGCCGCTGTGGCTCCCCACCATGTCGGCGACCGAGCAGCGGCACGTCCTCCTGCAGATCTTGGCCGCCGGAGTGCGCGCGTTCACCCTGTACATGGTGGTGGATCGCGACCGGTGGTACGGGGCGCCCATCACGACCCGCGGCGAGATGCGCGAGCCGGCGTCGTGGCTCGCCCGCCTCCTGGCCACCTTGCGCGAGGTCGACTTCACCGGGCTGCGGAGGCGGGCCGATCTGGCGCTCGTGGTCACGCGCGCGGAGAGTCGCGCCGCGGTGGCAACGTCCGCCCTGGATCCGCTCACCCCGGTGCTCGGCGAATTTTTGGACCTTGGGCGCGGCGGGTTCGCCGAGCTGTCCACCGACGAAAGCGCCCGCCTTCACCGCCACTACGCGACCCAGTGCGCGCGCGCGCTCGACCTCGCCGACATCCCGTACCTCGTGGTCGATGAAGATCTCGGCGCGGAGGCGCTGGCGCGCTACCGCGCGGTCATCATGCCGACCCAGCGGCGCGTCGATCGCCGCACCTGGGCGGCGCTGGGGACGGCCTCGCGCGCCGGAACCCGCGTCATCATCGGCCCCGAGACGCCTTCAGTCGACGAGTTGGGTCGCCCGCTGGCGGACGACGACGCGCGCCCGCCGCCCGGCGCCGGCTTCATTCGCCCGGAGTCTTTAGACGATCCCGACGGCCTCGCGAGGGACCTCGCCGAGCTGGCGCTTTCGCTCGACCATCGCCTTGACGACGACTTCACGGCGCCCGAGCAGGCCCACATCCACTGTTCGGTGTTCGAAGACGAAGCCGGACGGCCTCGGCTTTTGTTCGTCGGAAACGGTGAGGACAACAGAGCGCGCGCGGAGGTCATCGTCCCGCCGAACACGCGGCTATACGATCCCATCGGCGAGACGCCCTCCGCCGTCACCACCCGCGGCGGCACGGCGCGGATCGATCTCGAGCCGTTTGGCATGCGCCTGTTTCGCCTCGAGTCGGGCAAGGACACGCCGTGATTTCCCCCGACATCGCCATACGAGATATCGACGTCGCCCACTGGGACCGCTGGTTTCGGCTCCTCCTGCCGCCCGGGGTGAGCGGCGCGCGCAGCTTCGCCATCGTCATCATCGATCGCGACCGCGTCGTGCGAGCGGTTCGCTCCGGGCGCGGCGCCCTGTCCCCCGGAGAGGTTCCGTTTTCAGGCACCTCCGCGAAAGACCTCGCGGCCCTCAAGCGCGCGCTCGGGGTGGGCGGGCTGTTCGTGCTCGAGCGGGACGCGCTCGGCCAGCTTTTGGCCGACGTGGAGCGAAACCTGCGGATAGGCGATGATTTCATGGCCCAGTGGCTGCGCTTCGCGCGCGGGCTCAAGTGGATGTGGGGCGCGGGATTTTGGAGCGAGCCGCCGCTTTTCGAGCTCATCCCGATCCCCCCGACCGACGCGATCCAGCGGAGCTTCGATCTCCTGATCCCAGACGACACCTCGGTGCTCGCGTATGTGTTCGAGGCCGACGGCAGCGACATCGCCGCGTCGCTGATCGTTCGCAAGCAGCAGGGCGACATCGACTTTTTGGCCACGCACATGATGCTGGAAGCCGAGCTCGACCCGCGCGAGCTGGCGGGCGCCTGGCGCGGGGCCTACCCGCGGATCCACACCGCCGCCGCGACGCACCTCGCCCCCCCGAGCGTGGGTGTGTTTACCGACACGGCCGCCCTCGCGCGTATTCAGACGGGGCCGCCGGATCAGCTGTCCCGAGAGGTTCAGGCGCGCGAGCTGATCCTCGATCCGGCCCCGGTCTGGCTCACGGGTCTGGTGGGCGCGACGGCGGCGGCGGCCGTGGCGGCGCGCGGGGCCCGGGCGCTCGCGCGCTTCGTGCCGCCCGGAGCCAAAAAAGCGGCCTCAGACCTCGCCCAGAGCGCCCAGGAGCGCTTTCGCGACAGCGGCGGCAACCCGTTCGCGGTCCTGGGGTTCGATCCCGTCGAGACCTGGCTCCGCCTCAAGGAGTACTACCGCCGCTCGTAATGGTGCCGGCGCCGTCATCCCGCTCAGCCCAAAACCCAGCTCGCGGCGTGGCCGAGGCCGTAGCCCGCGGCGGTGGCGATCACGCCGAGCACGACCATCTCCGTGACGGTGCGACGCCGGCGGGTCTCCCCGATGTGCGCGCGCCAAAATCCGATACCGATGAGGAACAAGAGCGACGCACCCGTGGCGATCGCGAGCGCGGTCATGGGGTCCGGCGCGAGTATGAACGGGATGGCGGCCGGCAGCGATCCGATCACGAAGGCCGCGGCCATGGACAGGCCCGCCCTCACGGGGGGCTCGGGCTCGATCTGCACGCCGAGCTCGAGGGCCCCCATGATCGACAAAAACAAGCTCTTGTCGCGCTGGATGAGGGCGCTAAGCTGCCTCACCTCATCTTCGGCGAGGTCGTGCTTTTCCAAAAACCGCTCGAGCTCCCCGGTCTCCTCTTCCGGGCGCTCGTCGAGGTGCCTGCGCTCCACGGCGAGCTCCCGGCTCTCGAGCTCGGTGCGCGATCGCGCGGCCAGGTAGGCGCCAAACCCCATGGAGATCGCGCCGGCGATGACCTCCATCAGGGTGGCGAGCGCGATGAAGTCGGGGTCGGGGAACGACGCCGCGGCGCCCGCGACGAACGCGAGGGTGGACACGAGCCCGTCGTTCGCGCCGAGCACGATTTCGCGCACGCTCCACCACCACACAGGTGCGTGGTGACGCGGATGGGAGGTTTCGATCCGTCGCGCCATGTCCCGGCGTATGCCTCGAGTCCAAACCTACCACGAGGCTCACGGGGCGCATTGGCCGCAGCCGAAGGGCTCGGGCGGCGGTTCGGGCAGCCGCTCCCCGCACGCGCACATCCATCCGATCGGGCGCGCGGGGACCCCGGCCACGAGCGCGTGCGGCGGGACATCGCGGCTCACGACGGCGCCGGCCGCCACGAAAGCGTACGCGCCGACCTCGACGCCACAGATCAGCGTGGCGTTGGCGCCGATCGTCGCCCCGCGGCGCACGCGCGTAGAAACGAAGGGGCGCGCCCCGCGCGTTTGCGCCCGCGGTTTTTTCACGTTGGTAAACACGCACGAGGGGCCGCAAAACACGTCATCTTCGAGCTCGACCCCGTCGAACAAAGACACGTGGTTTTGCACCCGCACCCGGTCACCCACCCGGGCGCTCCCTACGAAACACCCCTGCCCGAGCACGCAGTCGCGCCCGATCCGGGCGCCCGGCATCACATGAACGAAGTGCCAAACCTTCGTGCCCTCGCCGATCTCCGCGCCGGCATCCACGACAGCCGTATGATGCGCGTAATATCGTGATTCGCTCATCGATGACAGTCCGGCGAAATCGGCCCGCCGCGCCGAGGAGGCGGGGCCTCGGATTGTCGGCGGGGCATCGTATCATGGGGCGCGATGCCCAAACGCCCACCCCGCATCGACGCGCCCTTGGCCGTACCGGCTGATCTCGCCGGCGCGTGCTCGCCCCCAGTGTTGGCGGCGGAGACCGCGCGCGGGGCGCTGTACTGCGGCGACGTGTTCGAGGTGCTCGCCGACCTCGCCGCGGGGACCGTCGATCTGGTCATTGCCGACCCGCCCTACGCCATCGACAAGACCGAGTGGGACACGTTCGAGTCGATCGACGCCTATGCCGACTGGTGCGACCGCTGGCTGACCGAGGTCGAGCGGGTCCTTTCGCCCACGGGCTCGGCGTACGTGTGCGGATTTTCGGAAATCTTGGCCGACGTCAAGGCTCGGTCGGCGCGGCGCTTTTCCGGCGGATGCCGGTGGCTCGTGTGGCACTACCGAAACAAGGCGAACCTGGGCAGCGACTGGGGGCGCTCTCACGAGTCGATTCTCCACATGCGCAAGGCCAAAAAAACGCGCCTGAACATCGACGATGTGAGGATCCCCTATAACGGCCACACCACGCGCTATCCAGAGCGGGTGCAGGCCGTGAGCTCGCAGTACGGACAGGGCCGGCGGCGCGATCGCTGGGCGCCGCACCCGCTCGGCGCCAAGCCCCGCGACGTGTTCGAGATCCCCGTCCTATGCAACGGCATGGATGAAAAGACCGCGCATCCCACGCAAAAGCCCGAGGAGCTGATCCGCCGGCTCATCGCCGGGAGCTCGAAGCCGGGCGCGCTCGTGCTCGATCCGTTCATCGGCGCCGGCACCACCGCGGTCGTCGCCGAGCGTTTGAATCGGCGATGGCTCGGCGCGGACAATCACCCGGCCTACGTGGGCCTGGCTCGCGAGCGGATCCAGCGCGCGCAAAGCGCTCAGCGCGAGCCCCCTCGGACCGACGAAGTCAAACGATGACGCCTGGCTCGCGCGTCATTGTGCACCAACAACGCTCGGGAACATCGGCTCGCAGCGCCGCGTCGCCTTTGACCTAAATTCGACGCAGCGGACGCGGCGGCGCCCCCCGACACCGCCGCCGACGCCCGCTCGCGCCGCTGATGAAGTCGTCGCTATCCGCCCGTGCCGTGACGGCGCAGGAACGTCGGAACGTCGAGCTCGCTTTCGACCTCGTCCTCGCCCAGCGCGGCGCGGAGCGAGGGGTGAACACGCGGGAACTCGGCGCGCTTGCGGTCACCGCGGCCGAGCGGATCCGAATCCTCCGGGCTCTGCGCCTCGACCGGGACGCCCTCGGACTCGGCGTAAATCGGGATCTCGTCTTGGGTATCCGCCCGCTCCTTGCGCGGCATCGCGGCGATTTCGCCCGAGCCTTCGGCGCGGGCCTCGGCGGGAGCCGGGTGGGGCCGAGAGTCGGCGGGCGCGGCGTGCTCGTGGGGACGGGAGATCATGGGCGGGCGCGCGGGGGCCCGCACGCGCTCGGTGTCCCGCGTCGCCGGGGCCGTTTTGTCGGCCGACTGGTGATCGAAGCCGGTCGCGATCACGGTGATGCGCACTTCGTCGCCCACGTTCGAGTCGATCACCGAGCCGAAGATGATGTTGGCCTCCTCGTGGGCTGCCTCCTGCACCAAGCTCGACGCCTCGTTCACCTCGTGAAGCGTGAGATCCGGCCCGCCGGTGATGTTGATCAGGATTCCGGTGGCGCCGTCGATGGTGATGTCCTCGAGGAGCGGCGAGGAGATCGCCGCCTCCGCCGCCTCCGCCGCGCGCCGTTTGCCCTCACCGAGGCCCGAGCCCATGAGCGCGCGCCCCTGGCTGCTCATGATGGTGCGCACGTCGGCGAAGTCCACGTTGATCAGGCCGGGGACGGTCATGAGATCGGAGATCCCTTGCACCGCGTTCAGAAGCACCTCGTCGGCCTTCTTGAACGCGTCGATCATGCTCGTGTTCTGCCCGACCACCGAGAGCAGCCGATTGTTGGGAATCACGATGAGGGTGTCGACGGCCTTTTCGAGCTCTGCGATCCCCTCCTCGGATTGGCGCCGCCGCTTTTTCCCCTCGAAGGTGAACGGCTTGGTCACGACGCCGACCGTGAGCGCTCCGCACTCCCGGGCCACCCGGGCGATCACGGGCGCCGCGCCGGTCCCCGTGCCGCCGCCCATGCCGGCGGTCACGAACACCATGTCGGTCCCCGCCACGGTGTCGGCGATGAGCTGCATGCTCTCCTCGGCGGCCTTGAGACCCACCTCCGGGCTGGCGCCGGCGCCGAGTCCCTTGGTCAAGTGATCCCCGAGCTGGATCTTCTGATTCGCCAGATTCGCCTCGAGCGCCTGGAGGTCGGTATTGGCGGCCACGAAGTCCACCCCGTCCAGCTGGGAGGAGATCATCGTGTTGACCGCGTTGCCACCGCCCCCACCGACACCGATGACCGATATCTTGGCCTGCGACAATTCTTCGAACTCGAGTAGCGCCATGCCTGCTCTTCCTATCCCGAAGCTCTCTTCGTGAGCCTGTTATGGATGCGGATATCGATGCGGAACTCCGTTATCGATGCGCAATCGCTGCGGGGCAAATTTTTTTGAGCCCGCGCCCGGCCCCGCGACGCGCGCGCCCTTTCAAAACATCTCGCCGAGCCACGACCGCATTCGCCTGAACACGCCCCCGTCTTGCTCGGCCGTCACCGGCCTCACGCTCACGTGCTCGCCCCGGGCGCCGAAAAGCACGAGGCCGACCCCGGTGGCGTACATGGGAGACTTCACCACGTCGGTGAGGCCGCCCACCTCCCGCGGTGAGCCGCGCCGCGAGGGAAGCCCGAGCACCGACTCGGCCACCTCGGGCACCCCGTCCAAGGTGGTGCTGCCCCCCGTGATCACGGTCCCGGCCGCCATGCTGTCCCAGAACCCACTACGCAAGATCTCGCGACGCACGTGCTCGAGGATCTCCTCGATGCGCGGCTCCACGATCTCGGTGAGGAGCTTCCGCTCGAGAATGCGCGGCTCGCGCCCCCCCACCGACGACACCTCCATCGTCTCGTCCTCGCCCACGAGGGCCGGCAGCGCACACCCGTAGCGCTTCTTGATGCCCTCGGCCGCCTCGAGCGGCGTGCGCAGCCCCACGGCGATGTCGTTCGTGATGTGACCGCCGCCGAGCGGGAGAACCGCGCTGTGGACGATGGCGCCCTCGGCGTACAGCACGATGTCCGTGGTGCCGCCGCCGATGTCGATGAGCGCGACGCCGAGCTCCTTTTCGTCCTCCTCGATCACGGCCTCCGCCGACGCCAGCGGCTCGAGCACGATGTCGGCGACCTCGATGCCGCAGCGGTTCGCGCACTTGACGATGTTTTGCGCGCTCGTCACCGACGAGGTCACCATGTGCACCTTCGACTCGAGGCGCACGCCCGCCATCCCGTGCGGATCGCGAATCCCGTCTTGCTCGTCGATGATGTACTGCTGGGGCAAGACGTGGAGGATCTCGCGGTCGAGCGGGATCGCCACGGCCTTGGCCGCCTCGATCACTCTTTGGACGTCGGCCTCGCGGACCTCCTTGTCCTTGACCGCGACGATCCCGTGAGAGTTGAGGCCGCGGATGTGGCCGCCCGCGATGCCGGCGTACACCGTCGTAATCTCGCAGCCAGCCATGTTTTCGGCCTCATCGATGGCCCGCTGGATGGCGTTGACGGTGGCGTCGATGTTGACCACCACGCCCTTCCGGAGCCCCTTGGACGGCGCCGTCCCGATGCCGATGATGTCGATCCCGTCCTCGCCGAGCTCCCCGACGATCGCGGCGATCTTGGTCGTCCCGATGTCGAGACCGACGATGATCTCGTCCCGTTTCGTTCTGGCCATCAGTTTCTCGCTCTGCGTCCGGAAAAGTCGACGGTTACTCGTTCTGGCGCGGCGACGCCCTCCACGCGGTACAGGTTCGCGGTGGTGCGCTCGCGCTCGCTCAAAGAGGCGTGGGCCGCGTCGAAGCCTCGCAGCCACGCGCCGATGTCGTCGGCGGAGGACGCGGCCGTGCGGATCTCCGCCGCGTCGTCGTAGGTCACGAAGGAAAGCCGATCTTCTGGCCCGACGTGGACCTCGCCGAGGGGCGGCCGATCTCCCGCCTCGTAGACCTCGGCGGCGGCGATAGCCTCGCGGATGCGCTCGCGCGCGCCTTCCGGATCGCGGCGATAGTCCCGCCGCTCGAGGCCGGTTACCACGACGAGGCCCCGGGCCGCCTCGGCGCCGGGCCGAACCCTCACAAACGGCAGGCCCCGCTCGTCTACGAGGTAGAACCGATCGAGGAAAGCGATCGCCGCCGGCTCGCGCTCACGCACGTCCACGCGGATCCGGCTCGGCAGGTCTCGCCGCACGCGCGCGCTCTCGACCCACGGGTGGGCCTCGATGCGGGCCTCGGCGCGCGCGAGGCTCGCGGGGAACACGTGCCTGCCGGCGAGATCCCCGAGGCGAGCCCGCACCTCGCCCGCCGAGACCTGCTCGGCGCCCCGGAGCTCGACCTCCGCGATGGTGAATCGCTCGGACGCCCCGACGTGACGGCCTCCGGTGTAGGCCGCGGCGGCGAGGGCACCGGCGACGACGAGCTTGGTCACGGCGGCCCGGTGCCTGTGGACGCCGCGCGCGGCGGCGGCGGCAAGAGCGACGGGGCTCGGCACCCGATCACGCAAGGGAGGGCCCTTGCGGCGGTTCGGGCGCGGGCGGCGCGCCCGGGCTTGCCGATGGCGACGATGTTCCAGCTCGCTCGTCACTGCATCGTCGTCAGTAGCCACGCATCTCGGGCGGGGGCAATTTTTCTGCATCCGCCTCGCGCCGCTCCGCCACCAGCGGATCGGGCCGCCAAGGGTGCGATATGTGGGGGGCGTCAAGCTCGCCAGGGACGAGCCCGCCAGCGCGGTGGCCGCCGGCTCAGCGCGCGGCGCCGGCTCGCGCGGCGCGCATCGCGCGCCACATCGCCTCGCGGGGCGGATCGTCGCCCGTCCAGATCCGATAT
>SLNH01000214.1 GCA_007133195.1 Nannocystineae bacterium | reverse complement strand
CCGCCGCCCGTCTTCTCGTAGCTCACGAGTTCGACCTTGGCGGCCTTGACCATGGCGTCGGCAGCTTCGACCATGCCGACGAATCCGCGTACTTCGATCATTCCCAGGGCGTCCGCCATTTGTATCTCCGTGCTGAGTCCAGGATCTCGTTGTGATTTCGAGGCGGCTCCGCGAGGTGCGGGGCGCGCGCTACTTGTCGACGAACTTCTCGGCCTCGACGCCCGTCACGTTTTGAACCGCCTGAATCGCGGCGCTCGCGCCAGCGTCGATCTCCGCCTCGGGGCCGGAGAGGTAAAGGCGTCCGAAAGCGCCGTACGGCGTGATGTTGACCAGCGAGATTTGAGCCGCTTTTTCCGCCTCGTTGGCGGCGAGGGTCGCGTAGCCCGCGGGCTCGGTCTCCAGGATGAAGAGCGAGTCGCCGGGCAAGACCATCATGCCGGCGGAGTTCCGGTTGATGATCTGCGTTTGGTACGGCTCCACCGCGCGGATGATCTGGTTCGTCACCACCCGCGGTCTAAGGCGCCCTTCCTCGGCGAGCTCGAGGTGCTTGAGGATCGTGGAGCCGGCAGACAGGACCTCGCCCTGATCGTGATGATGCACCTCGAGAAGACCGAAAGCGCGCTCGACCACCTGCACGGCAGGCTGTACTTTCGTCGCTTTGAGGGCCGCGTCCGTCACCCGGTTGATCGCGATGCCCGGCGCGATCTCCACCCACAGCGAGGCCTGCCCCGGCACCGGCAAAAACCCGCGCGCGGTCTTGCCTATGAAGGTCGCCAGCTGCGGCTGAAGCGCGTCGAGAAAGGTGTAGGTGCGGAGCTTTATCGACATGGAGCGCAAGAAGTTATCACGCGGCTTTCGCGAGGGTAAAGCCGCGGGGCGTCGCGTTTTTGGCTTCTGTGCGCCGCAGCGCACCTTCGCTCGGGAATGCGCGCCCTGGCGCAAACGATTTCGGTACGCACGAGCTTTCACGTAGAGGTAAACCTATGTCGCTACGCCGTCTCAGTCGTCCTACCAGTGTGGCCCGCGCGCGTTCGTCGTCCGAGGCCTGTTTTCGCGCGCGCTGCGTGGTCTCGTGCTCGGCCGTATGCGCCGCCGCCCTTTTCGTTTTGCCGAGCGACGCCGCGGGCGAGCCACCGGCGGCCGAGGTCGAGGTCCCCGAGCCGGAGGGCGCGCGCGCGGGTGACCCCGTCACGCTCGGCACGGTGCTCCAGACGGCGGTTCGCCGCAGTCCCGCGCTCGAGCTCGCGCGGATCGACGTCGACATCGCCGACGCGCGCGCCCTCGAGGCCACCGGCATCGACGACTGGCTGGTGTCGGCCACCGCAGAGTGGCGCTCTACCCGGATGGAGCCGGTCGAGGGCGACTTCGTGCAAACCACGGAGAGCGACGTGGTGGACATCGACCTCGGGCTCGCGCGCGAGCTCCCCTCCGGCGGGACGTTCAGCCTCATCGGCGGCAGCTCGTTCAGCCAGACGACCTCGGCCATCCAAGACCCGGAAGAAGGCGTTTTCGAGACCGAAAGCGAGGCGGTGCGAGCTTCGATTCTGGCGCGCCTGGATCAGCCCCTTCTCGGCGGGCGCGGCCGCGCCGCCGCACGCGCCGATGTGCGGCGGGCCGAGGCCGACCTCACGGCGGCGGAGCTCGAGATGCGCGCAGACGCCAGCGAGATCGTGCGGGACATCATCCAGGCCTACTGGGAGCTCGGCTACGCGCGCAGCAACCTCGCGATCCGACAATCGAGCCTCGAGCTCGCTCGCGAACGTCGCCGCATCACGGATGCGGGCGTCGAGGAGGGGGCGGTCGCGCCGAGCGAGCTCCTCGCCGTGGATCAAGTGATCGCCACCCGCGAGGAAGAGGTAGAGGCCGCGCGACTCACGGTGACGCAGAGGGCCTTGGACCTGCGCCGCCTCGCCGGCATGCCCGTGGGTCCCCGGGATATCGACATCGTGGTGGGCGCACCCGTGGCCGTGCGAGAGCGCGAGCTGCCGCTCGAGGAGCTCTTGACAGAGGCACACGCGCATAGCCCAGAGATCGCCGCGCTCCGGGCGCGCGGCGAAGGCGCCGAGATCGATGTGGAGTTTACGGAAAACGGGCTGCTTCCCAGGCTCGACGCCTCGGTCTCGTTCGGGCCGGCGGGTGCGTCGGGCTCGGTTTCAGACACCGCCCAGCAGATCGCGAGGCTCGAGGGCTATGAGGTCGGCGCGAGCCTCACCTACGAGCACGCTCTCGGCCGCAGCGCCGCGCGCGGCGCCCACGCCGCGGCGCGCGGAGGACTCGCCCAGGCGACGATCGGCATCGCCGAGGCACAGCTCCAGGTGAGCGCGGCCATGGTCGAGGCTGTGCGAAGCGCCGAGACCGCCTACCAGCGCATGGAGGCGAGCGCCCGCGCGATCGAGTTCGCCGAGCAGAACATCGAGGCGGAAGAGGCGCGCTTCGAGCTCGGCCGCGCGACGAACTTCGACGTGCTCGAGCGCCAGGACGAGTTCATGGAAGCAGAGCTACGGCACGCGCGCGCCGGGGTCGATTATCTGGCCGCGCTCGCCCAGGTCGAGACGCTCACCGGCGAGGTCCTGGG
>SLNH01000112.1 GCA_007133195.1 Nannocystineae bacterium | reverse complement strand
GAGCCCGGCCCCGGCGGTGACGAGTCCGAAGATCCACGCCAGCCAGCCAGAAAAACTGACGACACACTGCACCCCGACCCAAAATACGCCGATCCCGATGGCGACGGTCCACATACGGCGCATGCTGCGCCGCTTGCCCGCCCGCTCGGCGAGATCGTCGTCGAGGCCGCCATGCGGGCGCTCGCCGGCCTCGACCAAGAGCGCTCGCTTTTCTTTGATGTCAAACCAAAGCGGTACGTCGACGCTCGCCTGTAGGTAGTGATCGATGTTGACGTAGTGGCCGTGGTAGGTGAGCGGCAGCGGGGGGATGTCGATCTCGAAGGGAAGCTCCATGACCTCGCCCACCGGCAAAGAGCCCTCGTACAGCGTTTGCGACGAGAGCTTCTGGTGCGCCTGGTTGACCGCTTCGCGAGTCTGCCACCAATAGTCGAGGTGGATGCCGCGACAGCGAACCGACTCGTGCGCACATACCTTGACGACGCCGCGGACCGACTCGCCGCCCCGGCAACGTCCTTCACCCTCGACATCGATCGAGATCGAACACTTCGACATTCCGAATCTCCGAAAGCAGTTGAATCGCCTCGTGACGGCAGGACTCTATCGCCCGCACTCACCGAAGGGGGTGCGGCGGAGGTTGATCTGGGCAAAGGGCAGGGTGAGCGGCTGCACGACTCGATCCCGCCGCCGCCCATCATCTCATGCGCTCGCCGCCGGGGAAATCGCACCGCGCGAGCGTTGCTGCCACGGCTGACTCGGGGCCTTTGCCCGCTCCGGGCGCGGGCAAAGGCCCGCCGCGCTGCGCTCGCGCCTCCTCAGTCGGGAGCCTGCGGGCTCGCCGGTAGCCATAGTGGAAATACTGCTTCGCGAGCGCGCGCAGCGAGCGCCGCGGGTCGTCGTGCACCACGATATCGCGCGAGACAAAGGCGCGCCGCTTCGACATTGCGCTGATTGAGTTCGGCGTCTTCGTTCGCGGGCGACGCGGGGTGGCGGGCCGCGCTCATCGGATCAAATCGCAGGCGGATTGCAGATCGCGTACCAGGCAGCGGCCAGCGCCGGCAGCGTGAAGACGAAGATGCCGGTGCGGCGAAAGCTCCGCTCCCTTCGGTAAGCCTCGAGCGCGGCCTTGAGCTCGGCGGCTTGCGCGCGCCGGCGCCACGTCGCCACCCGCGGGGCTGCCAACCCGAGAACGTTCACCGAGGTGCAGTAGCCGCAGCTCACGAGCAGATCGTCGCCGTCGCTTGCGAGCGGTGCCGCGCAACTTCGGCAACGGTACGGTGTATTCGGCGTGGCCGGCGGCGCCGCGCCAAAGTCGAGCGCCACCAGCCGCACAGTACGACGACCCACAGCGTACAGGTCCGCGGCGGCGTGCATCGCGATCCCGAGCAAGAAGGGGACCAGCAAAGCCACGACCAAAGTCGACGCGTACGCGCCGGCGTCGCCCAGCGTGAGCGCGGGGTCGAAGATCATCAGGTTCAGGACCACGAACGAGGCGATCCACGCCGCGCAGGGGATGGCGAGGAGCCCGCCTGTGATCAGGCTCGCTCGACGAGCCGGCGGCTGGGACAGCAGCCGTCCGAGCCGCCGTTTGATCTTCGTGTCGAGCTCTTCGCGCCTCGCGAGTTCGCGAAACCGCGCGCGGAGCGGCTCCGGCACTGCGGTCTGGTGGCCGCAGTGGTCGCACTGCACCGTGGCCGCCTCCCGCGGCGCCAGCACCGCGCTACAGGAGCTGCAGGTCATGATTTCGACCTCCTGCTCCGGCGTATCATCGGGCTCGGCCTTCGCTTCTGCTTGCGGCGCCTTCGCCGCTCCGAGATAGACCCCGGTCTCGGATAGCTCCTTTTCCCACTCCTCGTGCGACCTCGGCGGAAGACCCGCCTGCGCTCGCAAGAGCCCGAGGATCGCGAGAAACGAATCCGTCTCCTCCCCCGTGGCGACCACCAACTCCTGATCGCCCGAAACGATCACGAGATCCGTGGCGAGCGATAGCTTCTCGCGGGTGCTTCGCCGAAGCGTCGAGGCCTCCGCGTCGATGCTATCGAAGGGGATCTCGAGCGCGTCCGCCTCTCCGGCTTGGATCGTGAGGCCGCGCTCGGAAACCAGCACGTCAGTCGGTCGCTGCCGCCGCGCAGACCGGATGGAATCAAAGCTCCCGAGGGCGATGACACCGCCCACGACGAGAAATGCGATCGAGGCCCACCACTCGATTTCGAGCTCCGGCCTGGTGATGGTGGCGATCCCGGTGGGCACCGAGCAGGTGGCGAGCAGCAGGGAAGGGACGACGACCAGGGCCACCGCCGTCATTTGCCCCACGAACTTGTCTCCGGTAAAGAGCGGTAGCCGGAGGCTCAGCCCCTGTCTCTTCCCGTCATCGCCTGCGCTCCGCTCCTGGTTCATCATCGGGCAAGGTTAAACGGAGCAGGGCCTCGTCGTCGAGGTCGGTGCACATCCGGCGGGCGGACGTCGACGCCGTGCTCGTCGACGTCGGCCGCTACGGCGGCGCGCCGTTTTATCACGACAAGGTGCACGACGAGCTCATCGGCTTGCAGGCGCACGAGGCGGGCAGCAACCGATGCATGGCGTG
>SLNH01000226.1 GCA_007133195.1 Nannocystineae bacterium | reverse complement strand
GCCTGGCCAGGGCCCCCCACCGGAAGCCCCTCCCCAGGGAGGTCCGCCGCCAGGCGGGGCACCGCCGCAGCCGGGCCCTGCGGGCGATGGTCCGGCGGCCGGCGGATCCGGGGGCAAGTCGATGGTCCAGTGCCCTGCGTGCGGCGCCGAGGTGCCGCCGTTTGCCTTCTGCGGGGCGTGCGGGGGCAAGCTCGGCGAGCCGCCCCAGGCCCCGACCCAGGCGGCCACGCCCAGCGCGGTCGCTGGCGCGCAGACGGCCAAGGGTCGCCTTACGCTGGTTCGCTCCGACCGCACCGAGGGTGATTCCTTCGACCTCGGCGAGGGGGAGAACCTGATCGGCCGGGATCACGGCGAGATCTTCGAGGCCGACGGCTATCTGTCGCCGCTTCACGCCTCCCTCGACATCACCGGGGGCACGGCCGTGATCCGCGACCGCGACAGCCTAAATGGGGTGTTCGTCCGCATGACCGAGGAGGAGGAAATCCAAGACGGGCAGATCATCCGCGTCGGCCAGGAGCTCCTCCGCTTCGAGCTGCTCGCGAGCCCACAGGCCACCAAGGACGGCACCGAGCTCATGGGGAGCCCGAATCCTGGCTACTGGGGTAAGCTCACCGTCGTGATCGGAGACGGCGTCGACGGATCCGCCTATCCGCTCCTCGGAGACAGCGTGTCGCTCGGCCGCGAGCGAGGCGACATCAATTTCCCCGAAGACGGCTACGTGTCGGGCCTGCACGCCAAGATCAGCATCCGCGACGGCAGGACGTACCTCGCCGACGTGGGCAGCTCGAACGGCACCTTCCTCAAGATCTACAAAGAGCGCGCGCTCTACAACGACTCGGAGGTCCTGCTCGGGCAGCAGCTGTTTCGGCTAACCCTCGAGTAGCCAAACCGGCTCCGGGCGGGGCTCTATGCCCCGCTCGGAGTTGCCCGACCCGGCGACCATCACACCGGCGCGCGCGACCCGTCGGGGCCGGCACCCGCGAACCGTCGGACGGTCACCGCCCGCGATAGTCGTCGCCCGAGTCAACGTAGGTAAACGCGTCCTCGTAGAGGATCTGCCGGGCGTCATCAAAGATGATCTGAACATCGACGCTCTCGCCGGGGGAGCCGTGCGGGGTGGTTACCACGATGCTCCGGTCGCCGATGATCCGGCGGCTCCTCACTTCCCGCTGGCCGAAGTAGATCGTCATCCCCGGCGCGTCCTCGAATCCCTTGCCCTGGATGGTCACGCGATCCCCGCCGTGGTGGCTCCCGCGCTCCGGCTGGATACCGTCCACGGAGATGCCGCCATCCTGACATCCCGGGATCGCGAAGAGCGCCAGTGTTGCGCCGACGAGCGCTCCCATTACATGGCTGTATCGCATGGGAGATCCTTGTTTTCGCTGCTTTCAGGCACGAAGAGACGCCGCGACAAAGGCCGCCTGGCGCGCCGCGCCGTCCCACATCGATACCACAGTCCCTACGCACGGCGCGACAGGGAAGTGACGGAGGGACACCTCGAGCGCCGAGTCCGGGCCCGGCGGTCGGGGGCGCCGCGCGGCCCGCGCCGATCAGGAAGACGGCGACGACGCGAGCGCCAACCCCCGCTAAAGCGGCTCACCGCAGGCGGCGCAGCGAACGCGAATACACGGCCGCGAGCCCGCGCTGCATGCGGCGAGGCGCGCACCGCCGCGAGCGCGCCGGCCGCGAGCTCGCCCGCGCTACAGCATGTCTTTTCGCTGAAGCGCCCGACGCATCTTCGCCAGCGCCTGCTCCTGAAGCTGCCGAATACGCTCGCGCGACAGGTTGTACTTCTCCCCGATCTCTTTGAGCGTGAGCTCCTCATCGTCGTCGAGGCCGAAGCGCTGACGCAGAATGTCGGCCTCCATGGGCTTGAGGCTGGCGAGAAGCCCGCGCACCTCACTCGCCACCGCCTCGGTGCCGAGCCGCTCGGCGGGCGTCGTCTCGGAAGACGACGGATCCTGCAAAAACTCCACGAAGTGGCGTCCATCCTCGTCGTTCACCGGCCGATCCAGTGAAAACGACTGATCGACGAGGTAGGTGCGCATCTTTTCGATCTTCGCCGCCGGTAGACCGGTCGACTCCGCGAGCTCGTCCGCCGTGGGTTGGCGACCGAGCTTGGTGGTGAGCTCGCGCTTGGCCTTCGACAGCCGATGATAGGCGTCGATCATATGCACGGGGAGCCTGACTTCTCGCCCCTTATCAGCCAGCGCACGGCTGATCGCGTGGCGGATCCACCAACTCGCGTAGGTGGAAAACCGGAACCCCCGGCGGTAGTCGTAGCGCTCCACCGCCTTCATCAGGCCGATGTTTCCCTCCTGGATCAGATCCGCGAGCGCCATGCGACCGTGGTTGAACCGCCGCGCGATGCTCACGACCAAGCGCAGGTTCGCCTTGACGAACGCGCTTCGCGCCGACTCGGCCGCATCGGCGGCGGCGCGCACCCGGCTCAAATGCGCCTCGAGCTCGTCCGATTCCATGCCCGGAGCGTGCTTGTCCGGAACCAGCCCGCCGGTCCCCCCGCGGGCCAGCCGCTCCAGCTCGCCGATGAGCGCGTCCGAGTAGCTCCGATCGGTATCCAAGCCGCGGATCTTGGCGGCGGATCGCGACGCGGCGCGCGACAGCTTCCCGTCCGCCGCCGCGCCGCCGCCGCGCCGTACCTCCGTGGCGGCGCGCCGAAGCCCGCGGAACTCGGGGAGCGAGCTTCCCGACAGCCCCTCGACCACCCGCAGCGCGAAGTCCGCTGCCGTCGGGTTCGACAAAGCTTCTTCCCAAACCCGGATCTCGAGCGATTCGATCTCCTGGGCCGCCCGGAACTCCTCTTCGGGGCGCAGGACGTCGAGCGCCGCCATCTCGCGGAAGTACATGGCCAGGAAGTTGGCCGAATCGCGAGGGGCGTTTTCGTTGCGCGCCTGCTCGTTCCTCACCTCGTCGAGATCTGCCTCGTCGGCGGGCTCGGCGACCTCGTCGAGATCCTCCACGAAGTCGCGCGCCCGCATCGACTCGGCGTCGAGCTCGAAACCGTCCCCCACGTCATCGGCGAGCCCCTCGTCCACGCCGTCCTCGGGCTCCTGTACGGGTGCCTCTGGCGGCGTGGCCTCCGAGGCCCCCGCCGGCGCTTCCTCGTCCGCCCGCCGGGCTGATGTCCTGGACGTTCGCCCCAGGGGACGCCTCGCCTTGCGCGCCCGCATGGAGCTTGCCGCCCCGCCCGTGGCTCGACGCTTCCGCGCCGGCTCGAGGTGCTCGCTTGACGCCTTGTTGGTGGTGGCTGACATCGACCCTGACACTTTCTCGCTGTGGCGCTCGGCGTGGGTGGTACAGCAGACCAGAGATACCCCCGACGCCGCGGGGGAAACCCCTCTCCTCGTGAGACGCGCGCCGCGGCGAAAAGTTGCAAGCCACTCGCCCGGCCCGGCCCGATGAGCCCTCTCTCCTTTACGTAATGACCCTGGTGCGGGGTGCAATATTCCCGCGCGCGATTTCACGAAGATCGTCGCTAGCCGTTCGCCTGCCGTGATCGCGCCCACGGCCCCTCGACGCGGCGCGCCGCGATAACGCCGTCGGCCGCCACGTGTGCGCCGAAGTCCGTCCGGCGGGTCAGGAGTCGCCGGCGCCGCGCTTCTCGGCGAGCACGATGATATCGCGGGCTTGCGCGCCAAAAAAGCGGCCCCGCGTATGCATGCTGCCCGACACCTCGAGCACCCGAAAACCCGCCGCTTGAAGCAGCTTTCCAAGCTCGTGAAGCGAATAGGCGCGGATCGAGATTTCCTGGTCGAGCTGCCGCCCATCGTCGAACAAAACGGAGCGGTTCGACACGATGCGCGACGAGAAGTAGTTGAAATCCACTTCTTCGAGGACGACACAGCCGTCGCCCTCCCACCACACGCGGTTCGGCAGATCCTGGATCAGGTAGTCGCGATTCAACACCTCGACCACGAACCTGCCTCCGGGCTTCAGGGCGCGAGCGATGTTCTCGGCGGTCTTCTTGTTGGTCTCGTCGTCGAAGTAGCCGAAGGTGGAAAACAAGCAGTAGGCGGCGTCGAACTGCGAGTCGAAGGTGAGCTCGCGCATATCGCCGTGGATGAAATGGATCGTGAGCCCGCGTCGCTGAGCCTCGTCGGCGCCGCGCAGCAAAAGGGGGAGCGCGCTGTCGAGCCCCACCAAGTGATAGCCCCGCGCCGCGAGCTCCATCGCGTGCCTGCCGTAGCCGCAGCCCACGTCCAAGACCTGGGCCCCCGGGCCAGCCGCGATGGCGTCGGCGACGAACTTCGCCTCCGCCTGGGTGGCTTGCGGCGTGAGGAAGGGGAGCGTGCGGAGGTAGTCCTCGTCGAAGATTTCGTCGAACCAGGCCTTCCCATGGGGGCTCTTGGCTCCCTCGGAGACGCTCGGCGCGCGCGGCGGTTTGGGCGTGGCGGCGGGCGAGCCGCTCGGCACGGGGGGCGGATCGGGCGGCCGAGCGGCGCTCTCGCCGTTCGATACCTCGCGCGCCTCGGTCGCGACCTCGCCTCCGCCCGGCGCGCGCCCCCCCTCCACCTCCACGGGGCCCGAGGCGTCGAACGAATAGGGCTTGCCGGGCGCCGGCGCCGCCCCAGCGTCCTCGATTTCCTCGACCAGTTCATCCGAGAGGATCTCGCCGCTGTCGTTTGGATTTGGCTCAGCCGCGTCCGACGCTCCGTCTGCGGACCTCGCGCGCGCCCGCCGGCTATCGGGCTCAAGCGTTCGGCGCTCCAGCACGGCCACGCCGGCCCGGCCTCCCGAAGACGGCCCGGCCTCGCGCGCACGGTCGGCGGCCGGCTCCTCTTCCTCGTCGGCAGGGGTGTCGTCGATCACCACCGGGACAAACTGGGACGTCTCTTCGGCGTCGAAATCGTCCTCGTCCTCCTCGACCTCGGGCACGGCGAAGGACGCGCTCCCGCCGGCGCTCGTGCGCTCCTCTGCGGGCGCGCCCGGTGATGCCGCCACCGGCACCGCCTCTTCCTCATCCTCATCCTCATCCTCGATCGGCTCCATGAGCTCTTCGAGTTCTTCCTCCGAGAGAGCCTCGGTGGAAGCGCGCGGCATTTTGCGCGGGACCGTCGGCGCGGGAGCCGACTCCGCGACGTCGCCCTCGGCGTCACCGGAACCGTCCCGTGCGACCTCGACGGGCACCTGCGCATCGACGTCCCCCGAGTCCGAGTCGTTCGTGGGCTCGGGGACGGCGTCCGGCGGGTCATCGCCGTCACCACTTTGCGCATGAGGGCCGGCAACCTCGGCAGCGGCGGTGGAATCAGGTTCGCCCAGCTCGGGTTCCGAAGACCTTACCTCGGTGGCGTGGTCCTCCTCGGGTTGCGCGCCGTCGTCGTCCGCTCCGCCGGCAGAACCCGCAGCTCCATCCCCGTCTGCCGGGCCGCTCCCGCCGCCGCCCGTCTGCTCGGCGGGGCCTTCAGCGAGTTCCTCGGAACCTTCATCCCCCTCGGCTTCGTCGCCGAACGCCGCGGCCACCGACACGGCCAAATCGGGCGACTCGGGCTCGGGGGGCATGGGCGAGCCACCGAGGCCGTGACCGCCGTCATCGGTCCCGCGGGGCACATCGTCGGAGGGCACGCGAAGCGCACTTCCCCGGCGGCGCCGGCGGCGCCGGGCGGCTGCATCGTCCCCCGTGTCGAGGCGGCCCTTGCTGCCCGGCTCCTTGCTCACTTGGCACTCACGGTTCGGCGGCTGGCGAAAGCGGAACCGAGACGCGATCGGTCCGAGAGGGCGTAGACGCGAAAGCTCGTCGCGCGCGCCAAGGCGGCGCCACGCGCGGAACAAATGCCCCCCCACGACGATCCGCAGGCGCTGTCCAACCCTTGGTCGCGGTGAGTCGCTGCCTTAACGCGCAGGTTCACGCCCTGACTACCGTCGTCGCTGCCGCCGATACATTTGGTGAAACGAGTCCAGATCCCGAATTAGTATAAGGAATCTAGGCAAGCAGAACAAGGCGCGGAGCCCGCGACGCGTCCCTTTGCCCAAGCTCGCTCACGAGCGGCGTAAGTACGCGTGCATCCCCAATCGACGCACTGGCCCGAGCGGGCTTCCGCGCCCCGGCCGGGCGGGTGCGTGAGGCGACTTCCCTGCCCGCGGGACCCGCATTTGGGGCCTTTTTCGGGCCATGTACCCATATGACGCGGATGTCATATGGGTACATGGCTACTCGAGACCCTCGGTCCGCCGGGTTGGGAAGGTGCCGCCGGCCGGTCGAGGACAGCAAGGCGGCCTGGCCAAACGCGGGACAGGCCGGAAGCCTACCGCCGCGTCCCCCGGCGCGTCCTGCCGGTGCGGCCGCTGTGATCTCCTGGCAGGTCACCGCGAGCACCCCACATCACTTGCCAGCAGCTACGGCTGGTACTCATAGGCGCCGAGGTCGATGACCGCCTCGCCGCTGCCATCGCCATCGACGATTCGAGGCTCGCCGCCGAGGTCGGTGTCTGGAAATTCAACGCCCAGCTCGCCCAGGTCGAGCTCATCGATAAGCGACTCATCGCCGGCGTCGATCGCCGCCTCGGAGTCTTGCGACAGGCGCACATCGTCCGGCGCATCCACGAATTCGGGATTCTCATCGAGAATGTCGTCACTTCTCGCGTCCACGTTCCCATCTCCCCCGATTTCGCCTAGGCCGCCCTGGATGATGCTGCTGCGAATCACCAGGTCCCGGTCGCTCTCGTGGACGATCTCATCGGCCCCCCCGGCCTCATTGCCCCACAGAATAGAATTAAAGATCACAGCCTTGGCGCTCGTTGAGGTGCGGAGCGCGCCTCCGCTGCTGGCTTGGTTTCCCACGAAGGACACATTGATCAGCGTGGGCGCGCTGGTGGCCCGGTTATTCATCGCGCCTCCGTGGCTGCCCCCAGCTTGGTTGCCCACGAAGGACACATTGATCAGTGTGGGCGCGCTATTTCCCCGGTTGCGCATCGCGCCTCCGTCGCCGTTGTCGGCTTCGTTGCCGACGAAGGACACATTGATCAGCGTGGGCGCGCTGTCCCCCTCGTTGGACATCGCGCCTCCAAACACGGCTTCATTGCCGATGAAGGACACATTGATCAGCGTGGGGGCGCTATCCCCCTCGTTGCGCATCGCACCTCCGCTTTCGGCTTGGTTGTCGGTAAAGACGACGTTTTCGAGGGCGGGGGAGGCGTCGAAGTTAAGCATGCCGCCGCCCAAGCGATCGTCGCCCGGAAGCACGTCGGCGTTGCCGGCCGTGATGGTGAAGCCGTCGAGGGTGGCGTCGTCGGCGCCGATGACGACGTGGTAGGCGTTATTGTCGGGATCGCCGTCATCGTCGAGATCGCCGGACAGCACGGTCTCGTAGGTCTCGAAATCCCGCTCGCCGCGCGCAGATTCGAAGCCGGCAAAGCCGCCGTAGAGGTGAACGCCCGGCTCGAGCTCGAAGGAATCTTCGCGGCTATCGCCCGGCACATACGTCCCCTCGCGCACCCACACCGAGCAGCGATCGACATCGTCGCTCTCGAGCCGACTTTTGGCACGCGTGATGCCCACATCCACGCCCGCCACGGGCTCCTCCCACGACCGCCCCGAATTGCTGTCGCTGCCCTCGTCGCCGTTTACAAACACCGTGCATTCCTCGCAGCCTGGGCCGGTGAAGCCCTCGTCGCAGTCCACGAGGGCATCCGGCGGCGCTCCCGCGTCGTTCCCCGCCGCGCCCGCGTCGTCGCCGCCGGCTTGCCCACCCCCGTCGGCCTCGCCGTATTCATCGCCCGCGTCAGGGTCCGCAGTCACCTCGCCGCACGCAGACGCGCCATGCACAAGCCCGGCGAACATCCCGGCGGCGAGCACTCGCCGCGACAGCCCAAGTCCTTCTCGCATCATGTGTCGTCCTCCGTGGCGACGCCCGTCGCCGGATGTTCACTTTGCGCCCCACGTCTTGCGAAGCTGCCGCATAGCTCGACAGCTCTAGCGTCTCCGCGCGCTTCCCCTCGGTCAACCAGCGCGCCCGCCATCTCGACGGTGCGCGCCGCGCACGCCAGCACGGCACACTTTGTTCAATTCTCTATCGTGAGCGCGGCCACCTCCCCGCCCGCGGGGCCCGCATTTGGGGCCTCGGCTCGGGCCATGTACCCATATGGCGCGGATGTCATATGGGTACATCGCTGGTCGCGGCATCTCGTGCCGCCGGGGCGGCAACAGTCGCCGGCGCAGAGCGAGATGTGTTGAGATGTCCAGGACCGACAGGCGTCCTGGCCACTTTCCCCGGGGGGCTGCGCGGCGGCGGGACGGCATGGGCGGGCCCCGCCGCGCGCGCTTGGCCCGCGCTATACGTCGTAGTAGAGCGCGAACTCGGTGGGCGTGGGCCGCACCCTCACCTGATCGATCTCGACCTCGTGCTTGTAATCGATCCACGCGTCTAGGATGTCGGCCGTGAACACGTCGCCCTTGAGGAGGAAGGCGTGGTCGCGGCGGAGCGCGTCGAGGGCGAGATCGAGCGAGCGCGGCACCTGCGGCACCTCTTTGAGCTCCTCGGGGGACAGCGCGTAGATGTCCTTGTCCATCGCCTCGCCCGGATCGATCTGGTTTTCGATGCCGTCGAGGCCGGCCATCATCATCGCCGTGAACGCGAGGTAGGGGTTGGCGCTCGGATCGGCCCAGCGGAGCTCGACGCGCTTGGTCTTGGGCGAGGCGGACAGCATGGGGATGCGGATCGCGGCGGAGCGGTTTCTCGCCGAATACGCGACGTTCACCGGCGCTTCGAAGCCGGGCACGAGCCGGCGGTAGCTGTTCGTCGTGGGGTTCGAAAACGCGCACAGCGCGGCGGCGTGCTTCATGAGCCCGCCGATGAAGTGCAGCGCCATCTCCGACAGGCCCGCGTAGCGATCGCCGGCGAACAGCGGCTTTTCGTCCTTCCAAAGCGACATGTGAACGTGCATGCCGTTTCCGTTGTCGCCATAAAGCGGCTTGGGCATGAACGTCACCGTCTTGCCGTGCTGGCGGGCGACGTTTTTCACGATGTACTTGTAGAGCATCATCTGGTCGGCCATCGCGAGCACCTGATCGTACTTGACGTCGATCTCGGCCTGGCCCGCGGTGCCGACCTCGTGATGGTGGGTCTCCACCTCGATGCCGAGCTCCTGCATCGTGGCCACCATCTCCGAGCGCAGATCGGTGTAGGTATCGACCGGCGCCACCGGAAAGTAGCCGCCCTTGAAGTTCGGCTTGTAGCCCTTGTTGCCGCCGACCTCGTCGCGCCCCGTGTTCCACCGCCCCTCGACCGAGTCCACGTGGTGAAACATGTGGTTCGGCCCCTCTTCGAATCGCACGCTGTCGAAGATGAAAAACTCCGCCTCCGGCCCGAAGTACGCCGTGTCCGCGAGCCCCGTGGACTTGAGATACGACACCGCGCGCCGCGCGAGCCCGCGCGGGCACCGCTTGTAGGGCTCGCGCGTGATCGGATCGACCACGTCGCAGATCACCGACAGCGTGGGGTGCTTGAGGAACGGATCCATGACCGCGGTGGCCGGATCCGGCACCATCAGCATGTCGGAGTTATTGATAGCCTGAAAGCCGCGGATCGAAGAGCCGTCGAAGCCGAAGCCGTCTTCGAGGCCCTCCTCGAGGCGCTCGATCGGGTACGAGATGTGCTGCCAGGAGCCCGGAAAGTCGACGAACTTGCAGTCGACCATCTTGGCGCCGTTTTCGCGGGCGTACTGGAGGATATCTGCGGGTTTCATGGATTTGCTCCCTTGTGACCAGTAAATGCGGATACACGAGACCGCGGGCGCGCGCTGCGCCTTTCAACGCCGTCCTCGCGGCAATCGTCGCGACAGGCCGCGCGTGCGCGTCCCGTCGCCGCGCCAACCGCGGGCTGGCGCGCGGGCCGAGACACTCTACATCGCGTCCTCGCCGGTCTCGCCGGTGCGGATGCGGATGACCTCATCGACGGGCGTTACGAAGATCTTGCCATCGCCGATGCGCCCGGTTCGCGCCGCCTCGGTGATCGCCGTGACCACCTGCCGAGCCGCGTCCTCGGGGACGATGATCTCGAGCTTGACCTTCGGCACGAAGTCCACCACGTACGCCGATCCCCGGTAGACCTCTTTCTTGCCGCCGGTGCGCCCGAACCCCTTCACCTCGGTGACGGTCATTCCGTGAATACCGATCTCCGAGAGGCTCTCCTTTACCTCATCGAGCTTGAACGGCTTGATGATGGCCTCGACCTTCTTCATAGAAGAGGTCTAGCGCAGCTTTGTTTCCGGCGGATTTCAGCGCCGTAAAATCGAGCGCACGCGCCGACTTCCGGGCGGCGCCGCCGCCCGCCCCCGGCGGGGCGCGGCGGTGGCCCGCTCCGGCAAAGCGCCCCAGCTCGGCCG
>SLNH01000032.1 GCA_007133195.1 Nannocystineae bacterium | reverse complement strand
GCCTCCTACTCGAGTTACGGGGAGGACGTATGGGTCGCCGCCCCCGGCGGCTCGACGGCGAACAACATCGGCGATACTGACTTCGCGGCCCGGGTGCTCTCCACCTCTTGGTCCTACCCAGACGCGGTCGACGAGAACGGCGACCGGATCCAGGAGCTCGTTGAGCCCGAGGACGATACAGAAGAAGGCTATGCCTACGAACTCAAAAGCGGCACGAGCATGGCCTCGCCCCACGTCGCTGCGGTGGCCGGGCTCATGCGTTCGGTAAACCCGGACCTAAGCCACAGTCAGGTTGCCGAGATTCTGCGCCAGACCGCCACCGACCTCGGGGAGCCGGGCCACAACGACGAGTTCGGCTACGGGCTCATCAACGCCGAGGCCGCCGTCCGTGTCGCGGCCGACGAGCTCCGCGTTCCCACCGACGAAGTCGTCGTCCGCGTCATCGGGCCGGGCGATCAGGTCATCCACGAAGCGCAGGCAGACGCCGGCGGCGGCTTCGATCTCGGCCCTCTCGCAGCCGGCGAGTACACCGTCCAGGCGGGGAGCCTTCGCGGCGGAGAAATCGGTGCTCCTGGCACCGTGTACGGCGAGTTGACCATCGAGATCGACTACACGGGTGATGAGACCGTCCTCGTACCCGTAAGCGCGCGCTAGACTAATACATGGCAGAAAGGCATGCTCTAGTGACCAGTCATTGGCTTTTGGGACAGGGGTTTGCGCACGCAGCGACACTGGGAGTACTAATCGCCGCTCTCCCCGGCTGTGGACAGGTGGTTTCATCCCCAGACGCCGATCAAGGTGACGGCCAGGACGCGAGCAGCGCCCCGGAGGCGGATGCGTCCTTGCCCGGGGCCGAGCCCGATGCGCGGGGCCCCGACGCGGGCGACGAGGAGGTGGAGCTGACCCCGGAGTGGGTCGAGCTAGAGCCTGACGACCCACCCTCGCCGCGTAGGAACTCGGCGATCACATACGACCCGAGCGCGGAGCACATCCTCCTCTTCGGTGGCTCCGATGACGACTCACATTACGACGAGACCTGGACATGGGACGGAGCACGATGGGATGAGCTTAGCCCCAGCGGGAGCCCGCCCGGCGCCGTGCTGGAACCCGTCATGGCCTACGACGGTAGCGCCGAAGAAACATACCTAAAAGGCAGTACCTCTGGAGGAGGTGCCGTGACAGAAACGTGGACATGGGACGGCTCTAGCTGGACCAAGGAGGACGACCAGGTCCTTTTCGGCGGCGCTATCGCCTTCCACGCGACCGAGTCGCAGATGATCGCCTTCGGTAGCACACACTTATGGGCAGGGTCGTCGTGGGGAGAGTTGGATCCCGACGTTGAGCCATCGAACAGGTTCGGCCACGCGATGGTCTATGACGATGCCCGCGAGGAAATCCTCCTCTTCGGAGGAGCCTTCGAAGATATCGATGGAGGGGGCATACTCGACGATACCTGGACCTGGGACGGTGAAACCTGGACTGAGGTCGATGGAGAGGACAACGATGAGAGCTCGCCCTCTGCTCGGGCCGGCCATGCGATGGCCTATCACGCGGACCTTGAAGTGGTCATTCTCTTCGGTGGGTCCGCAGGCAGCAACGTCTTCAACGACACTTGGGCTTGGGACGGCCAGTCGTGGACCGAGCTCGAGTTCAATGAGACGCCTCCTCCTGCCCGCGCCGACCATGCGATGGCCTACAGCGAAGCTCACGAGCAAATGCTCGTTTTCGGCGGAAACGAAGGCTTCGACACGCCGGAGTTCGGCGATACATGGGCCCTCGTGCTCACCGACGACTGACCCCGACGGGGGGACAGGATCTAGCTGCCTAACCAAAGCATTCAACGCGGCTTTCTGCCTGAAGCGCGATGGACCCTATTCTTAACGGGCCTAGGCAGAAAGCGATAAGCCAAGCTCCTTCCGGGAGCGTGCCGGCGAATCTGTGATCGCGGAAGGAACCGCCAGTTTTCCACGACGTAGCGCCGCGTCCGTGTGGGACACAGCGTCATAAGGTTCTTAAATAATTTAACTCCGGGGTCGTGCGGCGCCCCTTGTTGTTTCGGGAAGGCGTGCGAGTCGCAAGCCCTGAGCCGCAAAGCGCTCGAAATCTCTCACGTTGGTGGTCGCGAGCGGCGCCTTGGCCGCGATTGCTTCGGCGGCGATGAAACAATCGGCGAGCGAACCGCGACGCCGGCCCGAGGCATTGAACAGCGATGCAGCGTCGCGAGCATGTGCCTCCGTGAGCGGCGCCCGACGCTGCACGATCCTCCTCGCCAGCTCGGTCTCGTTCAGCCCCACCGGGCCGCACAGAAACTCGGCCCATGCGATCGCGCACATCGATAACTGCTCCCCCTCCCCGAGCCACAGGCGCAACGCTGCTTCCTCCTGCGAGCCCTTCACGAGCGAGCGGATGACGAACCCCGTATCGAGGCAGATCACCCCACCCCCGGTGTACGCTTCACCGACGACGCTCTCCGCTCACCGATAACCTCCCGCTCCCACTCCGCGGCTTTGCCGCCAGTCAAAGCTAGCCGCTCCTGAAGGGCGTCCAAGGAGGCCAGCGCATCGGAGGCGCCACTGCGAGCATTCATGTCAGCCGCTAGAATCGCGCGCCGGAGCGCTTCCGATTTCGACACCTTCCAGCGCTCCGACAGGCCCTCGAGTGCTCGCACCGCCTCCTCGTCGAGCGAATAGGTCGCCTTGATTCTCGGTATGGCCATACCAAAATATGGCCATACGCCGCCCCTGAGTCAAGCGCCTTCACCTGGGTGTCACGGGGACACCTCGGGACGTTGTAGCTTGAGATGTCTACAAGCCTACAGAGGGAGTCGCGATGGTCTCGAGGGCGTCGAGGTCGTCCGGGTCGAGCTCCTCGCCCGTGCACGCGAGATCGTCACGCATGTGCGCCTCTTTGGTCGTGCCGGTGAGGGGGAGCATGCCCAGGGCGAGGGCAAACGAAAACACGACCTGAGGCGGGGTCATACCCGACCGCTTGACGATCTGGGCAAAGGCCGGATTTCTGGCGATTTCGCCGTTCGCCGTGAGCAGGGAAAACGCCTGATAGGTGATCCCGTAGTCGCGGCACAGCGCGCGTATGTCCGCATCCCAGCGCCGCCTGGCAAAACAGCGATTCTGCACGAAGTGCGGCCGGACGTCGGCGCCCTCACACAGCGCCCGGAGCTGGTCCAGGTTGACGTTGCTCACGCCCACGTAGCGAGTCTGCCCCGCGCGATGAAGCTCTTCGATGGCCCGCCAGATGTCCCAGTCGGCGGTCGACAGCCGCGCCGGATTCGTGGGGCCGTGCAGTACGTAGCTGTCGACGAAGTCCGTACCGAGGTGGCCGAGCGAGCTCGAAAACGACTGCGCGACTTGCTGTTTGAGCGGCGCCGCCTCGTCGTACGGGAGCCGGTGATCCTGGCCGCCCCGGGGCGTGAATTTGGTCTGCAAGAACAGATCTTGCCTCGAGACGACGCCGCGGCCATAAAGGTCCGCCAGCGCCTCGCCCACGGCCACCTCGTGGTAGTGCACGCGCTGGTTGGCGGTGTCGATCCCGCGAAAGCCCGCTTCGATCGCCGCCACGACGCAGCGCCGCGTATCCTCTTCCTTCCACGCCGTCCCGTACAGAAACCGGGGCACGGCGGCCACCTTGCTCGCGTCCAAAATACTGGCCTCCCTTCCCGAACGAGCAGCAAACGGCCCCCGATCCGGGGCCGGCCACCAGCGGCTGCCGGAGCCGCGGCTGAGGTCGGCCACAGCGTAGCACCGGGGCCCCCCCGCGCACGTCCCTCCTCGGCGCCGCCCCGCGATTCGAGACGATTCAGCCGCCAGACGCGCTCAAAACGCGCCGGACAAAGACAGCGAGGCCCCGCTCCGATCGGGGGTGAGATCGGCGCTCAGCGCCGGCAATCCGGGCAAGTCGGCCGAGCTCGGGTAAATCCACAGCGCGAGCGCCGCGGCCGTCGCCGTGCCCCCGACGGCCAGCATGAGGTTCGCCCGCCGAGCGGAGCGCCTGGCGCGGTCGGCGTCGGCAAACCCCTCCTCGTTGCATTCGAGCCGGACGTCGCAGTTTTCGTCTGCGTCGCTCCACCTAGCGCTCGCCGAAAGTCCGAACCCCGTCGCCCCGGCCAAAGACAACACGCCGGCCGCTCCCGCGCCCGCTGCGGCGTAAAGGCGTGCGCCGCCGATATCCTCCTCGGGGACGAAGTAGAGCGCCGCCCCGGCCGCCGATGCCAAGCCGCCGACGAGGAGCGCCGCGTCCGCGCGGCTCGACGAACGCTGCGCGCGGCGCACCAGACCATAGCCGTCCTCGTCACAGCGCACGTCGTCGTCGCAGTGCGCTTGCGAGTCCGACCAAGCCGAGCTGGCATCCAACCCGAAAACGCCCGCCATGCCGAACCCCGTGGCGCCCACGGCGGCGAAACCGGCGGCCGTGGCAGTGCGAAGCCCGCTCCGCCCGCCCGCGTCGGCGACCGGCTCAGATTCCGGCTGCGCTTGCGCCATCGTCACGGACAGCGGCTCGCCCACCGGCCGGTCCGCCGCGAGCGTCGCCGCCGCGTCCTCGTACCCTGGCGCCCGGATCCGGAGCTGGCGATCGACGCCCGACCGCGGCGCCACGAGGTGCTCACCTGAAAGCTCGGCCGGCTCGTCCCCTAGCAGGATTTCGACCTCCGCCGGGTCCAAGGCGCCTCCGCCTGGCCCGGCGAGCGCGAGCGGCACGAACTCTACGAGCTCCACCCGAACCTCCGCGGGCTCGCCGCGCCGCGCGATCACCTGTCGCGATTCGGTCGCAAAGTCGGGCGCGGAGATCGCGAGATCGTGCTCGCCCGCGGGCAGCATGAACGCGATCCGCCCCTCCGTCACGAGCAGCCCTTCGCCGGTGTCTTCAGCGTCCTGGTCGCTGGCGTCCTGGTCGCCGGCGTCCTGGTCGCCAGCGTCCTGGTCCGCCTCCTCCTCGGCGCCATCCTCGGCGCCGCCTTCGCCCGCCGCCCCGGCCGCGGTATCCGGCGCCGCGCCGGTCCCACCGTCGTCGTCCGTCTCGGCATCGTCGCCGGCCGCGTCGGCGGGTCCATCCGCCCCGTCCGAGTCGGCATCGGGATCGTCCCCGGCCGCCGCCTCGGCCCCCCGCGCCCCCGCCGGCAGCGCTTCGAGCTCGAGGTCGCCGCCCGCGACCCGCACGCGCGCCTCGGCCTCTGCGGGCTCGACGTAAACAACCACCTCGGACGGCTTCTCGGTCAAAGCCAGGTCCACGGCCTCCTGCTGTCCCAGCGCGACGCTCGCCCGCGCCATCGCCGGCTCGAAGCCCTCCTTGTCGGCCAGCACCCGGTAGGTCCCGGGGAGCACGCCGATCTCGCAGCTCGGCTCCGCCACGCAGGCGCGCCCGCGAGCGCGAGAATCCAAATAGACGGAGACCGGTCCCTGCTCGGCCGTCACCACGATCGACGTGGTCCGCGCGCTCTCCAGATCGCTGATGATGCGCCTTGCCTTGCGGAGATTCCCGCCCCGCGGGCCCGCGCGCACGAAATCCTCGTATGCCGCGAGCGCTGCCTCGTAATCGCGCATCTCGAGCAGAATCTCGCCGCGGCGCCGGAGCAGAACGAGCGAGTCCTCGAACTCATCGAGGCCGGCCTCGATGACGGCCAGCGCATCGACGTACTCCCCGTCGCGAACCAGATCGGCCGCGCTCCGATAGGCGTCCGCCGGGCTGCTCGGAGCCATCTCGACATGCTCCTGTCGATCCTCAGCGTCGTCTATGGGGGCGTCGTCTATGGGGGCGGCGCCTGCGGCCTCGGCCGCGTCGCTGGCGCGCGAATATCCCGCGGGGACGGCGATGAGGGCGACGACGAGCGCCGGGGCCAAGGCTGCGCGCGCCGGCGCCCGGAGTCGTTTTGCCGCCACCATCGCGGGCATCGTACGCAGCGAGCCCTTCGCAGAGCAAGCGCTCGCGCCACCGCCCGCGGCCGCCTGACCCCGACGCGACCGGTTCCGAAGACATCGCAGTGCGGCTACCATCTCCTCGGCGGCGCCGCGTGCTCGCCCAGGCCTTACGATTCGATCGGGCGACCCGAGACCTCGCCAGCCCTAGGCCGCGCCACAGGAGAACACGATGTCCGAAAATCGAGACCGGGGAGGAGAGCGCGACGACGGCACGCCCGCAGGCGCGGATGATGAAAGCGGGCGCGAACACCGCGGCGACTCCGATGGCGGCGACGAGGCGCACGGAACACCCGGAGACGCCCCGAAGGTCGGCGACGGCGAGCTCAAAGAGCCCTCGGGGGCCGACGAGGGCGCGAGCGGAACGCGTCTCGGCGTCGGCGACGTCGCTCGTACGCCGAGGCGAGACACGCCGCGCGACGAGGCGCGGCGATCGACGCACAAGCTCCCCGACCACGACTCCGCCGCCGCGCCGACAGACTATATCGGCCGCCACTTCGGCGGTTACCGGATCGTCCAGAAGCTGGCGGAAGGCGGCATGGGCGAGATCTACATCGGCGAGCACACACAGCTCGGTCGCCGGGCCGCCCTCAAGCTTCTCAAGCTCGAATATTGCCGGAACCAGGAGGTCGTGGAGCGGTTCACCCAAGAGGCGCGCGCCGTCAACGCGATCCAGCACGAAAACATCATCGATATCTACGACATCGGTCGCGACGACGACGGCCGCGTGTACTTCGTCATGGAGCTCCTCGAGGGCGAGCCCCTCGATCGCCGGATCGAGCGCGGCCCCCTACCGTGGAGCGAGGCGCACCCGTTCCTCGAGCAGACCATCCGAGCCCTCGCGGCCGCGCACGCCAAGGGGTTCGTCCACCGCGACCTCAAACCGGAGAACATCTTTCTCAGGACGCGCGCGGACGGCTCCACCACGGTCACCCTGCTCGATTTCGGCATCGCCAAGCTCACCGGCCCGGGCGAGCGCGATCCCGAACAGCGTCCGCTCACGCAGGTCGGCGCGATCATGGGGACGCCGCACTACATGTCGCCCGAACAGATCAACGCCGCCGCCGACGTCGATCACCGGACCGACATCTACGCGCTCGGCGTGATCACCTACGAGATGTTCGCGGGCCGTCTGCCGTTTTCGAGCACGACGATCACCGCCATCCTCTCCGATCACCTGTTCACCGCGCCGCCGCTCCTGCAGCCCGACGAGTCGCTCGGCGCGCCCGAGGGCCTGCCACGCGTCGTCGAGCGCATGCTCGCCAAGGAGGTCGGCGATCGCTACGACACGGCGGACGACCTCCTCGCCGACATCGAGGACCTCGCCGCGTCGCTGCCGCCCCGGCTCGCCGAGACGCTCCACCGCGAGCGCCCGCTCGGCAAGCGCCGGGGCCGGCGCGCCCGTTGGTGGGGCAGCCCGCTCGCGGCCGGGGCGCTGGCCCTGGCGGGCGGCGCGCTCGCGGCGAGCTTATTTTTCGGCTTGGGCGACGACGACGCTCGGCCCCACGCCCCGGACGAGGCGCCCGAACAGGCCGAGGCGCAGCCCGACATCGACGAGATGCGCGAGCGAGCCGAGGCCGCCTTGCGAGGCGCGCTCTCCGAATCCGCCCCCGAGCACCGCGTTCAGGCTACCGAGGGGTTGGCCGCGGTGCGTGACAAACCGAGCGTGCCGGCCCTGCTCGAGACGGCGAAGCGGGATCCGGACGACGAGGTGCGCGGCCACGCAGCCGGCGCGCTGGGCGCGCTCGGCGCGAGCGAAGTAGCCCCCGAGCTCCGCGAGCTCCGCGAGGACGCGAGGCCCGCGCTCAAGACGTGGATCGACGAAGCCCTGGCCCGGCTGCGCGACAGCGACGCCCGGCAGCGCCTCGTCGAGGCCACCCAGGCCGACGATCTGGCTGTGTCGTTCAAGGCGAGCCTCGCGCTCGCCGAGCTCAGTGGCCCCGGCGACGAAGAGGCAATCGGCGCGCTCACCAGCCTCGCGGCCCGCGAGGCCGAGCTCACCCGCATCGCCCCCTACGCGGGCATCGCCCTGCTCGCCCAGCTCACCGCCCTGCACCACGAGGGCGCGCGAGAGGCCCTCGAGGCCGCCCTGGACGAGCCCGACGAGGGCGCGCGCGTGGCGGCGGCCGATGCGCTGGCGCGGCTCGGCTACGACGAGGGCCGAGAGGTACTCGAGGACATCCTCGGCGACGAGGACTCCCCGAACCGCCTGCTCGCCGCGCGGGCGCTCGCCGCGCTGGCAGACGACGCGGGCGCGGGCCTCATGCACGACTCGCTCACCGCGGGCGACGCAGACGAGCGCCGCCAGGCGGCGCGGGGCCTCGGCGAGCTGGGCGACGTCGAGAACCTCGAGCCGCTGTTCGAGCGCCTGGAGGGCGACGACGACGCCTCCGTGGAGATCGCGGCGGCCACCTCGCTCATCCTCCTCGCCGGCCTCGACGCCGTACGGCTCGCCCAGTCCTCCGTGGACTGGGCCCGCAGCGCACTCGGCGCCGAGGACGCCGCGGTGCGCGCAGCGGCGGCGCGCACGGTCGGGGACCTCGAGCAATCCGAAGCGGTGCCGCTGTTGGCCGCGGCGGTGGTCGACGATGACGCCGAGGTCCGCAAGGCGGCCGCCCGCAGCGCCCAGCGACTGCGCGGGCCCGAGGCCGCCCGCGAGGTCGCCAGCGCGGCGCGCGAGGAGGAGGAGCCTGCGGTGCAGGAGGAGCAGGTGATCGCGCTGGCCGAGATCGGCGACCCCGAGGGCGAGGATGCGCTGCGCGAGATCGCCGACAGCCGGGCGCGCGTCGGATTGCTCGCGTCGGGCGCGCTTTTGCGCCTGGATACCGACGACGACGCGCTCGGCCGCCTCGATGACGCGATCTCCCACCGGCGCGTGGAAATTCGCCAAGCCGCCGCAGAGGGCGCCACGCTGAGCGAAAATCCGCTCACCATCCCCGTCCTTGCCGTCGGCGTCGGCGATCCGAACTTTTTCGTGCGGTTCGCGTCGGCGCGAGGGCTGGCTGAATATCGGGCCAGCAGCGACGAAGCGATCGAGGTGCTCCGTGAGGGCCTCGAGCGCACCGCGCCCGAAATCCAAGCCGCCGCGCAAGTCGGGCTGCAGCGGCTCGGCGTCAACCCGGCGGCGGCCTTGAGCGCCCGCGAGATGCTGAGCTCGCCGAGCGTCGGCGTACGCCGCGCGGCGCTCCCCGTCATCGAGTCGCTCCCCTGGGACGAGGCATTGCCGCTCCTGCGCCGCGCGATCCGCGAGCGCGATCGCGAGGTCAGGCGGCGGGCGGTCGATGTCATCGCCGAGGCGGCGCTCGAGCACCCAGATGACGCCACGCGCCTGTTTCAGAGTCTGCTCCGGGACGAGGACGACGTGACCCGGACGAAGGCCCGCGCCCACTTGGCGCGCCTGCGCGAGCGCGCGCGCGATGCCGAGCTGGCCGAAGCCGCCATCACCCCGGATTCGGAGGCGCTCGCGGCGCTGGAGGACCTCCTCGAGGATGCCGCCGCGGCCGCCCGCGCCTTCGAGGCGAGCTTGGCAGAAGCGCGTGAAGTCGCGGACGCGATCGAGACGGAGACCGCCGAGCCGGCCGAGGACGACGACGACGTCGAATACGTCGAGTCGCTCGCGGAGCGGGCCGACCGCGCCGGGCGACGCGCCGCCCGCGCCAAGGCCGAGCTCGCGCGCACCGTAATGCGCGCGCGCGGCGCCGCCGCCGAGCTCGGCGCGCCGGTCCCCACCGAGCACGCCACCGCCTTGAGCAAGGCCGAAATATCAGCCGCAGACGCTGTGGCGCGCCGCGACGAGGCCCGCGAGATCGCCGAGGAAGCCGAGCGCGAGGCTCAGGCCTACGCGCGCGAGCACACCGCCGACCCCGAGCTCTACCTCACCTCCGCCCGCACCTCCACGGCCACCGGAGATCTGGCCCGGGCCAGGCGCGATCTCGCGCGCGCGGAGCGGATGTTCGCCGCCCAGGGCGAGACGCCCCCCCACTTTTATTTCGCCTACGCCGAGCTGTATGCAGAGATCGCCCTGCGGGAGAGCGAACCGGCGGAGATCGCGAAAAACCTCGAACGGGCGCGCGGCTACTTTCAGCGCGTCGTGGAGGGCGGGGGCGGCGCCAGGCGCGAGGAGGCGCGCGCCCGGCTCGACGATATCGAGCTCGAACTGGCGTCGCTCGACGACGGCGCTGACTGACTGCGGGCGACAGCTACAGCGAAGTCGCCCTCGCTCACAGCTCCGCGTCGAAGCTGCCCTCGAGGCGGTTAGACTCGCGTTCGTCTTCGTCTACGACGAACAGACGAAAGTCGTGCCGGCCCGGGACCTCGGCCTCGAAAAAGAACGCCCAGTCGAGCGTCCCGCGCTCCTCGCCCTCCGCGCTGTCCAGCGCCGACGGCGGCAGCGTGACGACCTCCCGGTCTGTGCCCTCGTCCTCGTGCGGCTCGAGCGGGATCTCGATCTCGATGACGAGGATGTCCAGGTCCCCGTCCAAGGCCTCGAACTCGAAGCTGCCGCTCATCGAGTCGGTCTCGCCTACGAAAAACGTCGGGGCGTCGTACTGGAGATCCCAGATGGCGGGCTCGGAGCTCCCCGAGCATCCGCTGTGAGCCAGAGCGAGCGAGGCAATTCCGAGCGCGGAAAAAACCCGCAAAGCGTCCTTTCGCATCGTCGAACCTTCCTTCGTGGCGCCGCTTCGCGCGAGCTAGCCTGCCCGCGCCGAGCGAGGCGGCCTTGCGCCTCGGCCATACTCGCACGCGGCAGAGCGCCGACCAAGCGGCTAAAACCGGCTTCCCGCCGCGCCGGCGGCGCTACAGGTCGCCGAGCGCAGCCAACAGCGTCTGGAGGTCCTCGGGGAGCGGCGCCTCGAAGGCGAGCCACTCGCCGGTGCGAGGGTGGGCCAGCTCCAAGCGAGCGGCGTGCAGCGCCTGCCGTCCGAGCGCCGCGGCGTGGGCAGCCAGGGGCGGGCTGCGTTTTCGGCCGTAGGTGGCGTCGCCGAGCACCGGGCTTCCGTGATCGGCGAAATGAACGCGGATCTGGTGAGTGCGCCCCGTCTCCAGCCGGCAGGTCACGAGCGCCGCCAAGTCGCGGAAGGTGCGCTCGACCCGGTAGTGCGTGATCGCCGGTTTGCCCGACCGAACGCGCGAGGAGAAGCGCTTTCGGTGGATCGGGTGGCGACCGAACAAGGTGGAGAATGTACCGCTTGTCTGGCGCGGCGGGGGCGCGACCACCGCGACGTAGGTGCGGAGCGCGTGTTTGCCGGCGAACGCGGCGCACAAAGGCGCGTAGGCCTGCTCGGTTTTGGCGGCGACGAGGACGCCGGATGTGTCTTTGTCCAGGCGATGAACGATGCCGGGCCGCCCCTCGCCGCCGGCGGTCCCGAGCTCCGGACACCGGGCGAGCAGCGCGTTTACGAGCGTTCGGTCGGGATGCCCGGGCGCCGGGTGCACCACCAGCCCGGCCGGTTTATCGAGGACGATGATGTCTGCGTCCTCGTAAAGGACGCGGAGATCCATCTGCTGCGGCGCCAGCTCGGCGGGCTCGGGCGGCGGCAGCGAAAGCTCCACGTCGTCACCGTCGCGGAGCCGATAACCGGGCTTGACCCCTCGGCCGGCGACCCGAACGTGGCCGGCGTCGATGAGGCGCCGCAGCTGAGATCGCGTAAGCGGTCGTTCTCGCGATGCGAGAAAGTGGTCGAGACGCTCCCCCGCGCCGCCCCCCTCGCGCCCCGAGACCCGGTAGCGCTTCACCAGATGCTGGACTTGACGTGCCCCTTCGACTTCACGAGGACGTCGACGATGGCTCTATCGTAGATGTTTTGCTCGTAGATTTCGGGGGTTACGCGGCTTTTGAAGTGCTCTCGCCCTTCCTCGATCTCCTCGCTCATGACCTCGAACAGGGAGTCGCTGCCGATCCCTTCGAGGATCTTCGCCTCGTGATAGAGCGTGAGGTCAGAGGCGATAGCGCGGGCGAGCTGGCGAGCGCGCTTGGGATTGTCGATCGGATCCGGCATCGAGAGCTCATCGTAGGTGCCCGATCCAAACCCGTCAAGAAGTCCGTGGGTAGCGAGCGGGCGCCGTTAGGGCTCCAGGGCTTCCTGCTCGGCGCGCGCGCGCTCGAGGCGCGGCAGGTAGGTCTCGAGGACCCGGTCGCGATCGAGTCCGAGGATCCTCGTGTACTGGACCAAAAACCCGCGCACGTAGACGTTTGCCGGCAGCTTGTCCACGTTCTCGGACTCGATGGCCGCCAGGTACGGCAGGCCGATTTTCGTTCGCTCGGAGATCTCGCGCAGGTCGATCCCCCGCGACTCACGCACCTGCTGGAGCAGGGCGCCCGAATACTCGGTGTCGTCGCTGAGCTCCGGCATCGGCGGGCGCTCCTCGGGCGGCGGGGCCTCGTTCTGCACGGCGAGGGCGCCGCGCGACTCGAGCGTCTCCCGCGCCGCCGCGGACGGCGGCACCCCGCCGGGGAACAGCGCCTGGTCGTAGGCCTTTCGCCTGGCGGGGTCCATCAGCGTCTCGTAGGCCTCGTCGAACCGGGCGTGGAGCTCCTCGAGCTGCGCGGTGCTGTACAGACCGCCGACCACGACCGACTCCTTGCCGTAGATCGACCGGGCGCGCCGGTTCGCCCGCCGGATGTCCTCCTCGCTCGCCGTCGGCTCGACTTCGAACAGCTCGTAGTAGCTGCCGCCCACGGCCACCGAGACGAACTGCTTTTCGGTCTCGCGCGCCACGAGGCGCCGCGTGAGCTTTTCGATGGACTTGGCGGCGCGGCTCTCGGGGTGCTCGACGAGCAAGGGACGTCGGCGGCGCAGCGAAACCCACGCCGCGTCGTCGTATTCGATGTGCCCCAAATGGGTGAGCGGCAAACCGAGCCGCCGGAACCCCGCGGTGGCGATGGCGGGTCCGATGTCCATATCTGCTTTGGACCGGGCGTTATTGATGACGATTCGCGGCCTGAGCGCCAACATCTCCGATTCGATGCGAGCGGCCAGGTCCTCGTCCGTGCGGCGCGCCGAGTCGTAGATGTCGCGCGGCGTCGCGAGGCCACCGGCGAAGTGGCGCAGCTCCGGCTGCGAAAGATCGAGCTCGCGATCGAGCTGCGCGCGCTCGAGGCGCCTGCCGAAGGCCGCGCGCAAAAACCCGTAACCGAGCTCCACGGCGGCGGGATCGGGCCCCATCATCACGATGCTCACATCGGCGCCCAAAAAGAGATCCAAGATCGGCGTCCCGGGGCCGGTATCGAGGTCGAGCAGGACGTAGTCCGCGGCGAGCTCTCTGAGCGCGCTCAGCAGTCTGTGCATGTACTCGGCTGGAGCGCCGCCGGGCGCGCTCGGCTCGACCTCGCCGGTGACGAGCGAGAGCCCCGGGATCGGCGTGGGCGTCACGAGCTCGGAAAGCTCGTTCGTGCCGCCGCGCTGCCACAGCTCGCGCAGCGTCCGGCGGGGCCGCTCGAGCCCGACGAACGTGTGGAGCGCGGCGCTGCCGAAGGCGACGTCGGCGACGACGACGCGCTTTCCGAGGGTGGCCAGAAAGATTCCGACGTTGGCAACGGTCAGCGTCTTTCCCGCACCGCCCTTCCCGCTGCCCACGGCGATCAGGCGCGGGCTTGTTTCGGGTTTGCCTGCCACACGCGGCAGCCTAGACGATGACATGCCCTCCGGCAACGGGGCGCGAGGGGCTCGATTGCAGGGGCGAATACCCTGACGTAGCCTCGAAGGGCAGGGGCGCGCGCCACCTGCCTCCGCCGTGGATCTCCTCGCCGTCTCAGCCCTCCTCGCGTCGCTCGTCACGCTGGCGATCGGCCTGTCCGTCCTGCTCCGCGACCGGACACGGCGCACCTATACTGCGTTCGCGGCGTTTACGTTCACGATCGCCGCCTGGCACCTTTGCAATTTCATCGACATGGCCACCGCGGAGCCCGTGGCCGCCTGGCTCGCCCTGCTGGCCGCCGCGACCATCCCGCCGACGGCGCTGCGCTTTTTCCGCGCGTTTTTGGCCGAGCCCTCGATCGGGGGCACTCGCAAGCCGCCGCGCGTGACGATGTTCTGGACGATCATCGCCTACGCGGCGCTTTTGTACTCCGCCCTGATCCAACCGATCCACGGTGAGGCGTGGTTTCAAATCCCGTTCGTGGCCTACGTCTTCGGCGCGCTGTACCGCTGCGTATACGACCTATACGTGCAGTATCGCGCGACGGTCACGCGCGTGGAGCGCACCCGGATCCGCTACCTCATGCTCGGAGGGTTCGTCGCCACCACGCTGGCGCTCACCGACCTTCTGCCCGCCGTCGATCCCGCGTGGCCGGCGATCGGAAACGTCTTTACGATCCTTTATCTCTACTTTCTGTCGCAGACGCTGTTCCGCTACCGCTTGCTCGATCTCAACGAGCTGGTGGGCAAGATGGCCGTCCTCGGCACGCTCGTGGTGCTCCTGTGGGCGGTCTACGGTGTGCTCGTGGTGTGGGTCGGCGGCGGCGAGGAGGAGCTGTTCATGCTCAACGCCCTCGTCGCCTCCTTCGTGATCCTGATCCTGTTCGAGCCCGTGCGAAACCGCCTCGAGAACGTGGTTAACCGCTGGCTCGTGCGCCAGCGCCACGAGCTGCGCGGGCGACTGCACGCGCTTAGGCGCGAGCTCGCCAACGTGGTGGACGTCGGGGAGATGGTAAGGCGAATCGTCGCCGCGCTCGAGGAGTCGCGCCGCGTGACGCACGCGTCGGTCTACCTCATCGACGCCGACGGCACCGGCTACGACCTCGCCGGGCACTACGGCGCGCGCCCGGCGGATCGCATCGACGCCGCCGGGCACCGGTCGTTCCTCGACCGGCTGCGCGAGACCTACATCGACAGCGAGGGGCTCAAGCGCGAGCTCCACGACATGGAGGCCGGGAGCCCGGACGCGACGAGCGCCGCCAAGGAAGACATCGAGCAGCGGCAAGCCGTGCTCGAAGAGATGGAGACCAGCCTCGTCGTCCCGATTCTCGGCTCGTCCGGTGACGCCGGCGGCTGGTGGCTCCTCGGCATGCTCGCGGTCCGCGACGAGCGCATGGAGGGGGCCTTCGATCTCGACGACATCGACATGTTCCGGCAGCTCGCGACCCAGGCCGCTCGCACGATCGAGGCCACGCAGGTCTACGAGCGGGTCAAGGAGCGCGACCGCCTCGCTGCGATCGGCGAGATGGCCGCGGGCCTCGCGCACGAGATTCGAAACCCGCTCGGGGCGATCAAGGGCGCCGCCCAGCTGCTCGTCGGCCCCGACGGAAAGCCGATCGAATCCGCTGATACGGGCGAGTTCTTGACGATCATCGTCGAAGAGGCCGATCGCTTAAACGAGGTCGTCACGCAGTTTCTGCAATACGCCCGCCCCGAGCGCGGTGACCGGCACCAGCAAGTCGCCGTCGACGTGAGCGACGTCGTGCGCAAGACCGTGCAGCTCCTCGAGACCTCTGCCGAGGAGGCCGGCGTGTCCGTGGAGCTCGACCTGGCCGGCGGCCTCCCGGATGTGCTCGGGTCCCCGGAGCAGCTCCACCAGGTGTTTCTCAACCTCGGGCTAAACGCCGTCCAGGCGATGGAAGCCGGAGGAACCTTGACGATCGCGACAGCCCGCCGGCTCAGGTCCCGGCTCGGTTACGGATCGTTTGCCGAGATCCGGTTTCGAGACGAGGGCGAGGGCATCCCGCGGGACCGGATCCCCAACCTGTTCATTCCGTTTTATACGACCAAGGAAAAGGGGAGCGGCCTCGGGCTCGCCATCTGCCAGCGCATCGTCAACCAGCACGGCGGCGCCATCGAGGTCCGGTCCCAGCCGGGCCGCGGCGCGACCTTCTCGGTGGTGCTCCCCGCGATGGCGGACGAGGCAGCGGCCGCGGCGCCTCAGCAGGCGGGCGGCGCCCCGCCCTCGCTCGAAGACGCGGGCGGGGCGTCAGAGGACGCCGCGTTCGCCGACCCCGCGGCACATGCTGCTACCTCCCACGACCGCGTGAATGACTTTGAATAACCTTCACGAGCGCGCGGGATGAGACTCGACCCGCCGCGGTGAGGGCGATCCGGATCTTCGCCTGCGCGGCCTCCCGCCTAGGCCCCCGGCCAAGGGGCCGGCGCCGCCTCCCACGACGTGTTGTACAGTGGCGTCATGGCTGCCGCGTCGCGAATCCTCGTCGCCGACGACGAGCCGAACCTGCGTCGGGTGCTCGCGGCGATCCTCACGCGCGACGGATACGAGGTCGTCGCCGTGTCCGACGGCGCCGAGGCATTGGAGCGCCTCGACGACACCATCGACGTCGTCATCACCGATCTCAAGATGCCCAAGGCGAGCGGGATGGAAGTCCTCGAGCACGTGTCCGCCGCGCAGATGCGGGCGCCGGTCATCATGATCACGGCATTCGGCACCGTCGACAGCGCCGTCACCGCCGTCAAAGCCGGAGCGTTCGACTACATCGAAAAGCCCTTCGAGCAGGAGCAGATCCGCCAAATCGTCGACAAGGCCGCGCGCCAGAGCCAGAAAAACGCCGAAACCCCGCGGGTGCGCCTGTCCAAGGACGATGAAGCGGCCGGCAGATTCGGCCTCGTGGGCGACAGCCCGGAGATGCGCTCCATCTACGATGTGATTCAAACCGTCGCCGACACCCCGTCCACGGCGCTGATAAGCGGCGAGTCGGGCACCGGTAAAGAGCTCGTGGCCAAGGCGCTTCACAGCCACTCGAGCCGGCGCGATCACCCCTTCATCAAGATCAACTGCGCCGCCATCCCCAAAGACCTCATGGAGTCGGAGCTCTTCGGCCACGAAAAGGGCGCGTTCACTGGCGCCGTGAGCTCCAAGCCGGGGCGCTTCGAGCTCGCCGACGGCGGGACGTTGTTCCTCGACGAGATCGGGGAGATCCCCGTGGAGATGCAGGTGAAGCTGCTTCGCGCCATCCAGGAGTCGGAGTTCGAGCGCGTGGGCGGCATCAAGACCCTCAGGGTCGACGTGCGCCTCATCACCGCGACCAACCGCGACCTGGAGCGCGAGGTTGGGGCGGGGAACTTTCGCGAGGACCTGTACTACCGGCTCAACGTCGTCCCGCTCCGCATCCCGCCGCTGCGCGAGCGGCTAAGCGACCTGCCGCTTCTGGCGTCCCACATTTTGGCCAAGTTCAACGCGCGGCTCGGGCGACGGGTCGTGGAGATCGCCCCCGACGCGATGCGCGCGCTGTGCGAGCACGCCTGGCCCGGCAACATCCGCGAGCTCGAGAACGTCTTGGAGCGCACCATGCTGTTTTCCACCACCGAGATCATCGAGCTGGCCGACCTGCCGACCGAAATCCGCGGAGAGAGCGAAGAGCCCCTGGCGGCGGCCGCGGAGCCCGCCGGCGAACCGCGAGGGGTGAGCGGGGCGCACTCGCTCAAGGAGATCGTGCGCGCGGAGACCAGCCGCGTGGAGCGCGAGCTCATCGTCAAGGCGCTCGACGAGACCGGCGGCAACGTCACCCAGGCCGCCAGGCGGCTCAAGATCAGCCGAAAGAGCCTGCAGATGAAGATGAAGGAGTTCGGGCTGCGCGATCGCGAAGCGGGCCTGTGAGCGCGCGGCCGCCGGCGACCGATCACGTCTTGTGCCGGCGGAGCGAGAGCGCGAGTTGATACAAACGGCGGCGCGGCAGGCCGGTCCGCACGACCAAGCGGGCGGCGGCGTCCTTGGGGCCGAAGCCCGCGTCCAATAACTCACCGAGCTCGCGCTCCACGTCGATCTCGCCTGCGGGGAGGCTCCCAGGTGGCGCGCCCGCCACCACGAGCGTGCACTCCCCGCGCGGCGGATGGCTCGAAAATTGGCTCGCGAGCTCGCCGAGCGTGCCCCGGACGACCTCCTCGTGTACCTTGGTGAGCTCGCGCGCGAGCGCCGCCCGCCTGTCGCCACCGAACACCTCGGCGAGGTCTGCGAGGGTCGAGCCGACGCGCGCGGGAGCCTCGTAGAAGATCATCGTCGCCGGCTCTGCCCGCCGCGCGCCGAAGCTCGCCCGCCGCTGTCCCGCCTCCCGGGGCGGAAACCCCAGGAACAAGAACGCCGATGCCGGGAGCCCGCTCACCGCGAGCGCCGACACCGCCGCCACGGGGCCGGGGACGACCTCGGTCGGCACGCCCGCCGCCGCCGCCCGCGCCACGAGGCGCTCGCCCGGATCCGAGATGAGCGGCATGCCCGCCTCGGCGATGAGCGCCACCCGGGCGCCCGCGCCGAGCTCGTTTAGAAGCTCGTCAGTGCGGGCCGCCTCGTTGCCCTCGAAGTAAGACACGACGCGCGGCGCCGGGATCGCAAAGTGCGAAAGCAGCCGGCGCGCCTTTCGCGTGTCCTCGGCGGCCACGATGTCGGCCTCCCGCAGCGTGCGCACCGCGCGGTAGGTGATGTCTTCGAGATTTCCGATCGGCGTGCCGACGACGGACAGCAACGGGCCGGTCACTCCCCGCCGAGCGCGCCGATATCGACGGCCGTGCCCAGCTCCTTCTCGAGGTAGGTGCGCAGGCGACCGAGGAGCCGTTTTTCGAGCTGGCGCGCGCGCTCGCGGCTCACCCCGTAGCGGTCGCCGATCTCCTGCAGGGTGAGGGGCTCATCGGTGAGCCACCGCTCGCGGAAGATCGTCTCCTCGCGTCCCTCGAGCCCGTCGGCGAACGCCTCGAGCTTTGCGCGCAAGAGCGTGGAGAATTCCCCCTGCTCCACCGTGAGATCGGGGCGCCCCTCGTCGCTGCCCGCCATGAAGTCCATCCGGGTGCGCGCGCCGCCCTCGCCGTCTTCGCCCCCCATGGGCGCGTCCAGCGACGCGTCGGGGGCGGCGAGGCGCCGCTCCATGTCGATGATCTCCTTTTCGCTCACGTCCAGGCGCTCGGCGAGCTGCCTCGTGTCGGCGGAGATCCCCAGCTGCTCGAGCTTGTCCTTTTCCTTGCGCAGGTTGAAAAACAGCTTCCGCTGCGCTTGGGTGGTGCCGAGCTTCACCATCCGCCAGTTGTTCAGTATGAACTTGAGGATGTACGCCCTGATCCACCACGCCGCGTAAGAGGACAGCTTCACCCCGCGATGGGGATCGTACTTCTTCACCGCCTGCATGAGCCCGATGTTTCCCTCCTGGATCAGGTCCAAGAGGTTCCGGTGGGCGCGGCGGTATTCGTAGGCGATCTTCACGACGAGGCGCAGGTTGGCCTCGATGAGCTGGCGCGCCGCGCCGGGGTCGCCCTGCTCCGCCCATTTCACCGCCAGGTCGTGCTCTTCCTCGCGGCTAAGCAGGCGGTGGCGCCGCGTCTCTTGCACGTACGCAGTGAGCGGATCGCGCCGGATGAGCGCCGCGCGCTCCTCCCCGCCCGAGGCGTCCCCGTCGATCGAGGAATCGACGATCTCGCCAAGAGCTTCATCGATAGATTCACCGTCACCGCCTTCCGCCGCGGGATCGTCTATCACGTCGGGAACGAGGACGTCCTCGCCGTCCTCGCCGTCCTCGCCGCCTGTGCGCTGGTCGGCGTCTTCGCGGTCGTCGCCGGGCCTCTCGGAGGAGGGCTCTGCCTCGCGCTCGGGCTCTTTACGAGCCCCCTTCCGGAGGCGCGACGCTTGGCGCTTGGCATCTCGTTCGGGCATTCGTTCGGTCGAGTATACCTAACCTGAGGTGGTATGCTTTAGCATGGCGCGGCGACCCGCGTTACCCATTTCCCTGTACGTCGCCGGGCGGCGCGTGGCCGTCGTGGGCGACGGGCCCGGGGCGAGCGAACGGGCTGATAGGCTAACAGCCGCCGGAGCCGAGGTCGTGCGCCTGCCAGACAGCGCCGCGACGGAACTCGCAGAGGCCGACCACGACACCGACCCGCTCTCGGATTGTATGGCAGTCGTCGTCCATCCGAGCGGCCCCCCCGAAGCGATCCACGATCGCCTCGCGCAGACCGCTCGCGCGCGCGGGCGCCTCGTCTACGTCCACGATCGCCCCGCCGTCTCGGACTTCGCCATGCCTGCGCTCGTCCAGCGCGGCCCGCTCAAGCTCGCCGTGTCGACGGACGGAGCGTCGCCCGCGCTGTCGCGCCGCGTTCGCGAAGAGCTCATGCGCCTCGCGTCGGCGGCCGCGCGCGAGCTCGACGCCCTCATCGCCAGGCTCGAGAGCCTTCGCGAAAGCCTGCCCGCGCACCGGCGCGGCGAGCTTTACGAAGAGGCGCGCCGGCTTCGGTTCGAGGGCCGCATCGTCATCGTCGATCGCGACGAGACCAGTCGCGACGAGACCAGTCGCGACGAGACCAGTCGCGACGAGACCAGTCGCGACGACAATTAACCGGAAGCTCGCCCTGACGCCATGAAGCGGCGATATAGCCACACGCCCCCGCGCGACACCCGCCCATGACCGCGGCCGAGCTCGTCGTCATGGTCGCCGTCGCGTCGATCGCCTCGGGCCTGGGCGCGATCGCCGGCGGCACGTCGCTGTTTACCGTGCCCACGCTCATCGTCCTGGGCGTCGATCCCCACACCGCCGTGGCGACGAATATCGCCGGTCTCACAGCTTTGAGCGGCGCAGCCGCGGCCCGCTTGGCCCGCGCGGGCGCGCTTTCCGCGCGCCCGGCGCTCCCTCTCGCCGCGATGAGCCTGCCCGCCGGCGCGCTTGGCGCAGCGGCGGCCCTGTCCATGTCTGTGCTCGCGCTCGAGGTCGTCATCGGGGTCGCGATGCTAGGCCTCGCGCTGTTTTTGGCCGCGCGTCCACAGTTCGGGCGCGCTCCCAGCCACCCGTCGCGGCGGCTCCTCGTCCTAGGCTACGCGCTCGCCCTCGCATTGGGGATTTACAGCGGCCTGTTTTCCGGCGGATACGCCACCCTCTTGACGTTCGTCTGCGTCGCATGTTTCGGCACATCTCTGCTCGAGGGGATCGCCGCCACCAAGGTCGTAAACCTGGTCTCGTCGGGAGCGGCCGCGATCGTGTTCGCCTTTGCCGGAGCGATCGATTGGACGCTCGCCGCGGTGTTGCTCCCGAGCATGGCCGCCGGCGGGCTCGCGGGCGCCTCGCTCGCGGCCCGCGTGTCCGGAGGCTCCTTACATCGGTTGCTCGTCCTTGCCATCCTCGCGCTCGGCATCGTGATGGTCGTCCGCTCCCTCGGTGGGCTGCCAGAAGCCACGTAAGGCCGCACGCGCGCGCGGATTTGGCGGGGCCGTGGCCCGCCACGACCCGAGGTCGTATACTGGAGCCATGCGTCGTCGGCTCTTGCCTAGCGGGCTCATCATCGCGGCGTCGGCCGCGGCGGCGCTCCTACTGTCTTTCACGCAGCCGTCCCCGCAGGGCCTCGTCGGGTTCGGCGTGGGGGACCGGGAGGTCCGGGCTGCGCCCGGCGCGACCGCCCACGGTGCGCGACAGGAGCACAACCTCACCGCGCTCGAGATCTTCAATCGAACCCTCGTGCGCATTCGCGACAGCTACGTCGATCCGGGGCGCATCGATCCCCAAGCGATGCTCTATGGCGCGCTCGACGCCGTTCAGCGCGACATCCCCGAGGTCATGATCGAGGTCAATGAAGACGCCAACGAGTTCGTGATCCACGTAAAGGACGAAAGTCGCGCGTTTTCCACGGCCGGCGTGGACTCGCCGTGGCGGCTGTCGGGCAAGCTCAAAAAGATCTTTCGGTTCATCGAGTCTCACATCCCCGAAAACGCCGATCTCGCGGCGGTCGAGTACGCCGCCGTCAACGGCATGCTCGCCACGCTCGATCCGCACTCGTCTCTGCTCGATCCGGAGATGGCCCGGCAGATGGACGCGAGCACGAGCGGCGAGTTCGGGGGACTGGGGATCGTCATCGAAATGCGCGACCAGAAGCTCACCGTCGTCGAGCCGATGGACGACACGCCGGCCATGCGCGCCGGCGTCGAGGCGGACGATCACGTCATCAAGATCGACGACGAGGTGACGGAGAACCTCACCCTGCAGGAAGCGGTGGATCGCATGCGGGGCACACCGGGGAGCGAGGTCACGATCGCCATCGAGCGCGAAGGCGAAGACGAGCTCCTCGAGTTCGAGCTCACCCGCGAAAGGATTCAGGTCCCGTCCGTGGAAACCGAACTCCTCACTGGGAACGTCGGCTACCTGAATGTCGGTCAATTCGCCAGCCGCACCGCAGACGAGCTCCGTCAACACATGGACGACCTCCGGGATGATGGAGCCGAGGCCTGGATCCTGGACCTTCGCCAGAACCCGGGAGGCCTGCTCGAGCAAGCGGTGTTGGTCGCGGATCTGTTCGTCGACCAGGGCACGCTGGTCACCACCGTGGGCGGGCGCGAGCGCGAGCCGCGCCGCGCCACGAGCGACGACAGCGAAACCGAGCTGCCGATGGCGGTGCTCGTGAGCGGGGTGTCTGCCTCTGCGTCGGAGATCGTGGCCGGGTCGCTGAAGAATTTGGACCGGGCGCTCGTGCTCGGCTCCAACACGTTCGGCAAAGGCTCCGTACAGATCCTGTACGACAACGACGACGGGTCAAAGCTCAAGCTCACCATCGCCGAGTACCTCACACCTGGAGATCAATCGATCCAATCGCGCGGAATCGTTCCCGACATCGAGCTTCACCGCATGCTGGTGCCGCCGCCGGACAGGATGAGCGGGCTGGTGAGGCTGCTGCCGCCCACGCGGCGTCACCGGGAGAGCGATCTCAAGGCTCATCTCGACTCGGAGTATGCGAGTCCGGCCAAAACCCCGAAAACGAGTTTCCGCTACCTCCATGAGCTCGAACGGGATGAGGCCGAGGTCGTGCACGAGGAGGGTGAGCCGCCAGGCGACGTCGATCAGTCCGGCGAGCTACCGGATGAGCCTCCGCCCGGCGCGCCCACCGCGGAGGGCGCCGCCGCTGGCGATATTCCCGTCGAGCTCGCCAGGCGGATTCTCGCGGAGTCAGACAGCCCGAGCCGCAGCGAGATCTTCGAGCGCGCCAGACCGCTGCTCCGCGCGGAGGCCGCTCGCGAGCGGGACAAGCTCGCCGATGCCCTGAATGAAATCGACGTAGACTGGTCTGCGCCGCCCGACGACGCGACCGGCACACCCAGGCTCGATGCGGAGTTTTCGATCGAAGCACCGGGTGGGGTGATCAGCGCGGGCGACGAGGTCGAGGTCGTCGGCGAGATCGAAAACGTCGGGTCCGGCACCGCCTACCAGGTCCACGCTCGGGTCGAGGAGGCCGACTACAGCCTGTTCCGCGACGTGGAGCTCGTTTTCGGGCGCATCGAGCCCGGCGAGTCAGAATCTTGGACCACGACGCTCAGCGTACCCGACAGCGCGCGGGATCGGATCGACGTACTCTCCTTTCAGGTCCGCTCGGCCCGCGACGCGCCGGCGCGGGCCCTGCCCCTCAAAGCGCGTATCGAGGCGGCCGAGCGGCCGGTGTTCGCCTACAGCCACCAGCTCATCGACGAGGGGAACGGCGACGGCCTCGTCCAGGAGGGCGAGCGCCAGCGGCTCCGCGTCACGATCCGCAACGAGGGCGAGGGCGCCGCCCGGGACACCGCGGCGATCTTGCGAAACACGTCGGGCGATGACCTCACCGTGCGCCAGGGTCGCTTCGAGTTGGGTGAGCTCGAGCCCGACGCCACCGAAACGGTGGAGTTCGTCTTCGATGTGGCGGACTCCGTGGACGCGTCGGACGTGGTCGTCGAGATGAACGTGAGCGATCGCGTGCTCAGAGAGAGCGTGAGCGACACGCTCGTGTACCCGATCGCCTCGCCCTCGGCAGGCCCCGCGGATCGCAGCGGGTTTGCACGCGCCCGGGAGGACGGACTGCCGATTTACCAGGGCGCTTCTAGGGCCTCGGGGCGTGTGGCCTCGGCCAGCGAGGGGACCAGCTTCCCCGTCACCGGCGCGCTGGGCGACTGGCTGCGCATCGAGATCGAGGACGGTCGGCCGGGGTTCGTGCGCGCGGACGGCGTGAGCCAAAGCCGCCGCCCCGCACGGACCGGCGCGATCGAGCCGCACTGGCAGGTGGTGCCGCCGAGGCTCGATCTCAGCTTTCCCAGCTACGAAACGCGCGCGGACACCTACACCCTCGACGGCACGGTCACCGACAACAGCGGCGTTGAAGACGTCTATATCTTCGTTTCGAACCGCGAGGAGAACATCGACAGCCGCAAGGTCTTTTACCAGAGTAACCGGGGCAGCGAGACGCCCGCAGAGCTCGCGTTCCGTTCGGAGATCCCGCTGTGGCCGGGTACCAACCGCGTGACTGTGGTCGCGCGGGAAAGCGCCGACGTCAAATCCCAGCACACGGCCTACATTTACCGACATACCTCGACCGCGACCGCGTCGGCCACGGCGCGCGTATTCGACCGGGATGCTAGGTAGCTAAGCCTCAAAGGCAGCGCCGCGACGTCCGGCTGCGCGGCAGCGAGGACACGATCTGAATGAAACTTTTGCCGGAGCGTCGGACCAAGGGGAGGCCATGATGAAGGCAATGACGCATACCATCGCCGCGGCGGCCCTGTCGGTCGTGCTCAGCTACCCCGCCGTGGCCGTGGGCGAGGAGCTGTCCGGCACCTACCCTGTGGCGCTCACGGAGGTCGCGAACAATTGCGACGCCGACGCGATCACGCTGGACACCGAAGAGCTCACCCTGCGTTCGGCGGGGGACGATGAAATCGCCGCCCGGCTGTCGACGATTCCCGAGATGACCGGCGAAAAGCGACGCGGCGGCCGGTTTCGCGCGGAAGTCCAGACGCAAGACAGCCCGATCGACGACGCCGAGGCCGCCTATTCGATCGCCGGGCGGATCCGCGGCGATCGCGTCCATCAGCTCATTCTCATCGCGGAGCACTACCGCGACGACCGCCCGCTTTGCACCCAGTCTTGGAACGGGCGCGCCGACAGCCGCTAGTCGGCGCCCGCGCCCCCGCTCGGCTACAATCCGGCGCCCATGCCCATCGCACTGCTATGCGCCATCCCCCCAGAGTGGGATCACATCCGCGACGCCATGACGGCGCCCACGCCCGAGGCAGGCGTCCCGTTCGGCTGCGTGCGCGGAACCTTGGAGGGACATGATGTCGTGCTCGCGGAAGCGGGCATCGGCAAGGTCAACACGGCGGTAGTGGCCTCGCTCCTCGTCGAGCGATTCGGCGTGCGGACGATCCTCTTGTCGGGTGTCGCCGGGGGCGTGGATCCCGGGCTCGGTATCGGCGACGTGGTGGTGGGCACGCGCGCCGTTCAGCACGACGCCGGGGTAGCCTCTAGCGGGGAGTTTTCCCCCTACCAGGCCGGCCACGTCCCGTTTTTCAACCCGACCGACGAGTTTGGCTTCGAGTGCTCGTCCCACCTCGCGGCGGCGGCGGAGCGCGCCTTCTCCGCCGTCGAGCTGGAACCGCTGAGCGCTCGAGCCGGCGGCACCGGGCGCACTCCGAAAATTGCCTACGGGACCGTAGCCAGCGGCGACCAGTACATCGGCTGCGAAAAACGGCGCGCCGAGATCCACGCGCGCTTTGGCGCGCTCGCGGTGGAGATGGAAGGCGGCGCGCTCGGGCAGGCGTGCCGGGTGCTCGGGGTGGATTGGCTGAACATCCGCGCGCTCTCCGATCTGGCGGGCTCCACGTCGCAAATGGACTTTCATGCGTTTGTCCACGAGGTCGCCGCGAGCTCCGCCCTGCTCCTGCGCCGCCTCGTCGCCGCAATGTGACGCCGGGCCTCGTTCTGCCCTCCCCGCGTGACTTTAAAGCCTCGCATGCTTGCGGGCGCTCATGGCGCCTCGCTACGCTCCCCTGAATTCACATTGACATTCTTGCCAAAGGAGCGACGCGGCATGGGGCATCCGATGTTTCAGAATTGGCACGGGTTTCCGTTTTCCCAAACGGAGCTCGGTAGCGAGGTCTTGGCAAGCCGCAAGGAAGCCGCCCACGATACGATCGCGTGGCTCGATCTGGACGGCGACGGGCACTTGGACCTCATCGCCATCGCCACCCAGCAGGGCGATGACGATGACATGGACCACGAGCTCGTGGCGCTTCACATCCCGAGCGGCAAGGCGATGTGGCGGGCGCGCAGGGGCCAAATTTCCACCAAGCTTGCCCTCGCCGACGGCGTTTTGGTGGCCACCACTGACAACTCGCGCGTGTTGCGGGGCCTGAGCCCGCAGGACGGGAGTGACATCTGGTCGCTCGAGCTCCCCGACGCGATCGAGGGATGGGATACCTGCGATCACGACGACGCGGCGCCCACGATCCTCGTCCGCGGCGGCTACGTCGCGTTTCAGTGCGAAGACGAGTCGGCGCACGTGGTCGAAGCGAAGACGGGGCGGCTCGTCAAGAGCTTCCAAGACGCAAGGCTCGAGCACGCCTGGCCGGACATCCCCAACCTCGTTTGCTTCGTGGTCAAAGACGAGAGCGAGCGCATGGGGCGCGACGAGAAGTTCGTGGCCTGGGACGCGGCGAAAAACCAGCCGCTGTTGGAGAGCACAGGCGACGTCTCCATCGCGCTCGGCGAGGGCGAGTTCGCGCTTTTGGCCGAGGATGACGACAACGACTGCACGAACGTCCATATCTACGACATGCAGACGCTGTCCGAGAAGCGCATCGTGCAGGCGGCGATCAAAGAGGAGGGAGGGCGGCAGCGCGAGCTTCCCATGGGCGACAAGAGCGACGACTCGCGGCAGGGCGCCTACCTCTTGCCGACTGGCATGCTCGTGGTCGGTGAGCGCGACCGCGTCGTGTTCGTGGAGCTCGGCGGCGGCCAGCCCGCCGCCCAGCCGGAGCCCGAGCCCGAGCCCGAGCCGCCCAAGAAAAAGGGCTTTTTCGCGCGACTTTTCGGCGGCGGCGGCGGCGGCGGCGACGACGGAGGCGGAAAGCGCGGAGCGTCCGGTCCCGGCCCGGTGCTCGCCACGCCGATTCCCCCGCCGGCCGAGGGCTACGAGTTTTGCGGCATGGTGAGGGCGGGCGACACACTGGCGATCGCCCACCGTAAGAGCAAGGGCACGGAGAAGCTCATCGTCACGGGCTACGATCTCGGCCCGGCTCCGGCGATCTCCGACCAGCGCACCGCGCTACCGCAAAAATGGGTGGCCGAGGGGCTCGGCGGCCGCCGCGTGGAAGTGAGCATCCTTTCGACCGGAAGCGCCATCCTCGCGCCTCACTCGCCCAAACCCGAAGATCACCACTGGCACGAGGGCAACAAGCAGTCCTGGTGGCACCTCGATCCGGCCACGGGCGAAAAGGTCACCGAATACCCGGTGGCCGAGATCCAGTGCGCGACCGTTCACGGTCGCTACTTCTGCGCCTTCGCCGCCACCTACGGAAGCTGCATCCCCGTGGCCTACGACACCGAGCAGCGCGAGCGCGTGCTTTAGCAGATGGCTTACATCAAGAAGGTACGCTGTCGGGTCTGCGGCGGGGCGAAGGCGACCCCGCCGCGGACGGCGTATGTGTACTGCGACTACTGCGCGACGCTCGCCGACTACGACATTCAGCTCGCCATGGAGGCGCAGACGCCGCCCGGGCCGGCCTACGAGTCGCTGCAGGTCGCGCTAACGCCCCGAATCGAAGAGGCCACGCTGAAAAACGACCGCGACGCGCTGTTCGAGCTTCAGCGCGAGCTCATCGAAAAGCACATCGAGCTGTGCCCGAAATCGTACTCACCCCGTATCGGTGATCCTCGCTACCGCGACGCCGTCCTGGAATACCAGGCGACGATCGCGACCTACGCGGCCTTCAACGAGGAGGGCAAGCGCCTCGAAGCCGACATGAATCACGCCATACGGACCCTGCGCTGGCTCGGAAATCCCATGCAGGGCGTCAAGGTTCGCCCAGACACGTTTTGGGATCTCTACAACGCGTATCGCGACATGACCGAGTCCAACATGGACCTTGTCGAAACAGAGGGCCTGCTCGAGCGTCACCCCGACGACCTGACCCGCGAGCTCGCCCTCCGGCTCGGGAGATCCGCTTTCGTGCAGGGCTGGCTCCCCTACCTGGACGAGGCCACCGCGAACGAGCTCCTCGACGCTACGGGCTTGCGTGCCGTCTACGACCACGTCCCCGATCCGAAAACCGTGCGGCGAAACTGCGGCCAATGCGGCCACGGCCTCGAGACGGTCGAGGGCGCCGAGCGGGTGCTTTGCGAGGCCTGCGGGTTCGTGGCCAACACCGCGGCCCCGGACATCGACTGCCGCGGCTGCGGCGCCCCGGTGTCCGTCCCAGAGGGAACCAGGATGTACAGCTGCCCCTATTGCCAGGCGGAGCTAAGACTCGCCTAACACCCCGTGGCGGTAGACACGGGCGCCCTCCGCTCAGCCCTACGGCACCGTTTTCGAAAGCGCGAAGGCTGGCCGGTGGGCTACGGCGCGACCTCCTCGAAGCCGGCGAGCACGTTTACCACGTTTTCGCCGAGGGCGGAGACCGCGTAGCCGCCCTCCATGACGAACAGCGTCGGCCGGCCGAGGCGGGCGATGCGCTCGCCGATGCGGAGGAAGTCCGGGCTCGTAAGCGCGAAGTTGGAAATGGGATCGCCCTCATACGTATCGGCGCCCAGCGAGATGACGAGCACGTCGGCGCCGAACGCCTCGACGGCGGCGCAAGCGGCGTCGAGCGCCTCGCGGTAGCGGTCGTAGCGCGTCCCGGCGGCCAGCGGCAGGTTGAGATTGAAGCCGTGGCCGTCGCCGGCTCCGCGCTCGTCGCCGTAACCGAGGTAGTAGGGGTATTCCTCGGCCGGATCGGCGTGGATGGAAGCGAAAAGGACGTCGGCGCGATCGTAAAAGACCGTCTGTGTGCCGTCTCCGTGGTGGTAGTCGATATCGACGATGGCCACGCGTCCGGCGCCGCGGTCGCGCGCTGCCTGCGCGGCGACGGCCGCGTTGTTCAGGTAGCAGTAACCGCTAAAGACGTCCCGCGAGGCGTGGTGGCCGGGGGGACGGCACAGGGAAAAGACGCTGCCTCGCCCAGCCAGAACTTGGTCCATTCCCGAAAGCGCCACGTCGGCCGAAGCGCGCGCCGCTCGCCACGTCCCCGCCGTGATGGGAGAGCCGGCGTCCCCGGCGTAGTACCCGACGCGTCCTTCGATCGCCTTCGGCTCTTGCTGGCGCATGCCGCGCACCACCCAGCGGATGGGAAACGCGTCGCCTTCACCGTGCACCTCGCGCCACGCTTCCCAGGCGGACTCGAGAAACGACAGGTAGGAAGGCGAGTGCACCCTCTCGAGCGGAGCGCGGCCGTGCTCGGCGGGCGGCACGACCTCTCCGAGCCCGACGGCGCGGGCGCGCTCGAGGATCGCGTAGGCCCGCGCCGGAACCTCGACGGCCGGCCTCATCCTCCCCCCGGCCAGCTCCGCCTCCGCGTGGTGATGGGCGTGGTCTTCGGAATAGACGGTGAGCATGGCCTCAGCGCACCCCCGAGGAATCGAATAGATTCATGCCGACAAACCTACCGAGTTGCCCGCGCCCCGTAAAGCAAACGGATCAGAACGCCTGGGTCGAGACACTAGCATTCCACCGCCGCCTTGACCTCGAGGTCATCGGAGGCGATCGCATCGCAGGTTGGCCCGTGGATCTCGATGCTCGATTGGGTCTCGTCTCGGTATTCCCAGCCGTCGGTCTCGTCGCGCGCGATCGCATCGCCATCGACCCAGACCTCGAGCTGGTCGGCGAGCACGGGCGCGCCGGGCAAGTCGTATTGGCAAGGCGCCTCTTGGCTCAGCACGCGCTCGGGCGCCGGGACGCAGCACGTCGGCTCGCACACCGGCGCCTCGATCTCATAGCAGCCCAGCTCGTAGTTCTCGGCCATCGGAACCGTTTCGGAAAGCTCCGGCTGCTGGTACCTAACGAGGTAGGTGCCAGGCGAGACCAAGATTTCTTCCAATCCTTCGCCCGGCGGTTGATCGAGGGAAAAAAAGTCCGGCCCGTCCAGCTCCGAGAACCAGAGCTCGATCGGTACATCGGGGTCGGCGTCGCCGCCGGTGACCTCGCCGCGCGGGGCGTCCACGGGTAGGTCGAGCTCGACCGATCCCTCGCTTCGCAGATCCACCTCCGCGAGTAGCGTCGTGCGGTTCGGGGGCTGGCTCCACGGCGACGTTCGACCGAACTCGGCGCGATAGAATACGCTGTATTGTCCCGGCAGGATCGGATGCCCGTCCGGCGCGAGGCTGCCATCGGGGCGCGGTTGCACCTGGAGAAACCCATCATCTTCGTCCTCGAAGCGAAGGGGAAACGGTCCCTCGGCCGGGTGACCGTTTACGGTGAAGCTCCCGGTGAGCATGACGACGGGCACATCGAGCTCCACCGACTTGTCCGAATCGATG
>SLNH01000444.1 GCA_007133195.1 Nannocystineae bacterium | reverse complement strand
GCACCCGACCGCGCGCCTGCATTTCGCCGACCGCGAAACGCTCGTCGTCGGCCGCGGCACGCCGAGATCGGCAGGACATCGACCTCCGCGAGCTGGACCTGCGAGGCCCGCTTAGGATCGCCCTCACGGACCTCGACGACGAGCTGCACTACACCGACATCGCCGATGAGCTGATCTGCGATCTCCCCGTCTACGCCGGCACGGCCGATCCGGACGAGGCTCCCCGCATGCTCACCGAGCTGCGCGAGCTCTTCGCCTTCGCCACGCGCACGGGATGCCTCGGCGCCGCCCGCGAGTATGCCGCCCTGCTCGCAGACGATCGCTTCGTCGACCGCTTCAGGCATGTCATGCGCACCGACCGGCGCCTGAGCGACCTGCGCCCGTCGGGCGAGCGCCCGAAGAGATCGCGGCCTCAGCGCCGCAAGCGGCGCAAGAAGCGCTGAACGCGGCGGTCAAAAGCACGCGCGGTCGGCGCGCGGCGCGCAAGGCGTCTTGGGCGCCTGGCCGAGCTAGGCACGGCGGCCGGCTTTCCGCCTTCGTCTGCCTGGCCGGTTCACTCCCGCACCGCGAGGTACGCCACAACTGCCAGGAATTGCACCTAAACACGTCCGCCGGAAGCGTTATTCCGCTTTCCGCCTGGACGGCCCAATGCTATGAAAGGTTATAGGGCGTGGAGGTCGTGATCACCGAGTGGAGCCTTCAGTGCTACCTGGATCTGGTGAAGCGAGCCGTGTTCAGCAGAGCCGACTACTGGAACACCCTTCGCCCGGATGTCGAGCTTCTCAGGGACTACTACGCGAACCCAGCTCGAAATTCGGCCAAGCCAAGTTCTGGGGACCGGCGACGGACAGGGCCGGTAACGTCATCGCCGACGGGTGGAAGATGAAGTGGCAAACTCTGATGTTCAGGACGACGGCGGCGCAGAAGATCAAGCTCGCCGAGATCGTGGTCGAGATGAATCGGCATGGGATTCCTCGTGACTTCATCGCCGCGGTTGATGAGCTCGCGCGGGTGGATGCGGGCGTTTTCGAGCTAGCGGAAATGTGGTTCGAGGGTGAGGACCGCGACGAGTGCCTCGCGGACTTGCAGGAGCTCGTCGACGAATCGGAGGAGCTGCCCAAGGCGCCGGCAGCCAAGCCCTATATCCCCTTCGACGAGCTCGACGATGTCGGCGATAGAGTCGTCCGGTTCAAAAAGCACCTCCGCGACCTCGTCGATCGGCACGGCGGCGTGTCGGCTGTGGCGAAGAAGGTGGGAATGCCCCAGCCATCCCTCAGTCGGCTCCTGAACTCGGCGAGCATGCCGCGCCGCACGACGCTCTATCGAATCGCCAACGCGCTGGGTGTACCCGAGGCCGAGATCGTGACCGACTGGGTCGCGTGACATGTGGCTTCAGGTCGCCAGGCGGCGCGCCGTGGCTACGCGGAGGCATGGGCGAACTTGTCGAAGAGCGCGCGGAACGAGTCGAGGCTCGTGGTCATCGTCAAGCTCCAGCGGTCGCTCAGCCGCTCGGTGCCGGCGATGGGTGCCTAGCGGCTTCGGCTCGCCAGACCCCACACCAGCAACAACGGGTAGACGCGAACGCGTGTTCTGTCAGGTCATAATAGCGAGTCTTGGTAATGCGAACGACATCGAAACGAGAAGCGTACGCCGAACTGGTCGGCAGGCGTCGAGAGTGCCACGCCTGCGCGCCCGACCTCGTCAACCCGGCGACAGTGCGAGACGGCGTGCTCGACTCGGCGCATGTAGGGCCTTACTCGCGATGGCAGGGAAACCTCGAGGCGTCGCTCGCGGTGGTCGCGCAGGATTTCGCAGACGTGGATTCGTTCGTCGAGCTGGGCGGTTGGCCTGGTGAGCGCTTGGGCACGAATCTCATGCTCGTCGAGCTCCTGGCTAAAGCGGGTGTCGCCACGCGTCCACCGAAAACCGGGGAACCGGCCGACGACGTGTTCTTCACCAACGCGGTGCTTTGCCTCAAGCGCGGGACGATGTCGTCGCGCGTTCCGAGCAGGTGCTTTCGCGAGTGCGGAACGCGTTTCCTTCGGCCGACCCTGGAGCTCGTCGCGCCCAAGGTCGTCGTCACGCTCGGGGTCGGTGCACTCGACGCGGTGCTCTCGGCGTTCGGGCTCACCAGAAGCGGGGCGGGTCTCGCGGAGCTCGTCGATCGCGATCAGAGCTTCGATCTAGGCACGCACATGAAGCTCTTCCCGCGCTTTCACCCGAGCCGGACGGTTCTCAACGTGAGCCGTTCCGAGGCCCAGCAGCGGGAGGATTGGAGGCGACTCGGCACCTGGCTCGGGACGGGCTAAGGCGGACGCGCCCGGGCGCTGCTGCGGGTCGGTCCAAACCAGCTCTTTACGCGCGTTCATCTCCCCCGCCGGTCCCCTCAGGTACCGCGAGGTTCACACGTTTCAGGACGGAATGGGCCTACGCGCGGTCATTTCTGAAGGCGCGCCTTCAACCTGTTCGCGACGTCGGCGTGGGCGTGGACCCGACCCGCATCGGCATCGGCGAGCCCCTCGTCGACGGCTTCGAAAAATCGCGCCCGCTCGGTGAGCTCGTCGAAGGCCTGCGGCGATAGCAACACGCCGGCGG
>SLNH01000092.1 GCA_007133195.1 Nannocystineae bacterium | reverse complement strand
TCGCGGTCGCCGGCCGCAGCTCGAAGCTCATCGGCGGGACGCTGCGCGACGAGATCACGAAAGACGAGCACGGCGAAACCGTCGAAGGCGGGTTCTTCCCGGACGCAGCGCCCGGCGACACCCCGGCGCGCACCCGCGGGGGCTTGCAGGAGTTCGGGCTGCCGTTCGCCGCCGATCCCGGCATCACCCGCCACTTGGCGAGCTTTTTGGCGCGCCACCATGCCGGCGCGGTAGACGCCGTCCTGTTCAACGGGGGCGCGATGACGCCCGCGCGGCTCAGACGGCGCGTTTTGGACCAAATCGCCGCGTGGCAGCCCGAGCGCGGGGTCCCCAGCGAGCTGAAAAACGAGCTCCCGGAGCTCGCCGTCGCCGCCGGCGCCGCCTACTACGGACTCGTCCGCCGCGGCCTCGGGGCGCGCATCCGCGGGGGCACGCCGCGCTCGTACTACGTGGGCGTGCAGGCCGCGGGGGGCGCGGAGAGGGCCGTGTGCCTGGCCCCCAAGGGACTCGAAGAGGGCAGCCGCGTAGAGCTCGACCGGGATTTCGAGCTCGTTACGAACCGACCGGTGTCGTTCAAGCTGTTTTCGTCGAGCACCCGCGACGACCAGCCCGGCGCCCTCCTGTCGGTAACCGACGCCGGCGACGACCTCCTCGAGCTTCCGCCGATCGTCACCGTGCTGCGCGCCCCGGGCCGCAGCCAGGCCACCGTGCACCTCGAGGTCCGGATCACCGAGCTCGGCGCCCTCGAGGTGAGCTGCCGCGAGCCGGCCGCCGAGGGAGACGCGCGCTGGCGGCTTTCGTTCGACATGCGCGCCGGCGGCGCGGTCTCGGGCGCCGAAGACGAGGCGCCCGAGGAGGCCGATCCCAACATCGATCAGGCGCTCGAGCTCGTGCGCTCCGCCTACCGCGGCGGCGGCTCGGTCACGCCGCAAAAGCTCATCAAGGAGCTCGAGCGCGTGCTCGAAGCGCGGCGGGACGAGTGGACGATGACCCGCACGCGCAAGCTGTGGGGCGCCGCCTTCGAGGTGGAGGAGGAGCGCGACAAGACGGCCGAGCACGAGGCGCGCTGGCTCAACCTCACCGGGTTTTGTCTGCGCCCGGGAACGGGCGCGCCGCTCGACGAGTGGCGGGGCAAGCAGATGTGGCGGATTTTCAACCAAGGCATGCGCCACGACCGCAGCGAGGCCGTGCGCCTCGCGTGGTGGATCGCCTGGCGGCGCATCGCCGGGGGCCTTCGCGAGGGCCACCAGGAGCAGATCTACGATCGCCTCGCGCAGCTGTTTCTGCCCGGGCCCAAGCAAAAAAAGAAGTGGTACGAGTACAAGCCCACGAAGCAGGAGGCGGCCGAGATGTGGCGGACTCTCGCCAATCTGGAGCGCCTCTCGCCGCAGCACAAGCGCAAGCTCGGCGACGAGCTCGTGGCCCGCCTGCAGGTCAAAAAGAACCGCGAAGACCCGCTTTACTTCTGGGCCCTCGGTCGCATCGGCTCCCGGGTCCCGCTTTACGGTCCGCTCAACTGCGTGGTCGCGCCCGAGGTGACGAGCCAGTGGCTCGAGTCCCTTCTCGAGCTCGACTGGCCCGCGCCGGACAAAGTGGCGTTTTCCATCGCGCAGCTCGGCCGGCGGACCGGGGATCGCAGCCGAGACATCGGCGAGGATCTCCGCGGCCGGCTCGCGGGGCGCCTGCGCGCGCTTGCCGGGGGCGAGCGCACCGCCAGCCTCGTCGAAGAGGTGGTGGCGCTCGAGGCCCGCGAGGAGCGCGTCGCCCTCGGCGACACCCTGCCGGCCGGTCTGCGCCTTTCGGCGGATGAGGGCGAAGGCGAAGGCGAAGGCGAAGGCGAAGGCGAAGGCGAAGGCGAAGGCGAAGGCGAAGGCGAAGGCGAGGAGAGCCTGGCGCCTCAGAAATAGACCTGGAGCCCGAAGGCGGCGCCAAGCCGCGGGTCTAGCCAGTCGTCGTTCGTGATCGCGAGCTGGGGCGTGAGCTCGAAAAACAGCTGAACGGGCGCGCGACTGAAGTCGACACCGAACCCGAGCGGCGCCCGGAGTCCGAACACGTCGAGATCGGTGGCCGCCAGGAAACCGCCCAGTCCCACGTAAAGTGGGAGCCTCACCGTCCGCCGGTCGGCGATCGCCCAAAGCACACCCCGCCAGTCGAGGTGCAGATAGAAGGTCTGCTCATCGAGGACGTCGAGCCCGACGCCGGCGCGGACGGCGTTCGACTGGTCCACGAAGTACTCGGCGGTGAGCCCCGTGGGCGTGCCGAGGACCAAACCCGCGCCGAAGTCGCCCCCCGGGCCCGCGTGGCCGCGGGTCTGCGCGGACGCGTCTGGCGCGCCGAACGAAAGCGCCGCGGTCGCGACGAAAACGACCGCCGCCAGGGTGCGGGGGAGCCGGACGCGCCGCCTGGTCATCGCGCCGCCCCTGCCCACGCAGATGACGCCACGAGTGAGCCCGTGGTACTGACGTAGGTTATGGCCCGAGCGTCGCCTCGATATCCGGTGCGCCTGGCCGCCACCGTACACGTCGAGGACGGTCGCGGCTCGGCGGGCGACATGCTCATTTGCCGCACGCAAAACATCTCGCGCGAGGGATGCCTGCTCGATACGTCGCATTCCTTCGAGGCGGGAATAAGCATCCGCATCACCATCATGGACAGCGGGAGCGGCGAGGCCGTCCCGATGACGGGACGGGTCGCTAGAACGATCGATGCACCTTCTGACGGCTCCCGTGTCGGCATCGGCGTTCGGATTCCCGATCCGCCCGACGCGTGGCTCGCCCTCGTGGAGCGGCAAACCCGGCGGGTGCCGGGCCGCGAAAACGACGTCCCGGGCCTGCGCCAGTCGATCGTCGTCGTGGGCGAAGAGGACCGCCGGCGCGGCGCGCTCGCGCTGTACGTCACGAGCGGATGGGACGTCCGCTTCGCGGTCGATTTCGCGAGCACGCGCGAGGCGCTGTCCAGCGGCGCGGTGGACGCGCTGGTCGTGGAGCACGCCGTGGACGACGAGCGCTGGCGACCGCTGCTCGAGCTCGCGAAGGAGCTCCAGCCGGGCGCCCGACGGCTCCTGCGGGCGCCGCTTTCCGGTAGCGGCAAGCCTCGGCTGGACGCTCCCGAGGACCTGGTCCACATGGTGATAGACCAAGACGACGGGCTAGACGCCCTCGTGGACGCTCTGGCGAGGCCCATCCTTGTGCGCTAACCCACCGCTTGCGCGCCTTTTGCGCCGCCTCCGATCGGCATGATTGGCTACGGCAAAATATCGCCCCCTTCAGTGCTCTCGGCGGGTCCCCCGCTCGAGGGCGCGAGCGCCCGCGCGCTCCTCGAGCGGGCGTTACGCCGCGCCGAGCGCGAGGCGCCGAGCGCGATCGCGATCTTCGATCTCGACTCGACGCTCATCGACAACCGGCCGCGGCAGGCGGCGATCATGCGCGCGTTCGGCGCGGCGCGCGGTTTGCCCGAGCTCGAGCGCTGCGAGCCGGACCACTGGCAAGGGTGGGATTTTCGGCTCGCGATGAAAAACGCCGGCCTGTCGGACGAGGCGATCCGCGACCACGAGAGCGCGTTCAAACCGTTTTGGTTCGAGCGCTTTTTCACGAGCGAGTACTGCGCGCTCGACCAGCCCATCGCAGGGGCGGTCGAATACACCCGGGCGGTCGCCGACACGGGCGCGCAGCTCGTCTACGTGACGGGCCGGCCGGAAGACATGCGCGACGGCACCCTGAACGTGTTCACATCTCGCGGTTTCCCGCAGCCAGGCGGCGATCGCGCACGGCTCATCATGAAGCCCACGCTCATGGAAGGCGACGACATCTACAAAATCCGCGTCCACGACGAGCTCCGCGAGCTCGGCCAGGTGGTCGCCGCCTTCGACAATGAGCCGACCCACATAAACGGCTACCAGGACGGCTTCCCGGCGGCCCTGTGCGTGCATCTAGCCACCGATCATTCCCCGAGGGACGTGCGGGTCGCCGAGGGCATCCCCTCGATCCGCGACTTTACCGCCTTCGCCCGCCGGGGCAGCGACTGAGGCAACCCAAAAACCTGGTACACCCTGAATAGATTCACGGAATTCTAGGCAAGGAGTGACGAAGGAGCGGGCTCTTGCCACGTGACTGACAAGCGACGCAGCATGGGATTTCGTGGGCTATTCAGGCGCCTCTTCTTCGGCCAACGCGCCTTCGAGCGCCCGAATGTCCCTCTGCTGGCGCGCGCGCGCCTCCTCGAGCCGAAAAACGAGCCGCTCCTCGCGCAGTAGCTCAGCCCGCTCGCGCCCCGCCCTCCCCAGCGCCGCGAGCGCCACGGCGCGGGCGGCGAGCGCTCCGATCTCGGCGACCACTTCGGCGACGAACAGGCGCTCGCGGTGGCCCAGGGCGCGATCGGACGCGACGATGAGGCGCGTGGCCACCCCGGACGCCGAAGCTAGGATGTCGGCCTCGGCCTCCCCCCACGCGAGCCGGCGCGCGATCGCCTCGCGGAGCGAGAGGTCGAGCTCCGTATCGTCGCCTTCCCCCGCCGCGACCCTTCGCAAGATCGCGTCCCAGACTTCGGCCCCGGGCGGATTTTCGGTCCCGTGCCGGGCGGTCTCCAAGACTTCGTCGCGGAGCACTTCGAGCCTCACGGCGAGCGGGCGCGTCATGGCTCCCCTCCCTCGGATACGAGCGTATCGATGGCCTGGCCGGACAGCGTCGCCAGCGTCTCTTCGAGCCGGTCGAGCCTCGCCTCGCCGCGCTGAAAGTCCGTCCGCAAATCGCGCGCCTTTGCGGACCGCGCCGCGAGCCGCTCGGAGATGTCCCGCCCGGCGTCGACCGCGGCGCCGGCCAGCGCCGCCGCAAGCGCGTAGTGGGCGAGCGCCCCGCGCGTCATCGCTACGGCGCGGGCCTCGGGCGAGCCCGGGGCCCGCCTGAGCGCGGCGAGGTGAGCCTCCCGCGCCCGGTCCATGGTCGCGATGAGCCTGGCGACCGTGGCCTCGTCGAGCTCCCCATTGCCCCACAGCTCGCGGACGAGCTCCCGCCGCGAAGCCGCCGGCAACGACTCGGTCGCGATCCGGTGGCCGCACTCGAGAACCGCCTGTTCTGCCGGCGAGCCGAGCTCGCCCCGCGCAGCGGACACCGCCGCGGTGAGGCAGTCCCCGACCGCCGGCTCTGGGGGATCCGGAAGCACGGGCTCGGCGCTCGAGGGCGCGCGGGGCGCGCCGAGCTCAAGCGGTGGAGCTTCGCTCGCCAGATCCGCCTCACGCCGGCGTTCGTCGCGGCGAGCAGACTCGGCGGCCTCGTGAATCGCCCGCAGTCGCTTGGCCACGAGCCTGCCGACCGCGCCCTCGGCCGCCGTGAGCGCTCGATAAAGCCCCGCCGCCACCGACTCGGCGAGCGGATCGCCGTCGCCACGGAGGCTGGCTACGACCTCGCTGGCCGCGCCGCGGAAGCCGTCTAGCACCTCGATGACCGGCGCGTACCCGCCTCCCTGGTCCATCCACGCCGTCGCCAAACGCTCGGCGAGTGCCCCCACCGCGTCGCCGCCGGCCTCCTCGAGATCGCGCCGCGCAGCCGCGGCGAACTGCGCGGCGAGGGTGCCCGCGTCGCACCCCGGCAGCGTTTGGCAGATCGTCGCCACGGCCAGCCCCCGCGAGGTGGCGGCATCGCCGAGCTGCTCGCGCCTTCGCCACCAAGCATCGGCCACGCGGCGACGGACCTCCCCCGTAGACCGCGGCACCACGGGCGCGATGTCGACGACGACGGCCGTGACGTTATCGCCTCCGCCCCCGTCGAGGGCGACCTGGATCAGGTCTTCGGCGGCGCGTTCGGGATCGGCGGCGCCCAACGCGATCGCCGCGATGGACTCGGCAGACGCGAAGCCGGTGAGCCCGTCGGAGCACAAAAGGAGGCGATCCCCTTCGCCGAGCAAGAGCTCGGCGAGCTGGACGTGGGTCCGCGGGCGCGCGCCGATGTTGTTGGAAAGCACGCTGCGGTAGGGATGGCTCGCGGCGGCCTCGGGCGTCAGGCTCCCGGAGGCCACGAGCTCGTTTACCACCGTCTGATCGCGGGTGAGCAGGCGCAGCGTCCCGTCGCGTACGAGGTAGGCCCGACTGTCCCCCACACTCGCCAGCGCCGCCTTCCGATCGGGCGTCACCATCACGGCGACGGCGGTGGTCCCCATCGCGTCCCGCGCGCCGCGGCGCTGCGCCTCCCTGTGCACCGCGCTCGAAGCGCGCTGAAAGGCCCGCTCGAGCAGCTTTCGCGGTGTGCGCCGGTGTCGCCGCTCGGCCACGTAGCGCACGACCACCTCCCTGGCGAGCGCCGCCGCGATATCGCCCCCGCTGTGTCCGCCCATCCCGTCGAACACCGCGTACAGGCCTAGCGAGTCGTCTACGAAATAACGGTCCTCGTTCTTGGGTCGGATGTAACCCGGGTGAGAGATCCCGCGGCCGACTGCCCCGCCGCCGGTCTCAGCCAAAGCCTCCCTCCCCCGCCCCACCGCCGTGGGCGCGCGCGCGCAGCTCGAGCTCCTGTCCCAATACCTCGACCGCGACCCGGGTTCCCCAGAAGCTCGCGCGCGCCACCTCTCTCGCGAACGCGTCCGCCTCCGGGCCGTAGCCGAGCCGCTCGCGCGCCAGCCCGGTCGCGGCGTCTCCCACGGCCGTGAGCGCGTGAAGGATGCTCTCGGGCGACGCCATCTCGCCGAGTCGCATGACGGTCCAGCGCCGCACCGAGTCGCGGTAGCGGTCGAGGCCCGCGCCCGACATGAAGCGCTGCATCACGGAAAGGAGCGAGGTGACGTGACCGGCGTCGAACGGCGCGGCGCCGCCGCCCTCACCCGAGCGCGGGCTGGTCACCGGGGAGGCGCCGCCGCTGGGCGCCGCGCCCAGCCCAGCCATTCGTCCGGTGAGGTCGGCGCGGATCATTTCGAAGATCTCGAGGTGCCGAGCGCTCATGGCATTCATGGTATACTATATGTTCGTGCGCGCGGTCGCCCGCGACTGAGGTGGCCGGCGGGGAAGGCACGGCGTAATGGGAAAGCGCGCAATGGAGGGCAGGTTCGAGACGGCGGCATCCATGCGCATCGGGGGCCGCGTGCTGGTCGTCGATGACGACGCACTGTTATGTGCGTCCGTGCGGCGCATTCTCGCGAAAGAGGGATACACCGTTGACGTCGCGCAAAACGGCGATGAGGCGCTCGCGCGGGTTTCCCTATCGGTGCCCGATCTCATCCTGCTCGATGTGCTGATGCCCGGCATGAACGGCCGACAGCTCCTCGAGAGCCTGCGCAACAACGCGGCGACGCAGTCGATCCCGATCCTCGTGATGACGGCCGTGCAGGGCATCGACGTCACCGCCGGAATCGCGTCGAGCAGCGTAGATTATGTCGAAAAGCCGTTCGACATCGACGAGCTTCTAAACAAGGTGGCGCTCGCGCTTTACCGGACGCGCGGCGCCGCGAACGCGCAGGTCGGAGCCGCAGGCGCGCCCACCTACGATGCCAGGACCGCTCGGCGGGCCGACACGGTCTTGATGATCGACGACGACCGCGGGCTGCTCGCCTCCCTCGACAGCGCCCTGAGCGCCCGCGGCTATACGGTCGTGTCGCTGTCCAGGATGACGGATGAGCTGCCGCGGCTCGCCCGTGTGCTCGAACCGCGCGCGATCCTCCTTTCGCTTCACCTGCCTGGCGCGTGCGGCATGACCGCGCTGCGCAAGCTCCGGGCCGATGAGTCGCTCGCGAATACTCCGATTCTGGTCCTCGCCCGGCAACCCGAGCGCCTCGAAGCTTGCCGAGCCGAAATTCGATCGCTAGGCGCCGAGGCGGCGCTCAAGCCCGAGGCCATCGAGCGAATCTGCGATTTCGCGGGCATCTCGCTCCAAGGGTAGCGCCTCGGAACGCTAACTCGCGACTTGGGAGCGGCGCTCGCCAGGGGTGTCGCCTGGGCGCTCGCCGGTGCCGTCCCCGGTGCCGTCCCCAGTGCTAGACATCGCCGCCAGCGCCCACGCGATGGCCACCACCGCGAGCAGGGCGATGGCCAAGCCCGCCAGCTCACCCGCGCGCACGCGCCGGCCCCCGGCGTCCTCGCGGAGCTCGGCCTCGGTGGATGCGCGCGGCTCGGGCGCCTCGTACGCCGCCAGCGCCGAGTCCAAGCGACCAAGCGCGTCCTCGGGCGAGGCGGCGCCCAAAGGGTCCCCGGGATCCGCGAGCGGGGTCGGTGTGCGCGGCGGGCCGTCGCCGCGACCGCCCCGGGCCCGAGCGAGCGCGGCGGCCCGACTGAGATCGGCCTGTCTCGGCCGCCTGACCACCTCGGGGATGCCGGTTTCCCGCCCGCGCGCCCGCGCGGCGCGAAGGTGGGCCTCGGCGCCCCGCTTTCGCGCTTCCACGTGCTCGCGTACCCACGCCGACACCTGCCAGGGCGGGGCGGCCAAAAGCCCCGCCTCGGTGGCCGCCGCGGCGAGCGCGCGTTCCACGTCGGCCGCCGAGGAAAATCGCGACGCCGGGTGATCGGCGAGGGCGCCCTCGATCACGGCGGCGATCTCGGGCGGCGCCACCACCTCGCCCGGCGGGGGCCGCCCGCTCCACAGCTCGAATAATAGCGCGCCCAGGCCGTAGATATCCGAGGTCGTCCCCGGCGCGCCCGCGACCGCGATCTCCGGCGCGAGGTAGGGGCCCACCCCCTCGGCCAGATCGATGTCCTCGGCGGCGGCGAACTCGACGAGGGCGCGCCCCGCCGCAAAGTCACCGATGACGGCGTGCCCCTCATCAGTGAGGAACACGCTTTGCGGGTGGAGCGCCCCGTGGACGATCCCTTGCGCCTGCGCGGCGGCGACGCCCTCGGCGAGCTCGCGACTCAGCGCCATCGCGACGGCGGGAGGCGGCCGACCGCCGGCGCCGAGCGCGCTGGCGAGCGCCACCGGCTCGCTTGGCGCCCCGGTCACGACGACGAGTCGCTGGGACGGATCACGTCCTGTGACGATGGTCTCGACGACGCGAGGATGGGAGAACCCGGCCAGCGCTTCCGCGGCCGCTTCGAGCTCGTCCTCGAACCGGGAGCTTTGGGCGAGCTCAGGGGCCACGACGAGGGCGAGCGCCTCCTCCCCAGACGGCCCCACCGACCGGTGGGCCGTGCCGTAGCTGCCCACGAAGGCCCGAGCCCCGATCACGTAGTCGGCGAGCGACGTCCCACGCACCCGCCGAGTATATGCGCAGTGGGCCATAACCTCCACGGGCGGGGCACGCCGACGCGCGCTACGGCGCGAGCCACGCCGCGAGCGACACGCCGAAGGCCGGCGCCACGAACAGGTAGGCGAGCGCCCCGGCGGCCAAAAACGGCCCGAACGGAAGCTCCACGTGGCGCAGGGACACCTCGTCGTCGTCCGTGCGCTGCCCGGCGCGCGCCGCGCGCGCTCGCGCGACAGCGATCGCCGAGACTCCGATCACCGAGCCAAGAATCGAGCCCAAGAACAGCGCCGCCACCACCGCCTGCCAGCCGAGGAGGGCGCCGACCACGGCGAGTAGTTTGCCGTCGCCGTACCCGAGACCCTCGCGCTTGGTGAGGGCGTAGTAGCCGTCGGAGACGGCGCGGATCAGCCCGTAGCCGACGGCGGCGCCGATGACGCCGTCCCACACGCCGGTCTCGGGGAGCGCCAAGCCCATCACGTAGAACAGGGGAATCGCGGGATACGTGATCTTGTCGAGGATCAGCTTGTGGTCGAGGTCGATGAACGTGATGACCACGAGCGCGAGCGAAAACGCCGCGAACACGAGAAAGCGGTACAGGGCGATCGCCGGCGGATCCGCGGAAAACGCCGGCCCCATCGTTACGTGGTACAGCGCGACGAACAGCATCGCCACCGCCGCCTCCACGAACAGGTAGCGGGCCGAAAATTCGGCTCCGCAACGACGACACCTCCCGCGGAGCCACAGGTAGCTGAAAATCGGGATGTTGTCGTACCACGCCACCGGCGCGTCGCAGCTCCCGCACCGCGATCCCGGGCGCGCGATCGAGCGCCCTTTCGGATGCGCCTCCGTCGGGGGCAAGCGCGCGATGCACACGTTGGCGAAGCTCCCGAACAGCGCGCCCAGCACTGCCACCAGCGCGTAAGCAGAGGGGCTGTGGAGATAGCCCTGGACGAGCTCGCCAGGCGGCATGTGAGCCCACGGTAGCGCGGTTGACCGATCGCGTCGAGAAAGCTATGACGATGCTATTGGGCGGCCCGGGTGACAGCAGCGGCACGGCGCGCGGATCCTGCGCGCGAAGCGCTCTCACGCTGCTTTGGACGCCGCGGGCGCTCGTGCCGCTCGCCCTCGCGTCCGCCGGACTGGGCGGCGCGCTCCTCGCGCCCACCGCCTCCGGACACGCCCGCGCCGACTCGGCAAAGGCGAGCTCGGCCCCGGG
>SLNH01000295.1 GCA_007133195.1 Nannocystineae bacterium | reverse complement strand
GTAGGCGCCGAGCCCCAGGATTCGACTGCGCATCTCAGGCATGAAACGTCTCCCAACGCGCCCCTCGAGCGGGGCGTGAGCGGTTTTACCCTTCCGCGAAGCTACACCGTGCCGCCGCTCCCGCTCTACAGGGCGGGTCCGGAAAACGCCAGTAGGAGCCGTGACCACTCGGCGAGGGCCGCCCTACTGGGATCTGGCGCGCATCGTGGGCAGCCCGAGCGAACGCCGCCTTGAGCGCGCGCGAGCGCAAGGCCAGATCGCTCGCGCGGCCCTGACCTACACGTCGAGGTTTCGCACGCTTAGCGCGTTATCCTCGATGAAGCCGCGGCGCGGCTCGACCAGGTCGCCCATGAGGACCGTAAAGATCTCGTCGGCGTCCACCGTATCGTCGACCCTCACTTGGAGGAGATTGCGGCGCTCCGGCTGCATGGTGGTCTCCCAGAGCTGCTCCGCGTTCATCTCCCCCAGCCCCTTGTAGCGCTGGATTCCGAGCCCCTTGCGGCCGAGCTCGTCCACGGCCTCGGCCACGGCCTCGAAGCCCAGGGCGTGACGCTCGGTGCCGTCTTTAGCCACGACGGTAAACGGTGGCTTTAGGGTCTCGCGTAGCGAGACGCTCACCTCGCGGAGTCTTTGAAACTCCGGCGTATCGAGCAAGCCGAAGTTGATGAGGGTGTCGCGGTGGACGCCGCCCCAGCCCCGCGGCGCGCGCACGGAAAACACGCCGTGCTCTGCGTCGGGGATGATGGCGAGCTCGGTGTCGCCGAGCTCCCCGTAGTGCTCGCGAAGGTAGGGGCGGACCTTCTCCTCTACCATTCGCTCGAGCCGCTCGCGGTCGCCGAGGTCGTCTTTCGTGATTTGCCCGACTTCGGCGAAAGCCACGCTCACCCGCGCGTCGCCGTGCTTGTCGAGCTGCGCCCTCATCCGGCGGTACTGGTTGATCTTGCGCACGTAGTCCGCGAGCGCCGGCCCGGACAGCTCGGCGTCCTCGCCGCCGCGGATGCGGAAGTCCTGCGCGATGGTGTCGATGAGATAATCCTCGAGCGCTTGCTCGTTCTTTAAATACAGCTCCTGCTTACCGCGCTTGATCTTATACAGCGGCGGCTGCGCGATGTAGAGGTGTCCGCCGGCGACGATCTCGGGATACTGGCGGAAGAAGAAGGTGAGAAGGAGCGTGCGGATGTGGGATCCGTCCACGTCGGCATCGGTCATGATGATGATCCGATGGTAGCGGAGCTTCTCCATGTCCTTCTCGGCGCCGATGCCGCAGCCGAGCGCGGTGATGAGCGTGGCGATCTCCTGGGACGACAGCATCTTGTCGAAGCGCGCGCGCTCGACGTTCAGGATCTTGCCCTTGAGCGGGAGAATGGCCTGAAACCGGCGCTCGCGCCCCTGCTTGGCCGAGCCACCCGCTGACTCACCCTCGACGATGTAAAGCTCGGACTGAGACGGATCGCGCTCCTGGCAATCGGCGAGCTTGCCCGGCAGCGAGGAGATTTCGAGCGCGCCCTTGCGCTGCACCATCTCGCGCGCTTTGCGCGCCGCCTCGCGCGCCCGCGCGGCCACGACGGCCTTTTGCACGATCGCGCGAGCGTCCTTGGGGTGCTGCTCGAGATAGGCCTGGAGCTTTTCGCTCGTGATGCTGGCGACGACCCCGGCCACCTCGGAGGAGACGAGCTTATCCTTCGGCTGGTTGGAAAACCGCGGATCGGGGACCTTGACGGAGATGACCGCCGACAGTCCCTCGCGGAGATCCTCTCCCGACAGGGTGCCTTTGAGATCGCGCAGAAGCTTGTTCTCCGCGGCGTAGGCGTTGACGGTGCGCGTGAGCGCTTGGCGAAACCCGGTGAGGTGGGCGCCCCCGTCCTTGTTCTTGATCGTGTTCGTAAAGCAGGTGATCTGCTCGCTCAGCGCGTCGGTCCACTGCATCGCGATCTCGACGGCGGTCCCTTCGCGCTCATCGCTGAATGCGACGACGTCCTGGTTTATCGGCGTCTTGTTTTTATTGAGATCGGCGACGAACGACGCGATGCCCCCCTCGTAGCGAAACTCCTGGTGGCGGTCGTCGCGCTCGTCGCGAAGGCTGATGGCGAGGCCGCTGTTCAGGTACGACAGCTCTCGGAGCCGCTGCGACAGCGACTCGAACGAAAGCTCGGTGACCTTGAAAATGTCGGGATCGGGGTGGAAGGTGATGCGCGTGCCCGTGCGATCGGTGACGCCGATGGCCTCGAACACCGTGGCGGGGATGCCGTGGTCGTACTGCTGATAGTACAGCTTGCCGTCGCGCCGGATTTCGAGCTTGAACCAGTCGCTCAGCGCGTTGACGACTGACACGCCGACGCCGTGCAGACCACCGGATACCTTGTAGGAATCCTGGTTGAACTTGCCGCCGGCGTGCAGGACGGTCATCACGACTTCGGGCGTGGGCCGCCCCTCGGTGGGGTGCTCTTCGGCGGGGATGCCGCGCCCGTCATCCTCCACGGTGACCGAGTTGTCGATGTGGATCGTGATGTCTACGCGGCTGCAGTAGCCCGCGAGCGCCTCGTCCACGGCGTTATCCACCACCTCGTAGACCATGTGGTGGAGGCCCGAACCATCGT
>SLNH01000339.1 GCA_007133195.1 Nannocystineae bacterium | reverse complement strand
TTCATCCCCGGCTCGAGGAGCGCGTGCAGGGGCTCCATCTGTTCGGGGTGGTTCAGCGCGTAGCGGATCGCCGCCTTGCGGTTATCCACCCCCGCGAGGGGCCGCTTGGGATAGATCACGCGCGTTCCGACTGGGAGGTCCTCCACGCGGAGGTCTTCGCCGTGGAACATGACGCGCGGCGCCGAATCAGTGTCGATGGTGACGACTTGCTCGCGGGTGCCGGCTCGGGCTCGGGGTCGTGTCGCTCGCATGAGAATCTCGGCCGCTAAGGGTGTTGGGGACCGGCGGGGTCAGGAGGCCAGATCGAGGATCGGCCAGTCGTACGAGCGCGCCAGGGCGCGCAGGCGCAGATCCGGGTTGACCGCGGTGGGGCGCCCGACCACCGCGAGCATGGGAAAATCGGAGAAGCTGTCGGAATAGGCCCACGACTGATCGAGGTCGAGATCTTGTTCGCGGGCGTACGCGCGCATGATGTCCGATTTGGTCGCCCCGCCCACGAACGGCTTCATGAGCTTGCCGGTCGCGTATCCCTCGTAAAACTCGAGACGGTTGGCGATGAAGTCGTCGACCTCGAGATAGCGGGCCAGCGGCCGCAGCGTGAAGTCGAGCGCACCGGAGATCAAAACCTGCCGACACCCCGCCCGCCGCGATTCCTCGATGAGGTCGCGAGCCCGCGGATAGATGTTCGGCTTTATCACCTCATCGAACAGGTCCTCGGCCAGCGTCACGAGGCGATCTTCAGAGGCGCCCTCATAGTACTTATAGAACAGCTCATTGAACCACTTGCGCGAGATCTTATCCGCCGCCCACAAAAGCGGCACCGCCGCCGCCGTGGCGGCCGTCTTTCTGGCCGATTGGAGGAGCGACGGCTCGCGCGCGGCGTAAAACGCGTAGGCGTGGACGATGTTGATGCGGACGAGCGTGCCGTCCACGTCGTAAAATGCAGCGGACTTGTCGAACATGAAATCGCGCCTGACTGCGAGAGCGCGGCACAGCGACGGCGCGCGGCTGAGCTCGCCACCCACGCAGGGTTGAGCGTGCAATGTCGCAAACATGCCTGCCGCGCAGGCTGGCTCGCACTGTTACGCGACGCCCCACAAGCTGTCAACGGGTCGGGCGGAGCCCGCCGTCACCGATCGACAGGGACGTGATCGGCCGCCGGCGGCGGCGGCAGGGGCACGTCGTCCGTTGCGCTCATGGCCGAAGGCGCGCCGTAGCCGAAGCCGATGATCACGAGGTAGGCGCCGGCCATGATGTAAAACAATCCGAACACGAGGTGACGGCGGACGCCGAGCGAAAACGCACCGCGCGCCTGCGCGTCATCCTCGCCGCGCCGGCGCGCGCGGAAGAACACGGCGATGCGAAAGCTCCCGAACAGGATCAGCCACGCGGCGATCACGAACAGAGCCCAAGGCGGCAAGGGCATAGTCGAGCTATTAGCACGGCGCGGCCACCCGCCGCACGCGCTTCCGTCAGGGCTTTCAGGTCTCGGCCAGCTGCGCGAGGAGCATGGGATGGGTCATGATCACTTCGCGGAACGTCTGAGCGGGGAGGGAGAGCACGACGCACGCAGTCGCGGCGCGAGCGGTGGCGGGCTCGGGCGCGCGCGAGATCAGCGACGTCATCCCGACCACGGCACCCGAGGGTGCCACACGCTCGCCGTCCTCGCCGATGAGCGAAAGCTCACCCCGAACGACGATGGCGAGCTCGTCGGCGAGGCCCCCGGCCCGGGCGAGCTCGTGCCCCGGGGCGATTTCGAGCACATCGAAGCGCTCGGCGAGCTGTCGGGCCTCCGCCTCCTCGAACGCGGAAAACAGCGGGCTCGAGGCGATGACCTCCCGAATCACCTCGTCCCGATCTACGCCGGGCGCTGGCGGGGACGTGGGCTCCCGGGGCGCCTCGGCCGATTCGGCGGGCGCGGTACCGTGCTCCAGCGCGCTCCGGGCGCTGGCGTCCGGATCGGGCGGGGCGTCTCGGCCGTCCCCGAAATCTGTTCGGGCCGCCGTAGCCGGTGGGGCCGCGAGAGCCGGGTCCTGCGCGGGGCTGTCTCGTTCGTCCCGCGCGAGGGCCGGGAGCGCGACGGCCGGCTCGTCGTGGATAGCTGCCTCGGGGGCCCCGGGGTCCGGGTCATCGGCCGACAGGTCGGCGAACCCGAGCCCATCGGGGGCGAGGTCGTCGGCCGGCTCGGCCTCGATCTCGAAGTCCGCTCCGTCCTCGACGGATCCCGGCAAACCCGCCCCGGCGGCGCCTGGCCCGGATTCCGACTCGGCCCCGGCTTCCCAGGGCTCGATATCCGGCTCGAGGGGCGGCGCCGTGTCGCCCGCAGTCCGCTGAAAATCCGGCCCCTCCTCGGATAGCTCCAGCTCGGCGTCGCCGGGCGCGGCAGCGCCCGCTTGCGCGCCGGCGTCGCCGGGCGCGTCGACCTCGATGTCCAAGAAGCTGTCGCGCCCGGGGAGGCTATCGCGTCCGGGCGGAGGCAACGTATCGGGCGCCTCACCCTCGCCCCGCGCCGGGCCCTCGTCGAGCCTCAAGTCGTCGTCCAAGTCGGCGGGATCCAGCTCCTCGATGAGGTCCTCGTCGAGCTCCTCGATCTCGTCGATCTCGGCCGCGTCG
>SLNH01000081.1 GCA_007133195.1 Nannocystineae bacterium | reverse complement strand
GCGGCCCCATCGGCACTCGGGGGCAGCGCGGGAGTCGGCGGCGGCGGCGGCGGCTCCGGCGGCGGCGGCTGCTCGGGGTCTTGTGGGCCAGGCGGCGAGGGCGGCTTCGGCGGCGGCGGCGGCGGCGGCGTCGGCGGTGGCGGTGGCCATCAGGGTGGCGACGGCGGATTCGGCGGCGGCGGTGGCTCGGGCGTCGAGGGCAATGGCTCGCCAGGCTTCGGCGGCGGCGCACCGGGCGATCCGTTTTCGAGTCATGGCGGCGGCGGCGGCGGCGGCGCGGCGCTCGGCGGCGCGATCTTCAGCGATTTCGGCGAGGTGACGATCCGGCGAAGCACGCTGTCGGGCAATGCCGCGATCGCGGGCTCGGGCGGCAATGCAGGCTCGAGCGACAGCACGGGCGGCTCGGGCGGCAGCGCCCACGGCGGCGCGCTGTTCTCCCTCGATAGCGACGTGACGATCGGCCACTCGACGATCGCCGACAACGAGCTTGTTTCCGGCTCGGGCGGCAGCGGCGGCGGCGAGGCGGGCACGGTCAGCGGCGGCGGGGTGTTTATGTTCATCGGGGAGCTGGCGAGCCGCTCGTCGATCATTGCGGATAGCACCGGAGAGGCCGCGACTGACTGCGACCACCTCGAAGCCTCGATCACCTCGGAGGGCTTCAACCTGGTCGGCGCGCCGGGCGAATGCAGCTTCGCGGGCGAGGGCGATGTGGTCGATGTCGATGCGGAGCTCGGCGGGCTCGACGATCACGGCGGCCCCACCCCGACGCAAGCGATCGGCTTCGACAGCCCAGCGCTCGCCTCCGGCGCCTGTACCGACGCCGCCGGTGAAACGGTCGATATCGATCAGCGCGGCCAACCTCGCCCGACCGGCGCGGGTTGCGATATCGGTGCGTTCGAGCTCGACGGGCGAAAGGCGATCGTGGTGACCGACGAGCCTGCGGGCGAAAACTGCGCGCACGGCGGCAAGCGGATCGATGTCGGCAGCGATCTGAACGGCGACGGCTCGCTCTCTTCGCCCGAGATCGAAGCGACTCATTACGTTTGCGATGGCGCGGACGGCAGCGACGGCAGCGACGGCAGCGACGGCAGCGACGGCAGCGACGGCACATCGTCACTCGTCGAGGTCAGCGACGAGCCGCCCGGGCCGAATTGTCCGCACGGAGGCGTCCGCATCGACGTCGGCAACGACAAAGACGGTAGCGGCACCCTCGAGCCCGACGAGGTCGAGTTCACCGACTATGTCTGCGATGGCGCGGGCGCCGCGGATAGCGACGAGAGCTCCGGCGGCGGTTGTCACATCGCCGCCGGAGGCGCCGCGGGCTCGTTTTCAGGCCCGCTGGTCGTCGGCTTGCTCGGCCTGCTCGCCAGACGCCGCCGCCCGCGAACTCCTCGCTGAGAGCGGCAACATCGCATGCCACGACGCAGCAGTCCCGGAAGCAGCTTGCACGTCCTAGTTGGAAAGCGTCCGGCTCGCGCCTGAGCGCCGTCGGCGGCGCCCGCGCGTGGCGGCAGGGAGGCGTGCGTGTGGCGGCGGCGTGACCCGGAGTTGTCACGCGAGCGCCACAGGGGTGCCGAGCGCGCGTCAAACGCGCGGTGCATGGTGCGCCTGCATGTCTTCACCCCGGCGAAGGTTTCCGCTTGCGCTGTGCGGCTCCCTCGCGTCGCTTTTCGCGAGCTCAGTAGGCTTTGCCGAGGTCGACGACGCGGAGCGCACGAGCGACGAGGGCGAGGCCGCGGATGCGCCCGCCGCGGCGATCGAGGAGGCCGGGGACCTCGAGGAGCTCGGGGAGCTCTCGTATCGCTTCGACGCCGAGCTGCGCCTTTTGGCGAGTGCGATCCGAAATGATCCCGACGTGGCGTTCGTGGGCAGGAGCGACGGCTTTCGCATCCAAAACGCCCGCGTGGGCGCCTCTGGCGTCTGGAGCGATTGGGTCATGCTCCGCTTGTCTGCCGAAGGAGCAGACGATGAGCGAGATGATCCGAACGCGCTGCGCGGAACGCTCAGGTTTGCGCTCCTCGACGCGTATGCGGATCTCGTCCTCGCTCGCGCCGCCACCCTGCGTTTGGGCCGGTTCGCGATCCTTTATGACCTAGAAGAGCACACGTCGCCAGCCGAGCGGCCATTTGCGCGAAAGGCGCTGCCGAGCCGCGGCGTGCGCGCGACCGAGGGGTTCGAGACGCGGAGCCTCGGAGTCGGCCGCGACTTGGGTGTCGGGCTGCGCGCCGAGCGAGCCATCCCGCTCGAAGCGCTGGATCTCGGCTACGAAATCGCTTTGCAAAACGGCGCGGGAGAGCTGGCGTCGGCCAACGACAATGATCGCGTGGCCCTGTCGGGCGCCGCGTTCGCCCATCACGAGCGAGGCTTGGGTTTCGTGGCCGTCCGCTACAACACGCGCTCTCAGGGCGAGCTCCCCGCCCTGCGCACGGAACGAGATCTGGGCGTGGCCGGTGGGCTCTCCTTGGAAAGCTCGCGCGCCCGAGGCGGCGCGCAAGTTCTCTTCGAGCGCACCACGTTTCCGACCACCGCGGGCCCTGCTCGCTACGCGTTCGGGGCCTCTGCTCATGTGTTGGTGTCCGTCACGCGCGATGTGGAGCTCGGATACCGCTACGCCGTTCTCGATCCGAGCGATCGCCTGCCGGCGACCGTGGTGCAAGAGCATACGGCCGGCGCCAATGTGCAGCCCGCGGAGATCCCCCTGCGCTTTCAGCTAAACGTCACGCGTCCCGTCGAACAGGCGGGGCGTTCGCTTCGAAACGACCGCCTCGAGATCGTCGCGGAGGTGGCGCTATGACGCGCTTGTGGCCGCTCGCCGTGGCGCTTATCGCCCTCATCGCCTGCGATCAGGGCGCAAAGCCGGGCGAGTCGCGGGCGCGGGCGGCCCGGATCGCCGCGGACGATGTGCTCATCGGCGGCCCGAAAGCGCTCGGCCAGGTGGGCGACTACATCCTAGAAAACGACCAAGTCCGGGTGATTATCCACGGCCCCGGGCCCGGGCGGGCGTCGACGCTGTTTGGCGGTTCGATCATCGACGCCGATCTTCAGCGCCCCGAGGGAGCGGGCGGCAAAGGCCGCGACCAACTCGTCGAGGTCCTCCCCGCTTTCGTGCTGGCAGGATTCGAGCCGACGTCGTTCGAGGTGTTGCGTGACGGGTCCGAGGGCGGGGCCGCCGCAGTTCGCGTACACGGGCAGGGCGCCGACCTGCTGCAGCTCGCGTCGATCCTGTCTACGGGGCTTCTGTTTCCGCCCGCCCTGGAATTTCGGATCGACTATATCCTCGAGCCCGGGGCGCAGCATGTGGCGATCGACACGACGATTATCAACGGTTCGAGCGAGCCGCATCCGCTGCCTTACCTCTCGCCACAAGAGCTCGTGGACTTCGGCTTCGACGTGCCGGGAATCACCGACCTCGAGCTGTCCACGCCGCTCGGCCATCTCTTGCTGTTCGGCGAGGAAAACGACGTTTTTGCGCCGGGGCGCGCCGGTTTCGACGTGCGCTTTTCGATCGAGCGCGCCTACGCCGATGCGCGCGGCTTTCCGGCCTTCCCCGGGCTCGTCACCGATTTCCTCGCGACCAGCGCAGACGGCGTGTCTTACGGGCTCGCGGCAAGGCCCTCGGAATACAGCTACGTCGGCCGATACGCCGACCTCTACGCCGCTCAGGCGCCGAGTGACGGGGGACTGCTTTTGCCCTTTCAGTTCTCGTCCGTTCTCGCAGCGTTTCATACCGTGCCGCCGCGGACTCTCGAGCCGGGGCAGGCGTTTACCTACGGCGTAGACTTCGTGATCGGATCCGGGGATGTCGGGTCGGTCGCCGACGTCATTTACGAGCTCCGGGGCCAGCAGACGGGCCAGCTCGCCGGACGGATCACCGATGAGCGGTCGCAGGCTCCCGTCGTGGGGGCGTCGGTGGTGGTGAGCACGGAAGCGGGCGAGCGCGTGACTCAGCTCGAGACCGATGACGCCGGCGACTTCGCCGGGCGGGTGCCCCCGGGCAGCTATACCTATCGCGTGGTCACGCCCTTTCGGGAGACCACCGCGCCCGCACAGGTGGCGGTGCGGGCGCACGAGACGAGCTCCGTTTTGGTCGAGCTGCCGCCCCCTGCCACGCTCGAGGTACAGGTTGTAGACGAGCTGGGGCGCCCCGCGCCGGCCAAGGTGACCCTCGTCGGCCGCTTCGACGACGCCCACCGGGGCGAAGATCCCCGCGGATTTCTCTACGATCTCGCGCTCGGCGAGCGGATGCGGCCGACGGCCTTCGACCCGGACCGCACGGAGTTCATCGAGGCCACTACCTACACAGATGGCGGGATCACCTCCATGGATGTCATCCCGGGCACCTACGACCTCGTGGTCACCCGAGGCCTCGAATACCACGCCCACGAGGAGTCGATCGAGTTGGCGGAGGGCGAGGGCTCGGGCAGGCGCGTTGTGCTCGAGCGGGCCGTGGACACACGCGGCTACGTGGGCGCGGATCTCCACGTGCACGGCAAGAATTCGCCGGACTCGTCGATCGGTCATCGAGACCGCGTGCGGAGCATCGCCGGCGAGGGCGTGGAGTTCGTGGCCGCGACGGATCACAACCACGTTACCGACTACGAGCCGGCGATCGTGGCCACGGGGCTAGAAGATTGGCTCGCCGCGTCTACGGGAATCGAGGTCACGACCTTCGAGCTCGGCCACTTCAACGGCTACCCGCTTCGCTACGACGCCGCGAGCTCGCGGGGCGGTGACGTAATCTGGGCGGGCGAGACGGCAGACTCCATCTTCGAGCAGATCCGCGCGCTCGGGCTTTATGGGCCGGACGAGACGATCGTTCAAGTCAACCATCCCCGCTCGGGCCCGCTCGGGTACTTCGACGCCTTCAACCTGGACTCCGAGACCGGCGAGCCCACGGTGCCGACCGGCCTGCGGGGTGTGTTCTCTCCGCACGGCGATGAGTTTCTGCCCGAAAACTTTTCGTACGACTTCGACGTCATCGAGGTTTTGAACGGCAAACGCCTCGACGAGCTGCGCACGTTCCGCGCGCCGGACCCGCTGCCGCCGCCGCCGCTCCCCGACCCGCCCCCGGAACCGGGAGACATCGTGCGCGATGCCGCGGGCCAGCCGGCGTTCCCTGGTGCATTGGACGACTGGTTCACGTTTTTGAACCGCGGAGCCAGGTTTACGGCCGTGGGTGCCTCCGACAGTCATGGCACACTCGGCCAGGAAGCGGGGTTTCCGCGAACCTATGTTCACGTGGGCGACCTCAGTGAGGCGCCCGGCACGGTGACGCCGCGAGATGTCGTCGCGGCACTGCGTTCGAGGCGCGCGTTTTTCACAAATGGCCCCGTCCTCGATGTTCGCGTGGAGGGAGAGCCGATCGGCAGCGACGTCACGGCGACGGGCGGTTCGACCTCCGTCGATATTCAAGTAACCTCAGCGAACTTTAGCCCCTTCGATCGGGTGGTCGTCTGGTCGAACGGCGAGGAGATCGCGTCGCTGTCGGTTCCGCCCGAGCGCCGCCACGACTTCTCGGCGTCGGTCGACCTGCCGCTCGATAACGATCGATGGGTGGTCGTGGAGGTCACGGGCTCGGAATCGCTGTTTCCCGTGGTGCCGCCGCTCGAGTTCGAATCGCTGGACGCCGACCAGGTGGTCGAGGCGCTCGGCGCGAGCATCGATCTGTCGGAGCTCAACCCCTACGGGAACCTGCAGCCCGAGCTCACCTATGCGGTCACGCCGGTCGCCGTGTCCAACCCGATTTGGATCGACGCCACCGGAAGCGGCAGTTTCGAGCCGCCACTACCGCCCATCGGTGAGCCGATCGAAAGCGACGGGACCGAGGCGCGCGATCTGCGCGACGCGCTGAATCGGGGGAGCAAGAGCCGGTGAAGCACGCCGCGATCGTCGTCGTGTTCCTCGCGCTGGCGTTTACCACGACAACGGATGCCGCAGCGCACGAGATCCCCGCTCGCAGGTCGGTTCAGATCCAGGCGGAGCCTGACGCACTGGTCCTGCTCGTGACGTGGACCGCGCCGTCTGGGCCGATGGCGCCCGCGCTCACCGCTCATACCGCGTGGCGGCGCGCCGGCTCGAGCGTCGCGCCAGCCCTCGAGGGCGCGCTCGCCGCAGCGGCGCTCGGGCCGATTCGTGTTCGTGCCGACGACGGGGACCTGCGGGAAGTAAACCCTCTTGGTAGCGAGCTTGTCGTGGACCCGTCGACGGGTAGCCCGGCCGGGGTGGCGGTGCTCGTGGAGGTTCCTCTCGACCGCCCGCAGCGCGCGAGTGTGGAATTTAGTCCCCGCGGTGCGACGCGGATCCTGTGGCGCGAGCGTGGCGAGGTCACTGTTCAAAGCTCGAGTCATCCCCGGCCGGGAATCTGGTACCGGCATGCTGGCCTGCTCACCCTGACGTGGAGCCAACCATGATGCGCGATCTGCACGGCCCATTCGTCTTAATCTTACTTTGCGCGGTGACGGCAGCGCCGGTGGGCTGCGCGGATCGCCCACTCGAGGACGATCCGCCGCTCGATCAGACTGGCCCCGAACTCGTGATCGAAACGCCCGAGCGAGGGACGATTACGGAAGGTGACGAGGTCACGGTGCGCGGGCGTGTTCGAGACGATGGCTCTGGCGTCGCGCGGGTGTTGGTCGACGGGGCCGAGGCGAGCGTTGGCGGCGACGGCGCGTTCGACCTTTCCGCGCCGATGGCCTCCGGGCTAAACCTCGTCGAAACCGTAGCGGAAGACGAATCCGGGAACACGCGTCGGGACACGCGCGCGATCCTGGCGGGGCCGTTTGCCGAGCCCGACCAGGTGGTCGACCATGCGGCGAAGCTTCGGCTCGGACGCCGGGCGCTGGCCGGGCTCGCGGGCGCCCTGTCGGGAGCCTTGGACGGAGAGCGGCTCTCAGCGCTCGCAGACGCACAAAACCCCATCATCGATGTCGGGGGATCATGTCTCGGGGCCACGGCGTCGATCGACGAGGTCGAGCTTTCGACTGCCGAGATCGAACTGTCACCGACACGGCAGGGACTCGCCGCGCGAATCGAGGCGCGCGATTTCAAGGTCTCGATGGACGTCGAATTCGCGGTTGCCTGCATATCCGGGGACGCGGTGATCTCGCTGGCGAGCGATGTGGCTGCCGTGTCAGGAACCGTGGACGCGCGGGTCGCGCGGGGTGAGGTGGAGGCCGAGCTTTCGGACGCCGGCGCCCGCTTCGAGGGAGTCGTGCTCGACCTGGCCGGCCTGCCGCCCGAGGTCGTGGACCTCGTGATCGGTGACCTCGACGGCGCCGTCGCGTCGGCCGTCACGATGATCGCGTCTGCTGTCGTTCCGAGCATGATCGAGGGGAGCTTTGCCCGCGTAGCGGCTCGGGAAGAGTTCGAAGTGATGGGCGCGGAGCTTCGAGTCGGGCTGTGGCCTCGCGCGATCGAGATCGACGACACGGGTCTCGAGGTTACGACCGACCTCGAGGTGGCGGCAGTGACCGGGGCGAGCGCTCCTCCCTATCCGCGCGACGACTGGCGCGGGCCCCGCCCCCTTCCGGAGACGAGCGATGTCTACCTCGCGGTGCGAATCACGGCGCTAAACCAGGTCCTCTCGGCGCTTTGGTCGGCGGGAGCCATGACGGAACAAATCGCGCTCGGCGATCCGGACGGGAATGTGGGGCAGCGGCTCGACGGGGTGAACCTCGAGATGCTGCTTCCTCCGACGGTCGTCGAAAACGCGAGCGAGTCGGGGGTCGCCATCGGCGTAGGCGATCTCTTGGTCGATGCCGTGCGCGGCTCGGGTGACGACGCCCAGGTCGTGACGCGCCTGGCGGTCTCGTCCATCGCCCACCTCGCCGCATCCGTCGATCCCGATTCGGAAGGGGCGCTCGATCTCGCCGTGGCGGCGCCCGACGCCGGGTTCAACGTGATCGACCAAGGACCTGATGCCCTCGATTTGGGGGAGGTCGAAGACCTCGCTTCCTTTACCGCGAGCCGCCTCGCGGCGGCGCTCGGCGACGTGCTCGGCGAGCTGCCGCTGCCGGCTGTCGGCGGCGTCACCGTCCGCGAGGCCTCGCTCAGCTCGGAGGGCGGCGAGCTCGTCCTTCGCGGCGGCCTGTCGGGCGACGGGGCGCCTGCTAACGCCGAGCGCTGCGACTCCTGACGCCGCCCTTCCCCGACGCGGCAACAGGATCGCTACAGCATCGCGGCGGCTCGGGCCAGGCCCTCCGCCGGGCGACCCGGCCATCCGGATGGCTATCTGAAACACGGTCGCTTTTCGCACAACCGCGCAGACACCCCGATTCCGCGATCCTGTCCCCCCTGGACGGTTTGACCGCTCTTGGACACGAGCGTACATTAGAGGACATGAGGCGGGTGCGAAGCTCGGAGCTCAAGGCAAAGATGGGGAGTTACATGCAAGCGGCGCAGGAGGGCGAGGAGATCGTGGTGACCGACCGAGGGCGGCCGGTCGCTCGCCTGCTTCCGTATGCCGAGACCAAGGAGGAGGGCTCGATCCAGCGCAGCCAGCCCCGCGATTCGCGCGCGCCCCCGCTCGGGTCGCTCGTCATCCGCAGCATCGAGCCACGGGGTACCGACTCCACGGCGCTCTTGCGAGCCGATCGCGACGCGCGGTGAGAGCATTCATCGATACCAGCGTGCTGCTGCGCGTGCTCTTTGGCGAATCCGGGCGCCTCGAAGAGTGGTCGGAGATCGAAGAGGCCTACGCGAGTCGGCTTGTCGCCGTGGAAGTAGCCCGCGTCATCGACCGCTACCGACTCATGGGGCAAATTGATGACGAGGATGTTGCTCACCTGCACGAGGAGGCGCGGCGGGCGCTAAAATCCATCGATGTCCTGGCGATCACAGAGCCTATCCTAAGGCGCGCCGAGCAGGCGGCGCCGACAATCGTCGGGACGTTGGACGCGATTCATCTGGCCACGGCCCTCGAACTCGAGCAGCACCTGCGCGAGCCCCTCGTGCTCGCCACACATGATGTCCAGCTCGCGCGCGCCTCGCGCGCCTCAGGCCTGCCGACTGTAGGCGCGTAGCCGGTTGGCGGCGCCCGACGCCGGGTTCAATGGTCGAAAATTTACGGGGCGACGCCGAGGACGACGAGCCCGAGCGCGATGGCGCGGGCATCCCCGATGGGGAGGTCGATACTCGGCTGCTCCTGCCACTCACCCGCGTGCGCCGACAGCCGGTTTACCTTCCCGCCACCGCTTAGCACGACGAGCTCCTCGTCTCCGTCGCCGCGCAGATCCGCCACCGCGATATCGCGGCTGTTTCCGGGAAGCGAGGCGGTGGGCAGCGGCGAGTCGAAATCCTTCGTCGCCGCGTATACGTGGGCGCGATCGCTGGCCAAGCCCAGCCAGCCGCCATCCTCGAGCGCGAGGATCTCGCCGATGCCGTCGCCGGTGACATCACCAACCGCAACTCGATCGAAACGGGCTTCGAATCGAGCTTCCGTTACCACCGACGCGCCTCCCTCGCCGCCTACGCCGTCCACCACGACCAGATCGCTCGCGTCGTTCGACCGAAGCAAAAACACCGCCCGCTGCGCGCCGGAACCGTCGATGTCACCCACGGCCACATCGATTCCTTCGCGATCACCGAGGCTAGCGCGCTCGCACCTGGCGAGCGCCGGGCTGCAAAGCTCGAAGCGACCGTCGCTCGAGAGAATGACCAGGTCGTCTTCGCCGTCTTCAGCGACGTCGCCCGCCGCCACCGCCGCGATCGGCACGCCAGCGGGCGCGTCGTAGTCCCAATCGTCCACGTCGGGGATATCGACCCCAGCACGGCCCGCGAACACGGGCGCCGCCGCCGCCGACTCGGGCAGCCGAACGAGCGCTATGCCTAATACCTCACCCGGCGCATGCTTGCGCCAGATCTCTTGGCTGGTGTTGGGATCGACGGCCGTCGCCTCGGTCTCCGATGACGCGACGACGTCAGCGCGCTCGGCGAGCACCGCGCGGGTGCCGAGAGGCGGCCGCGAGGTTCGCTGTCCCGCGATCCCGCACCTGCGCGGTAGGCACATGTCCCCCTCGCAACTCTCGCCGCCGTCGCAATGCTCGTCGGACTCACAGGTCCGGACGGCGTCGGCAGGGCTCGTGCCGCTGTTCTCTTCGGCATCGAACTTCTGAACCTCGGGGCCACACGCGCTCGCGACCAAAACCAGCGTGACGATGAACCTGCGCATCTGCCGCGCGGGTACGCAAAGCTCGCGCCGCTTTGTGTCATTCGCGCGAGGCTCCGACGTCACGAAAACGCCACAGAAAGACCGGTTTTTGCTGCCCCGCGTGACACCCCGGTGACGTGCCGGCAAGTCGGCTTGCAGCCATGGATACTCCTGTTGCCGCCTGCGATGGGCAGCTCGAAGGGGGAAGCCCGTGGGTTGCGGAGGCCACTCGAAAAGGTCGGGACCCGAAAAGCATCGGGGTCAACGACGTACTGGCGGCGCGATAGG
>SLNH01000457.1 GCA_007133195.1 Nannocystineae bacterium | reverse complement strand
AGCTCGAGCCGCGCGCGTACGCGGAAGCCGCGTGCTCGCTGCCTTCGTGGATCGCCGGGCGGCTCGAGGAGGCGGTGGGACGGGCAGAGCTCGCCGAGGCCGCCGCCGCGCTCGCCGAGAGCGCGCCGCTTTGCGCGCGGGAAAACGCGGTGAAGGCAGAACCTGGTGCCGTGCGGCGAGCGCTCGAGGCAGAGGGGGCCACGGCAGAGCCCGTGCCCGCGTGCCCGCGCGCGCTCGCGGTGCGGGGGCTCGGCGACCCCGAATCGAGCCCGTCGTTCGCGGCCGGGCTTTGGACCGTGCAGGACGCGGGCGCGCAGCTCGTCTCGCATCTGCTCGCGCCGCGAGAGGGGGCCAGAATTTTGGATGCCTGCGCGGGCGTGGGGGGCAAGACCACGCACCTCGCGGAGCTCGCGGGCTGCCGGGTGACCGTGGACGCCGCGGACTCATCGCCGGTGAAGCTCGCCCACCTCGAGGACACGGCGGCGCGCCTGGGGGTCGCGGCGCGCGTCGTCCCGCGCCGGCTCGAGCTCGGCGCCGCCGACGCAGACCTGGGGGACGGCTACGACGCGATCCTCCTCGATGCGCCGTGCACCGGCCTCGGCGTCATGCGCCGGCACCCCGAGACCAAGTGGCGGGTGTCCGAGGCGCAGGTGACGGCGATGGCTGCCGTACAAGACCGCCTCCTTCGCGACGTCGCCGGCAGGCTCGCGTCCGGCGGTGTCCTCGTGTACAGCGTTTGCACGTTCACGCGCGAAGAGGGGCCCGAGCGGATCGCCGCGCTGCTACGCGATCGGCCGGACTTTACCCTGGAGGCGCCGCCGGCGCGCCCCGGCGGTCCCGACTGGAGCGCCCTCCTCGCCGCCGACGGCTCGCTGAAAACCTGGCCCCATCGCCACGGCGCCGACGCGTTTTACGCCGCGCGCCTCCGCCGCCGCGGAGAGACCTGAGCCGGCGGCGATCCGCTAGCCGGCCTGGCCGGCCGCCCCCGCGTCCTCGTCGGCCGCATCCTCGTCGGCCGCGTCGCGCTCGACCTGGCCGGCGTAGATGAAGCGGCGAACGTACGGATCGGTGGAGGCCTGGACTTCGCCTGGGCCTCCGTAGGCGGCGATGCGCCCCTGATCGAGGAGCGCGATGGTGTGACCGATGCGAAACGTCGAGGCCATGTCGTGGCTAATCACGATGCTCGTGATGTCGAACGTCTCCTGCGCTTCCTGGATCATGTCATCGACGTGGCGCGTGCGCAGCGGATCCTGCCCGGTGGTCGGCTCGTCGTAGATCATGATCTCGGGCTTGGTCACGATCGCGCGGGCCAGCCCCACGCGCTTCATCTCGCCGCTCGAGATCTCCCCGGGCATCCGTTTACGAATGCCCGCGACTTGGAGCTTCTCCATGATCTCGTGGACGCGGTCGCGCACCTCGCCTTTGGGCGGCCGATCGCGCTCCACGAGGGGGAACGCCACGTTCTCCTCGACCGTGAGCCAGTCCAAGAGCGCCGCGTGCTGGAACAAGAGGCCGATTCGCCTCCTGACGCGGTCGAGGTCTTCGCCCTGCTTGGGGGTGATGTCCTCGCCGAACACCCGCACCTCGCCGGCGTCGGCCTTGAGGAGCCCCATGACGTGTTTGATGATCACCGACTTCCCCGACCCGCTGCCGCCGATGAGGACGCTGATCCGGTTCGGATAGATCTTGAGATCCACGCCCTTGAGCACGGGCTTTCCCGCGAACCGCTTTTGGACCCCCACGAGCTCGACCACCGGGGCCTCAGCCCGAGTGGCGGGGGCGTCCGAGGGTGCGGCGGGGGCGGCGCCGCGCTCGCTGGGCGGCGCCAGCCGCGGCGTCTGGGCCCCGTCGATGAACGCGCGCACTGGCGGAAGCTCGCTGTCCAAGAACGCCTCGAAGCTGCCCCGCGTGATGATGCGGCCGTCGTGCAAAAACGCCACCGCGTCGGCGAGCCGCCGCGTGCTAGCCAGGTCATGGCTGATGATCACCGAGGTGATGTCGAACTGCTCGCGCGCCAGCGCGATCATCTCGTCGACCTTTTGGACCATGATCGGGTCCAGCCCGGTGGTGGGCTCGTCGAACAGCACGACCTCGGGGTTGGCGACGAGCGCGCGCGCGAAGCTCACCCGCTTTTTCATCCCGCCGGACAGCGCGGCGGGCAGGAGCTCCGCGGCGTGCCCTAGGCCCAGGGTCTGAAGGAGCTCGAGGGCGCGATCGCGGATCTCGCTCGCCGGCAGGTTCGAGTTCTCCCGCAGCGGGAATTCGACGTTCTTGATCACCGAGAGCGAGTCGAACAGCGCGTAGTTTTGAAACAGCATGCTCATGCGCTTGCGCAGCTCGAGGACCTCGAGCTGCGACAGCTCCCGGAGGTCTTTCCCGAACAGCTTGACCGTCCCGCTCTCTGGCTTAACGAGCCCCATCATCAGCTTGAGGAGCACGGACTTCCCCGACCCGCTGCGGCCGGTGATGACGGTCGTCTGCCCGGGCGTGATGGGCAGGGACAGCCCCTGCAAAACGGGCGGTCCCGCGAACGACACCGACGCCTCGGAGACCTCGATCACGGGCCGGTCCGGGTCGAGCGGCCACCGCTCGGCGTCGGGCAAAAGCAGGTTTTT
>SLNH01000408.1 GCA_007133195.1 Nannocystineae bacterium | reverse complement strand
GCGCGCATCGTGTGGACGGGCGCGATGAACTTTACCGGCAGCGGCTTGCGGAGTAACGACGAGGCGTTCGTCCAAATCGACGACGACGAGCTCTACGATGCCTACCTCGAGGACTGGCGCGCCATGCGGGATCACCCCGACGCCGAGTAGCCGATGGTCATAAGGGACGCGGACGCGCGCGTAGACGCCGAGGAGGCGGCGTTCAGCGGCGCGTGACCGGGTTTACGGATCGTAGGTGACTGGCCCGGCGATGTTGTTCGTGTGATCCGGATCGCGGGTGCAGGTGCCGCGATCGACTTGCACCCAGCCGCGCAGGGTATTGCCGCCGGTCTCCACCTCGTGGGTGCTCGTCGCCGTGGCGGTCGCGCCCGGGCCGATGTGGCTGAGCTGGACGACGTCGTCGCCGACGTCGCCGCCGAACCCGCACCCGTCGCTGTCGTCGGCTTCGGGGGCGTTCGCGCGCTCCTCATAAAACTCGACCAAAATGTGCGCTTCCGGCCCAACGCCGCCCAACTCGAAATCGCTCGGCTCGCTGCCGAAGTTTTCGACGGTGGCGGTCCAGCTCGCCGTGCCGCCGCCGCCGGTGACGTCGAAGTCGACCACGCCGAGGTGGGGCAGGCCGACGGCGTAGCGGCGCGGGCCGGCGAGGTTGTTTTCCCGGTTCGGATCGCTCACGACGCCCCCGCCGTCGGCCACGACCCACGCCTGATCCACGCCGTCGAGAAGCCCGGTGACCGTGTGCGCGAGATCGCGCTGGTTGCCGGGGGCGAGCGACGAGATCGCCTCCACGCCGTCGCCCTCCTCGCCGGTGAGCGGCGGGCTGTCGCCGCCCGCGTAAAACCGGACGTCGAAGTTCTCGGCGACCGAACCGCCGGCGTTTTCGACCGTGACCTCGAAGTGAAGCTCGCCGTTACTGGCCGGGGTCACATCGAAGCTGCTCACGAGGAGATCGGGCTCGGACGAAATCTCGTAGCTCTCGGGTCCGAAAAGCACGTCGCCGGGGCTGCCGTCGTGGATGTTCCGGTGGGGATCGACTTGGACCCAGGCCTGATAGCTGCCCTCGTCGAGATCCGACACGGTGAGCGCGACCGTCGTCGTCGCGCCGGACGAAAGCGTATCGATGACTTCGAACACGTCGCCCTCGTCGCCCTGGCCCGGGGCGCTGTCGCGATGGGCGTAGGCGTGGACGGCGACGCTGGTCGTGTCGGCGACGCCGTCGTTTCGAACGGCGACCTGCACCTCGAGCTCGTCGGAGCCGACCTCGAGGGACACGTCCTCGATCGACAAGAGCGTGCGCTCGGGCGCGGTCACGCACTGGCCGCTCTCACAGACCTCGCTGTCATCGCACGCGCCCGTGTCCTCGCTTGGGGTGCATTCTCGGCCCTCCTCGACGCACAGGTCGCTGTCCACATCGCACTCGTAGCCCGTCGGACACGCGCCCGGCAGCTCAGTGCACGAGTCCGGCTGGCACACGTCGCCGTCGCAGAACGTGCCGTCCGGGCACCCGCCGCACGCATCGTCATCGGGTTCGCAGAAGCCGGCCAGGCACAGCTCGCCGCGGGCGCACTCGCCGTCTTCTGCGCACTCGGCGGCGGACGGGGAGCACGCCGCGAGCGCGGCCGCTCCGCAAACGAGCGCCCACATGGCGACCTTCGCCATCGCGGCGGGCGCGGCCCCGGGCGCGCCCCACCGCCGTAGGGCCGAAATTTCACCGACATGTACCCGCTGTCGCGCTCCCATGTTCTTCGTCATCACGGCCCCTAAAGACCGGACGATAGCGCTCGCGCTCGCGGCTGCCAAGCGGATGATTCAGGGCCTCCGCGTGAGGCGCATCGAGCCTGCCAGCCCGGTGCTCGTGTCACCCGCGACCGGAACCGCGACGCCGGGCTCCCCGGCGCTATCGCGCACGCGCCGTTTTGCAGGTGGGGGTGGCGCGGCGAGCGCGGGGAGTTGGCCTTCCTCTGCTCGAGCGAGACTAGGGCTCGCTTCGTGGGGGCGCTTCGCCTGCTCGCGCGTGGGCCACCAGCACGGAGGTGGGTGCGTAGCGCACCGTCGTCTCCGCCACGCTGCCGAGCAAAAACCGCCTCACACCGCGGCGACCGTGGCTTCCCATGACGATGGCGTCATACGAGCCCTCCGAGGCCACTTCGGTGATAGCGCTCGTGGGCGGGCCCTCGACGCGGCGAAACTCGATGTTCAGCCCGCGCTCGCGGTAGGGAGCGAGCACCGATTCAGCCACGGTGTCGATGCGCGTGCGGATGTCGTAGGGCAGCGTGCCCGGAGCCGTTCCCTCGGCTCTCGCGATGCCGTAGGTGGTCGCCATCGGCGGTAGCTGCCAGCAGTGCAACACCTCGATCGTGCCGTCCGGTGCGATCAGGTCGGCCGCGAGATCGAGGGCGTTCCCGGCGCGCTCGGAAAAGTCCGTAGGTACCAGCAGGCGCCCAAATCCGCGCTGCGTCGGCTGCGTCGAGCGGGCGACCATCACGTGGCCCCCGAAGTGGCGCACGACGCGCTCGGCGACGCTGCCGAGGACGAATCGTTTGAGTCCGGTATTTCCCCTCGAGCCGACGACGACGAGGTCCGCACCCTGCTCCTCCGCCGTCTTGACGAGCCCGGAGTCTGGGAAGTCGTCTATGAATCGATGCGAGATCGTGACGCCCCGCCGTTCGTGCCGCTCGCCGAGCGAGGTAAGAATCTCGCGCTTGCGCTGGACGTCGCCACTGAGCATTTGGTGCCAATCGCTGGCGTCTACTTCCAAGCTCGGGGACAGCTCGATGGCCGGGTCCGGAACCACGCCGGCATGGGCCAGGACGACCTCGGCGCCGAACTGGCTGGCGAGGTCGAGAGCCTGCGCGAGGGCGACCTCCGAGTGCTCGGAAAAATCGATGCCGACGAGGATCTTCTTGATCGTCATGTCGCGAGCTCATGCCAGCCCCATGCCACTTCGAACCGTCGAGTTTCTGGATGATAATGCGCAGGGGTCGCGCAGAATTTGCCGCGCCGCGCACGCGGACGCGAAAGTCGATCGCGGCGCGCGAGCGGATGCCAGCGTGGCGGCAGGCTCCGGCTACGCTCGCCACACGCGCTTTTGCCAACGAGGTCGCAGAACGTTATTGGTCTAGTGTGCGGCGGATGTCCGCGAGGGGGAACGCGCCCGTCGTGTCGATCGCGAGCGCGGGTTCGTCGGCGGAGAGCGGCTCGGCGACCGCGCGCTGATGCTGGAGGACGCGGAGGTCGGCGTCCGAAGCGTCGTCGGCGCGGGCTTTGCGCGCTTCGATGCGCTGGCGGAGGACGTGCTCGGGGGCGCGATAGTCCAAGATGAGACGCCTCACGTCGAGGCGTTCGGCGAGCATCAGGAAGTCGCGGCGCTTGGTCCGCTCTAAGAAGGCGGCGTCGGCCACCGCGGGGTACCCGGCGCGAAGGACTGCTTCGCATAGGTGGGCCAGCCGGTCGTATGTCGCGGCCGAAATATCGGCAGCATAGAGCCCGGTGCCGATCGCCGCGCCGCCACTCGAATCCGCCTCGGGACCCCAATCGTGGCCGGTCCCCGCCTCGTCGTCCGTCTTCGAACCTTTTCCGTGTGCGGCACCCTCGGCGCCGGACGCCCGGGCAACACCTGCGCGCTCTGCGAGCCGTTTCCGCTCCACGTCCGAGCGCACCCGCACGGCCCCGAGCTCTTCGACGAGGGCGAGGCTTTGCGTCGTCTTCCCGGACCCCGACAGGCCGTGGTTGATGAACAGCGCCGGGCGTGAGGTAGGGGCGGTTAGCTTCTCCGCGAGCGCTAGGTACCTTTGGCATCGACTCCGCGTCTCGTCTCGCTCGCGCGCTGACAGGCCCTCCTGGGTCGACCGAATCCCGGCCACCTTGGCCCGAACCATGGCTCGGTAGACCTCGTAAAACCGCGATAACGCAATCCCCTCGTAATCGCCGATGTGCTCCAGATAGGCGTTGAAGAATCGGTGGGCGTGCGCCGGCGCGCCGCGGTCTTTGAGGTCCATGGTGACGAACGCAACTTCGTTTTGGATGTCGATCCATCTCAGCGCTTCGTTGAATTCGATCCCGTCGAAGATGGCGATCTCGTCGCGCGCGTGCACCATATTTCCGAGGTGCATGTCCCCGTGGCACTCGCGCACGAATCCGTCGCGCAGCCGCGCGTCGAAGAGCGGCTGGGCGCGCTCGGTTTCGCGGTCGTTCCAGCCGCGGAGATGAGCGAGGCGCCGGCGATCTTCGCGGCCTTCGAGCAGCTCCTCGAGCGCGGTGAAGTTATTCTCGGCCTGCGCGACCACGGTCTCCGCACCGCCTGTTTTCGACGATGGATGTGCGCGAGGAACGCGCGCGTGGAAGTCCGCGACCCGGGCGGCTAGCTCGTCCATCCACGTTCGGGGCAGCTCGCCACGCTCCAGCAGCGTGTCGAGCTCGCGATCGCGGTCGAACCGCTTCATTCGCACCGCGTACTCGAACGGCTGTCCGGGGCCGCCTAGCTCCGGGGCGGACGGGGAGCCCGTGATCGCGACGACCTCTTCATAGAGCTCGGGCGCGAGGCGCCGGTTTAGGCGCAGCTCCTCTTGGCAGAAAAACCGGCGCCGATCGACGGTCGAAAAGTCCAAGAAGCCGAGGCTCACCGGCTTCTTGATCTTGTAAGCCTTCCGGCCCGCCAGGACCACGTGCGAGATATGCGTCTCGACGTGCTCGACCTCGGAGACGGGATGCGGGTAGTGCCCTGGATCGGACAGGGCGGCTATGAGCCTGTTTTGGGTATCGCGCACAGCGCTGTGGGGGGGCGTGGTCATGATGGATCTGAGGGACGAAGCGCGCTCGGTGCGGAGGCGCCGTATGCACGAAACGTGATGCACGAATTACGCCATCTGCACTGCCGCGCGCGGGTGCCGCACCCGCGGCGTTCGCGGCGCTCGTTCGGGAGCGCACAGCCTTCGTTGGACGGGCGGGCGCCCGCCCGCGTCCGATTGGTGGACGCTCGTGGCCCACGGCGAGGGGGGCGCCACGCCGGATCAGCGACAGGACTTCGGCCGCCGATGAGGGGCGATGCCGGCGCCTGGCGCGTGGCGATTACGACCGCGGCGGCGGGTCGTCGGCGGCGTGGCGCGCGCCGCCGGCGTCGAGCAGGGTTTCGAGGGCCGGTGAGGCGCGACCCATGCGTTGCCGGCGCGCCACATACTCCCGCAGGATCTCCTGCGTTTGGTCTCTCGTCTTCGTAAAGTGAACTCGCAGATAGGCCTCGAGGTCGAAGGGTGGCGCAAGGGGCGCGACGCGCAGTAGCGCTCGCCAGGATTTCGGCCCGAGGAGGCGGCTTACGGCCGGGCGCCGCGACCCGGCATGATCGCTCGTGGCTTCGAGCGCTTCGTCCGTCGCGCGGTGGAGCAACTCTCGGTGTGCTCGCGAGCGGCGGAGCGCGTCGAGCGACCAGTCCAGTGTCTCGAGAACGGCGACCATCGGCAGAAGCGTGGCGGTCCCAGCCGTGGCCAGTTGGGCGAGATTTCGTCTCGTGCGGGCGCGCATGCCGCCGCGCCGCAGCGTCGAGACCAGCGGGCTTAGCCGAGACTCCGGCCCGTCGAAGTACGCGGGCGTGAGCGGCGGAAGCCAATAGGCGGTGCCAGGCTCGGCGGCCTCTTCGCCCGGAAGCGGGGCCGGATAGGCCAGGGCGGTGATCAGGCCGACCGCCGCGCGCCCCTCGTCGACGAACCGGGCGATATACTCGCGATCGCCCGGGCCCGGTGTGAGCGACACGAACGTCGCGTCGTCGTCCGCGGCGGCCGCGAGCTCCTCGAACCACGGGCCGCGCAGCCCGGTGGCCGGAACGCACAGGAGGATCGCATCGTAGGACTCACCCCGGATCTCGCCCGGGGCGCTGCGCACGCCGGCGGGCGTGAAGGTCGTAGGCTCATCCAGGCCCTCCCGCCTGTCGTATAGGCGGTACCCACGGCGGGCGTCGGTCGTGTGGCGGGGGCGCACGAACACATCGACCTCCGCGCCGCCGCGCTGGAGCATGTGGCCGTAAAGTTGGCCTACGGAGCCAGCTCCGACTATCAGGATTCGCACGGGACCTCCTCCGCCGCGGTGGACGCTTGTCGTGATCACTTCGCGCCCGGGCATCGCCGCGCGCGATCCCGCTCGGTTATAACGGCGCGCCGCGAGCGTCGGCAACCCGGTGGCGCGCTCGCGGCCGGCCCGGCGCGACCGTGCGCGGGAGGGTAAGGCGAACCCGGTTTGCGGCGGCGACGCCGAGATCTGGAGCGCGGTCGTGCAAACAGTGCGCGCGGTAACCGCGGCTTCGCACGCTTTGCGCGCTCGGCGGTCCCGCGCCGTGGAGCGGGGGCCCGCCGAGCGAGGCCCCTGGCGTCGGTTGGCCAGCGAAACCTCGGTGTCCCAAAGAAGTTGCGTGTCTGCCTAGCTCGTCTGCGGCGCGCGAGCTCCCGCAATCGTTCTTTGGTTGGCGCGGTTGGTATGTTTTTCGCACACAGCTCGGGGAGCGGCTGCGAGACGGTCGCGCAGACAGGAGGAACCCATGATCTCCGCGAGCAAATCCCGATACGAAATCGTCCTTGGGTTCGACTTCTCACCGTCGGCTGAGACCGCCCTCGATCAGGCAATCGAGCACGCGGCCGGCCGGCCTGAGGTTGGCTTGCACGCTCTCGCCGTCGTCGACAGCCACCACCGGCTGGCGGACTTCGGCGGGACGAGGAAGCCAGACACGGATGAGGTGCAAGGCGCTCTGCAGAGGGTCGTTGACGAGAAGCTCGCCGCCTCCGGGGCGGGCGAGATGATGGTGTTCGCACACGTACGCATCGGCAACCCGGCCGAAGAGATCTTGCGACTAAGCATCGAGACCGGCGCGGATATGATCGTGGTCGGCACGCACGGCCGGCGCGGAATTCAGCGGCTCGTGCTCGGCTCGGTGGCGAGCGAAGTCGTGCGCAAAGCGACGGTTCCCGTGCTCGTGGCGCGCCCGGCGGTCCACGAGGGTGCTCAGATCGGCGAGGAGATCGAGCCGCCGTGCCCACGATGCGTGGAGGTCAGACTGGCCACCGACGGCACCACGTGGTGGTGCGGCACTCACGACAAGCCCTACGTGCCTCCGCAGCGCTACGAGTACAAGCCGGCGATCCCTCGGTCATACCGGCACGACGTCATGCGCTAGGGCCTCGACCCAGGCGTAGCGATTCGATCGGGCGAGGCACATCGCGCGGCTCGCTGCGTTGCTCGTCAGTTACGTGTGATCACGGTCTTCGTTCCGTGGCACGAATCGGGACGAACACCTCCGCCATGGCGCGGGGGTTGTGGATGTCCTGACCGTGCATCCACGACAGGGCGCGCGCGGCGGCCGGTTCGTCGCCGCGGAGTTCCGCCGCGCGGAGCCGGGCGAACTCGGCGCAAAGCGGAAAGTCGCTGCGGCCCGCCAGCTCGGCGGTGGCGGTGAGGACCTCGATGGCCTCCGCGCGCCGCCCGCGGACGGCCCGGGCTCCGCCGGCGAGCAGGCCGCCCCAGATCGAGGCGTAGACGATGTTTTCGTCGGCGAGCCTGGCGACCATGGCGTCGGCGTAGTCGGCGTCGCCTTCGCAAATCGCGATGCGGCCGCGCAGCCAGTCGCCGATGACTTTGGCAATCTGGATGCGAAACAGGAGCGACCGTTCGGCGGCGTCGAGCCCCGGGTAGGCCCACGCGCCCTGACTCGCGCCCTCCCCGCGATACAGGGCGAGCTCTACGCGCGCCCGGAGCTCGAGGAAGTGCTGAAGGTGGTAGCGGCCCTCTTGGGGCGGTGTCCACGGGCTCGCGTCCAGATCCTCGCCGGCCAAATCGGGGCGGTCGCGCGCGAGCCACAGCACGTTGAACCAGCGCTTGAGGCTCGCTTGCACGTAGCGGTCGTCGCGGCGCTGAGCGTCGCGGAGATACTCCTCGTAAAGCGGCCTGAGCTCGGCCCACGCGCCTTGATAGTCCGTCGCGCGAAGGCGGTGCAAAAGGATCGTGTTCCGCTCCCAGCTCACGCCGGGCAGCTCGCGGAACATCTCGTCTGCCGCGGTGAACAGCTCGACGCTGTGGCGGAACTGTCCCTCGTAATAGGTGATCCACGCGTGGACGAACACGATGTAGCCGTCCATCCACGGATCCTCGCGCCCCGCGGCCAGGGCGCGCCCGGCGTCGAGGAGGCCGCGGGCGTAGCGGCGCCCATCCTCGCTCTCCTGCGCGTGGTAGATCGCCTCGAGGAGGAGCGCGCGGTGCAGGCGTCGCGGCTCTCGGGCTTGCAGAGCGAGGCGCAGAGCGCGCGCTTGAAAGTCGGCCCCGCGGACGTTGTCGACCAGAATCAGTCCGAGCGAGGTCGCCTGGAAGGTGTCGAGGCGTCGGAGGAGCGCGGGGTCGACGTCTTCCGCCGCGCAATATGATGAGGGAAAGAGCCAGCGATCGAGCTCCTCTCTCGCGGCGCGAAGTGAGGCCAGGGCGTCGGCCGGCTCCTCGGGGACGGGCTCGCCGAGCGTCGCCATCACGCTCTTGAGCTCGCTCAAACCGCGATCGACGTGGCCCGAGGCGAGGAGCTGCTCCGCGGCCCTTCGCCGGCAATCGAGCTCCGCGTCTCCGCCGGCGCCGGCGCCCGCGGCCAAAAACGCCTCCGCCGACTCGCCCCCGCGCCCGGCGCTCGCGAGCGCTTCGGCGAGCTGGAGGCCGAGTCGTTTTTCGCGGGTCGAGTCGCCGGTGACCGCGGTGAGCGCCGAGCGCAAAAACGCCGCGGCGCGATCGAAGGCGAGGGCGGCTCGCGCGCGCTCGGCCGCGCTCTCGGCGAGGGTCGCCGCGTTGCGCGCATCGCCCGCGGCGAGGAGGTGGCGCACGACGAGCTCGGGCGCGCTGTCACCCACACCGGCGGCGAGCAGCGCGTTCGACAGCCCTCGTGAGATGCGCGCGAATTCGTCCTCGCTCAGTCTCTCCGTGATCGTCTCTCGGACCCGGTCGTGGTAGGGCTCGAGCGCGATCGCACCGTCCGGCGTGGGGGCTTGCTTCAGCAGGCGTTCGCTGCGCAGGCGCGCGGCCACTCCTGCGCAGGGCCCGGAATCGAGCCCTGCGGCGTCGGCGAGCGTGGCGATGTCGATGGGCGCCCCGGCGACGGCGACGACCTCCAGGACGCGCGGGGCCGGATCCGGAAGGCGGTGCGCACGGGCGTACAAAGCGTCGTCCAGGCGGGCGCCGCTCGCGCAGTCGCTGCGGGCGAGCTCGGCGATAAACAGCGGGTGCCCTCCGGCCTCGCGCTCGATTTCGTCGCGCCGCGCCGCGGACAGCGCCGGCGCGAGCCGACTCAGGAGCTCGCGCGTGTCGGCGGAGCCCAGCGCCCCGATGGGGACCATCCGCGGAGACAAACCGGTGGCGGCGGCGAGCTCATCGCCGCCCGTTCCCTCGGGGCGTATCGCGGCGATGAACAGCATCGGAGGCGCGGCTTCACGGCGCAACAGCTCGCGCAAAAGCAGCAGGCTGTCCGCGTCGGCCCACTGGAGGTCGTCGATGAACAAGACGAGCCGTCGCGAGCCAGCGATCGCGCGGAACACGGCGCCGAGCGCGGAAAACGCGCGGCTTCGCAGCTCGACCGCGCTCACGTCGTCCGCGCGGGCGGGCGGCGCCATGCCGGGAATCCTGAGCAGCACGGGGAAGATCCGCGCGGCGTCGGGGGCCTCGTCGGATAACGCATCGGCGCAGGCCGATCGTCCCATGGTAATGAGCGCCCGCGACAGCGCATCGACGATGCCGTCCATGCCCTTGTAGGGCACCGACTCCTCGGCGTGACAGCGGCCCCTCAGGACGAGGGCGCCACCCGCGCGGAGCTCCGCGAGGAAATGGTCGACGAGGGCTGTTTTGCCGAGGCCAGACGGGCCCTGTACGAACGCGGTCACGGGGCCGCGCTCGGCGTCGCGGTATGCTGCGCGCAGCGCCTCCAGCTCGCGCTCGCGGCCGATGAACAGCTCGGCGTCGGCGCCGGCCGGCGTGCTATCGTCGATGCCGAGCGCGGTGAGGACCTCGGGTCCGCTCGGGCGATCGGCCGGATCGGGCGCGAGCAGCCCTTCGCACAGACGGGCGAGATCGTCGGGCGGCGGGGTCGGCAGGGCAAGCGACGACAGCGGCGGCGGCGGCTCCGTCTTCATCGCGAACAGGACTTCGAGCGAGCCGCCTTCGTGGGGTGGTCGCCCGGCGAGGATCTCGTAGAGCATCGCGCCGACCGAGTACCAATCGGCCGCCGTCCCCACCGCCCCCGGCTGCGCTTGTTCGGGAGCCATATAGGCGGGGGTGCCGGCGATGTTTCGCATCGCCGCCCACTCCTCCATGAGCTCGGCGTCGGCCGTGAGCCCGAAATCCATCAGCACCACGCGTCCCTCGGGGGTGACGAGGACGTTGCTGGGCTTGATGTCCCGGTGGACCTTCCCCGAGCGGTGAAGAGCCGATAAGCCCGTTGCGAGCTGGCCGAGGCAGT
>SLNH01000292.1 GCA_007133195.1 Nannocystineae bacterium | reverse complement strand
CGACAACAGCCTTGCCCGACTTGGCTCACAGTGCCGAAGCCCACCTCGATCTGGACGCATTGCTCCTGCGCTGACCGCCCCGGCCGCCCGCAGACCGGCCACCAGCCAGAGCCGCCTATTTGCCGATGCAAAATCGGCTAAACAGGTCGTCGAGCATCTCGTCGCCCACATCTTCTCCCAGCACCTCCGCGAGCTTCGTCGACGCCTCGTTGGCTTCGATGGCCGCGATCTCCGCGGGAGCTCCTTCGGTGAGCTGCGCCCGCATCCGACCGAGCGCGGCCGCAGCGCCCGCGATGCCGCGCCGCTGCCTGTCGCTCGTCACCACCACCCCGTCGTCCGCCTCCTTCACCTGGTGCGTGAGCGCCTCGACCACAGCCCGCCGCAGCTCGCCCAAGCCCTCACCCGTCTCCGCCGACGTCACGATCCCCGCAACCTGCGGACGCTCGGCCACGAGATCCGCCTTGCTGAGCACGAGCCGCTGGCGCGCGCCAAGCTCGGGCGTCTCCGCCGCCTGCGCTTCCGTAGCCGGCTCGACCCATAGTTCGACATCGGCTCGCTCCGCGCGGCGCCGCCCCATCTCCATCCCCTTCCGCTCGATCTCGCCACCCGAAGCTCGCTCACCTGCCGTGTCTACCAGCGTCACGGCGATCCCGTCCCATTCCACGCGCGCTTCGACCACATCCCGCGTCGTGCCCGGCTCCGCCGCCACGATGGCCCGCTCACTCCCCACGAGGGCATTGAGCAAGCTCGACTTGCCGGCGTTCACCGGCCCTGCGAGCGCCACCTCCGCCCCCTCCCGGATCGCCTTGCCCGCGGAAAAGCTCGCCGCCAGGGCCTCGAGCTCCGCCTCGACGCTCGCTGCCTTCGCAGCGAGCTGCCCGGCGCCTTCGACCGACACATCCTCCTCGGGAAAGTCGATCTGAACCTCCAGCTCCGCCAACACCTCCACCACCTGGCCCCGAGCAGCGCGGATCCGGTCGCCGAGTCTCCCCTCGAGCTGCGCTTGTGAAATCCGCCACGCTCGCTCGCTCGAGGCTTCGATCACCCCCGCGATCGCCTCGGCCCGCGTGAGGTCTATCCGGCCATGGGCAAACGCCCGGCGCGTGAATTCCCCCGCTTGCGCTTCCCGCGCTCCCGCCTCCAACACGGCCCCCAGAAGGCGCCGCATGTTGACGATCCCGCCGTGCCCGTGGATCTCCCCGACGTCCTCTCCCGTAAACGAACGCGGTCCCCGCATCACCACCGCCAACACGTCGTCGATCCGCTCGCCCTGGCGGTCGCGCGCCACCCCGTAGGTGAGCATGCGGTCTGCGAGCGCGGCCTTCCCGACCACTTCGCCTACGATTCGCGTCGCGTCCGGGCCGCTCACCCGGACGATCCCCACGCCGCCGGATCCTGCTGGCGTGGCGACCGCGGCGATCGTGTCTTCGTCCACGCGCCCGACCGGGTTTTCGCCCTTCGTCGTCATTCGAGGGGCGAAGGCTGCCGCTCGTCCTCCGGGTCGGGCACCACCACCACATGCCGCAAGTCCCCCTCGCCCTCGCTGCGCGTCACCACGCCGCCCATCTCCGCGATGGCCATATGCACCACCCGCCGGTCGTGCGGGCTCATCGGGCTGAGCTCGACCGGCGCGCCATCGCGCAGGGCCTTCCGCGCCATCTTGTCGGCGAGCGACTCCAGCCGCTCGATCTCGCGCTCGCGGTAGCCGCCGGCATCCACGACGATCGGTTTGCCGCGCGACTCGCTTTCGCTGAGCTTCGCCACCCGCTTCGCCACCAGGTGCTGCAGCGCGTCCACGAGATGACCCCGCCGGCCGATCACGCGTTGCACGTCGTCGCACTCGATCTCCAGGAGCACCCGGTCCTCGCGTTCCCGGACGACGACGTCTGCGTCGATGTCCATCCGGTCCAAGATGCCTTCCAGAAATTCTCGTGCGCGCTCCACGCGCTCGTCCGAGCTCGCGCGCCCTGCGTCTTCGCTATCGCTCACAGGCCTTCCTCCTGGCCGCCGGGCCGTATCGGCCCGCGCTGCACTTATCGCGAATGCCTCGGCGAATGTCGCCGAGACCTCTCATTCATCACAGTTAGCGGCTTCGCTTTTTCTTGCCGCTCTTCTTCTTCGCGCCCTTCTTTCGTGGCTTCGCGCTGCCGCCACCCTCGGGGGCATCCTCGGCCCTGTCCTCGCCGTCGGCATCATCCTCAGCGCCGTCCGCGAGCTCCGCCTTCGCCTCACCACCGGCAACCGCAGAGTCATCCTTGGCCTTGCCCTTGTCGGCGGTCGCGCCCTTGCCACCACCCTTTTCCTTATCGTCGGACTTGTCGCCGCCCGGTTTCGGTACGGGCGCCGGGTCAACCCGACGCAGGTAGATGTGGTGCAGTGCCGTCAGCCCCGTGCTCGTGAAGATGTACAGCGTAAGTCCAGCCGGGAAGAAGATCGAAAACCCGCCGAAGATGAGCGGCATCCCGTACATCAGGACCTTCTGCTGCATGGAGTCCCCGGTCACCGGCGTAAACCGCGACTGCAGGAACATCATCCCCATGAGCAACACCGGCAGGATGTAGTACGGGTCCGGCGTGGTGAGGTCGTCGATCCACCCCGCAATGAACGGCGCCTGGTAGAGCTCTCCCGCCGTGGTGAGCGTGCGGTAGAGCGCAAACCAGATCGGCATCTGCAAAAGGATCGGCAGGCAGCCCGACAGAGGGTTCACCCCGCGCGATTTGTAGAGATTCATCATCTCCACCCGCATGCGCTGGGGGTCGTCCTTGTACTTCTTCTGGAGTTCCTCGATGTCCGGGCGGAGCTTGCCCATCTCCCGCATCGACTTCATCGACTTGTGGGTCCAGTAGTGCGTCGCCGCCTTCACCGTGAAGGTGAGCAAGATGATCGCGAGGCCCCAATTGACGACGAAGCCCTGAAACCAAATGAGAAGCCAAAGGAGCGGCCGCGCCAAAAGGCCCATGAACCCGAAGTCGACCGCCCGTTCGTAACCCGTCTCGTACCCCACCTCGTCGGAGATGGCGTTCAAGTCGCTCAGGTACTTCGGCCCGAGGTAGGCCGTGAGCTCGTGCGACGCCGGCTCGGCCCCCGCCTGGAGCTGCTCGAACGGGAAGCGGATCGCCATCTCCATCTCCCCGGTCCTGCGCGGCACCGCCGTGGCATCACACCGAAGTCGCGTCTCGTCAGACCGCGGAGCCGCCGCGGCCAGAAAGTAGCTGTGCTGAAACCCGGCCCACGACACGGGGCCGCTCCGCACCAAGTCGCCGTCCTCCTCGAGATCCTCCCAGGTCCGGCGTTCGATATCGCCGTCGATGAGACAGGCGCTCTGCCAGATCCTGTCGACCCGCGCGATCCCTCCGCCCGTATCGGCGTGCGGGTCCTGGTAGCCGTAAAGGTAGACGGCCAGGGCCTGCTCCGCGGCATCCCCACGCAGCAGTTCCACATCGACGTCGAGCGAAAGCAGGTAGCGCTCCGGGTCGATCGAAAACTGCTTCGTGACCCGGAGGTCGTCCGACGCCCACTCGAACCGAATTTCACGGTCGCTCAGCCGCTCGCCGGTCCACACCGCGTCTGCGGGGATGTCGTGCGTAGAGTCTTCGAAAGCGACCCGAAACGGCCGCGTCTCTGTGCGATCACCGGTCTTTACGAGATCGAGGAGCTGCCCGTTTTTTTCCCAGCGCTCGTCTTTGAGCTCCCACGAGGTGAGCGCCCCGCCGTAGCTCGAAAACACCGAGCGAAACTCATCGAACTCGAACTCGAAGAGTTCCTCGTCGGGGCGCGGCTCGCGCTCCTCCTCGGGCTCGGCGACCTCGTCTGGCGCCGCCTCGCTGACGTCATCTGGCTCGGGCGCCTCATCGGCTCCGTCGTCGTCGGGAGCGCGCTCCTCCTCGACGCGCTGCTCATCTTCCCCGTCCACCTCGGTCGGCGGGTCCGGCGGAAAGAGAACCGTCCACAGGAGCATGAGGCCAAACGCGATGGCCACAGCGAGGAGGAGCCGTTTGCCCTGGTCTTCCATCAACCGCTTCCGTATTTCTGCTCGAGGCCCGCTGCGGGCGAAGATGGCACCGGATCATGCCCGCCTCGGCACAGGGGATTACAGCGGAGCAGCCGCCAGAGCGCCAGCAGCATGCCCCTCGCGACGCCTCGCCGCTCGACGGCCTCGATCGCGTAGGTCGAGCACGTCGGCAAGAAGCGACACGTCGGCACCCCTTTCAGCGGCGACAAGTAGCGCTGATACACGCGGATCGGGGCGAGGATGAGCCGCTTCACGCCAGCTCTCCCCCAATGCGCTGCAAATCCCGCTCGACGCCGCGATAGCTCCGCAATCCTGCGGCGCTTCGCTTGGCGATGACCACCACGTCCTTGCCCACGGCGAAATCGTGACGGCGCACGTACTCCCGGATGAGCCGTTTGATCCGATTTCGTTTCACCGCCGAACCGACCTTCTTACTCACCGTAATGCCGACCCGGCCGCGCAGCTCCGTGTCCGAGCCCTCAGGCCCCGGACCAGCCGGCCGGGACACGACCAATAGGTACCGGCCGTGGGTGGCATGCCCCTCGCCCTGGACCGCCAAAAACTCGCGCCGCTTGCGAAGCCGCCTTTGCTTGGGAAACGTTTGACGCCCGGCGGGGCGCCCCGGCGGGCGCCACTTGGTTCCTCGAGTCGTCCGACGCTCCGCAGAGCTCAAACTCCCTGCCTCCTCGGCGCGCAGCGGTGGCGAGGAATCTACTTGCCTCCCACGCGAACGACGAGCCGCTTGCGCCCCTTCGCTCGCCGGCGCCGAAGCACATCCCGACCGCTTCGGGTGCGCTTTCGCGCGCGAAATCCATGGGTTCGCTTCCGCCTCTTCGAATGTGGCTGATATGTCCGCTTCACGGCTCGTCTCTCCCGCTGTTACAAATCGACTCGCAGCGCTTTCGCCGCCGCTCGAGGGCGCCAACCACACGGCAAGCTCGTGTGGCCACCGGCCCGCCCGGCTCGGCTTCGACGCCCATTCCCGCCCACCTTTTCCTGCAGCGCATGACCTTGAGCACATTCCCAGAATCGTGCGGAGCCTAGCGCGCCGACTTCGCTACGAGCAAGCTCACAGCTGAGAACCACCGCCAGCCAGCCAGGTTCGAGGGCCCCTTCGACAATGTCCTATTGTCGGGGAGTTTCCACTTAGGCCCAGCGGGCGAGGCGTACTCGGATGCGAAGTGCGTGATAGGCGACGTGCGATCTTAGGCGTCGGCTCAAGGAACCGCTGATCGATATCCGAGCCGGGCATCCGTGTCAAGCCGTGCATCTGCCCCGTCACCGGGATCGTGCCGGTCCGCGCGACAAGCGCCTCTGCGGCACTGAAATCCCGCAAACGCCCTCACCGCGGGGTTCTGCGCGGTCGTCCGGGCAATCTTCCCCTGATTCTCCGAGAATCCGGAGGCCTGGCGCCCCGCTCGCCACCCCAGCTCGCGCCGGGCACAGCGAAGCACCCTCCGGGAGCGAAATCATATTCCGGGGATCCGAACCGCAACTTTTTTTGGCCTTGCTCCCTCGCTCACCGCTTTGTTACAGAATGGCCTTCTCAACGGCACCGCCAACCGCCTGGAAATTCGCATTCCTGTTGGCCAGCCGCGCGCAACACGGGGAATCTTTCGCGCCGGCCGAATGCGGGTCTCCAATGTGGGGTGGTTTGTCCAAAATTTGCCCCGCAAGCGAAACTCATCCACATCCCGTCCACACCTAGCCATCGCCATAACCCACTGACTTCACGGGATTATCTCGGCGATATCCACAGCGTCTCACCCGTCTGTGCACATCATGCGTGCGTCCACTGTACCGGAATCTTCCAATATTCCCGTCCAGGCCCGCTCGGCCGATTCCGACGCTGCGGCCTCCGCCTGGCATCGCGCCCTCGATCGCATCGCGCGAAAGCTAACCCCGCAAAACTTCGACATGTGGATCCGCCCCATCGAGTGCCTCGGGATCGACGGGCGACGCGTCCAGCTCCGGGCCCCCAACTCCTACGTGCGGTGGTGGTTTGAGCTGAACTATCTTCAGATCGTGCTCGCCGAGCTCCAGGAAGACACCGGCGCCGAGCACCAAGTCCATTTCCTTCCCGAGCCGGAGGCGCAGGCGCCCCAGGCAGAGCCCGCCGAGGTTCCGAAGCCGCCCTCTGATGCTCGCGCCGAATCGCACGAGCCGCATGCGAGCGAGCCCGAGCCGGCAGACAAGGGGAGCATCCGCTCCGTTGAGCCCCCTCCGAAACCGGCACTAAACCCCCGGTATACCTTCGAAACCTTTATCGCCGGCCCCTCCAACCAGCTCGCCTACGCTGCATCTCACGCCGCCGCCTCCGCCTATCCGCCCAAGTACAATCCCGTGTTCATCTGCGGCGGCGTCGGCCTGGGCAAAACCCATCTCCTTCACGCCATCGGGCATCTCGTCGCCCAGAAGCGGCCGGAGCACCGGATTCGCTACGTATCCGGCGAGCAATTCATGAACGAATACGTGCACGCCATCCGGTCGAACAGCATGCACGACTTCCGAAGCCGGTACCGCGACGGGTGCGATGCCCTCCTCGTCGACGACGTCCAGTTTCTCGCCGGCAAAGACGGCACCCAGGACGAATTTTTCCACACCTTCAACGCGCTTCACGACGCGCATCGCCAGATCGTCCTCACCGCCGACCGCAAGCCTCACGAGATCTCCGACATCGCGGATCGCCTGCGGACCCGCTTCGCCTGGGGCCTGCTAGCCGACATCGATCCTCCCGAGCTCGAGGTGCGCGTCGCGATTCTCCGCCAGAAAGCCACGGCGGAGGGCATCGCGCTCGCCGACGACGTGGCGATGTACATCGCAAACGCGATCAAGTCCAACGTCCGCGAGCTCGAGGGCGCGCTGATCCGCCTGGCCGCCTACGCATCCTTGTCCGGCCAGCACATCACCCTAGACTTCGCACGCCAGACGCTCGAAGGGTCGCTCGCCCCACACCCCGAGCACGTCTCCGTCGAGCGCGTCCTGCGCACGGTGGCGAGCTACTACAACGTCAAGATCGCCGACCTGCGGAGCCCGCGGCGGCACAAAAACATCGCTCACCCGCGCGCCGTGGCGATGTACCTCGCCCGCAGTCACACTCGGGAGAGCTACCCCGACCTCGGCCGCGCCTTCGGTGGTAAGCACCACACCACCGTGCTCAACGCCGTCGACAAAATCGGCAACAGGCTGAGAAACGAACCGGGGTTACGCGGCGAGGTCCGCGCCCTCGAGAGCCTGCTCCTCCGCTGACGCCAGGACATTTGCCGCCCTAGCGCGCCGCGAGCGGCCCTTGTCGCGCCCGCCGGCGCGTCCCGTCCGCACCTGCCCCGCCGACATCTTCGCTCGCCGTGGCCCGCTCCGAGCGAGGTCAAGGCGGCGCGCTCGCGGCGCGCTCGTCTTACAGAGCGCCGAGGCCCGCGCAGGTGGTATCGTGTCCCGTCGCCGCGGGCAGCCAGCCCCGGTGGGCCAGCTTCACGCACAGCCGAACCACGGTGCGCCGCCCGAGCGCGACCTCCGACTCACACTCCGGATTCAGCCACCACTGTGGAGCTCTCTGTGAACGGGGTTGTGCATTCATCTTCGCACTATCTCTGAACAACCCACACGCCCCGAATTGTCCCCACCTTCTCCACGGATGTCCCCCTCGCGCATCCACGCGTTTTCCCCCTCCCAACCCCACGAGATCTTGTGGTAACTCCCACCCTATCCACACGTTCACAGGGTCTACTACTTCTCCTGATCACATACCCTTCCCTATATAGATCGAGGGACCAGATCCCAGTCTCCCAGAGAGTCCCCATGGACATCCGCATCCAAAAGTCCGAGTTTCTCCGCGGCTTGCGCCTCGCGCAGAACATCGCCGATCGCAAGAGCACGATGCCGATGCTCGCAAACGTGTTGTTGCGGGCATCGGGCAAAAACGAGCTCCTCGTCGCGGCCACCGACCTGAACATCTCGCTGTCAGCCGAGCTTGGCAGCCAAAACGAAAGCGAGGGCGGCCTAACCCTCGGCGCCAAGGCCCTGTACGACATCGTCGCGAGCATGCCCGACGACGAGGTCCACCTCGCCCGCCGGGAGAACAACTGGGCAGAGATCCGCGCGGGCAAGGTTCGCTATCGCCTCGCGGGCATGCCCGATCGCGACTTCCCCCAGGTTCCAACCACCGATGACGTCAGCTTCTCCCAGGTATCGGCCAAGACCCTGCGGGAGATGATCGACAAGACCCTGTTCTCGGTGTGTAGCGACGAGACCCGCTTTCACCTAAACGGCGTGTTTTTCGAGTCCGACGGCAAGACCGCGTGCATGGTGTCGACGGACGGCCACCGGCTGTCGAAGATCGAACGGTCCCTCGAGGCCCCGGCGCTGTCCGCCGGCATCATCATTCCCAAAAAGGGCGTCGCCGAGATCAAACGAAGCCTCGACGGCGGCGGTGACGCCTGCGAGCTCGCCGTGCAGACCCCGGCACAGCACCAAACGCCCCACTTTTATCTGCGCACCGGCACGATCACCCTCGCCGTCAAGCTCATCGAGTCCGAGTTCCCACCGTACGACCAGGTGATTCCCAAGGAGAACAAGCGCCGCGCCACCATCGACCGGGGCATCTTCCTCGACGCGCTCAAGCGCGCGCAGCTCATGTCCTCCGAGACCCGGGGCGTCAAGCTCGCTCTCGAGGACGAGAAGGTGGAGGTGGCCGGCGACAACCCCGACGTGGGCGAGGTCCATGAGGAGCTGCCGGCCGCCTGCGAAGGAGGCAAGCTCGCTATCGGGTTCAACCCCAAATACGTTGTCGACCTCCTTTCGCATATGGACGCGGAGCAGGTTCACGTCGAGCTGGGCGACGAGCTCGATCCGTGTCTAATCCGGCCGGCGGAGGATCCCAGCTACCTGGGCGTCGTCATGCCCATGCGAATTTGAACGGGACTGGCGCAAAGCGGCCCGCCGGCGGTCTGCCCGCCGACGGAGACGCGGGCGCGCACCCGTTTCGGCTAGCCGGTCGCCCTCCGCAGCTCCTGGGCATCGGCCTCCAGCAGTCTATTGTACGTCCGCTCGCTCACCATCCGCGATGTTCGCAACCTCGAGGCCGTTCGCTTCGAGCCTGGTCCCCGCTTCAACGTCTTCATCGGGGAAAACGGTCAGGGCAAGACGAACCTCCTCGAGTCGATCTACGTAACCTGTGCGCTCCGCTCGTTTCGCACGAGTCGCCTCGCCGAGGTGATCCGACTCGGCCAACCGAGCGCGCGCGTCGCCGCCGCGATCCGCAGGGGCGGGATGGAGCGGGAGCTCGACATCGTCGTCCGCCCGCGGTCGAAGATCGTGCGCCTCGACAACAAAGCCGTTCGGCCGCTTTCGCGGTACTTCGGCAACTTCAATGCGGTCCTGTTCGCTCCCGAGGACCTGCAGATTCCCCGGGGCAGCCCGGGCGGGCGGCGCCGGTTTTTGGACCGCTCCGTGTTCACCTGGCGCGCCGAATACCTGGTCGATGTGCAGCGCTACGAACGCGCGCTTCGCATGCGAAACGCCCTGCTCCGCGACCCGCGCGGGTCGCCGAAGCAAGGCCCCGAGCTCCTCACGATCTACGACGGGCAGCTCGGCACACTCGGGGCTCGCCTCCTTCGCCGGCGCGCGGCGTTCCTCGCGGACATCGCGCCGCGGTTTCGCGCCGCGTTCGACGAGATTACGCGCGCGGGCCTTTGCGCCGACCTTCGCTACGAGCCGGCCGTCGCCGGGGATTTGCACGGCGAGGAGCCCGAACTGGCCCAGGCCATCGAGAGCGCACTTCGGGAGCGGCGCCGCCAGGACTGGGCGCGCGGGACGACGAGCACCGGTCCGCACCGGGACGACCTCACCTTCCTCCTCGACGGTCAACCCGCGCAGCGGTATGCTTCGCAGGGCCAGCTCCGCGCCCTGGTCCTCGCCTGGAAAACGGCGGAAATCGAGCTTCTGGCCGGCTCCCACGGGGAACCGCCGGTATTTCTGCTAGACGATGTCTCCTCGGAGCTGGATGCCGCTCGCAACGCGTACCTGTTCGACGTGCTCGCGGCGAGCCAGAGTCAATGCTTCATCACCACGACGCACCCAGGGCACGTGCTTTTGTCCGCCGATCGGGTCGACTTCAGCGTCCGCGGGGGGGCTATAAGCCTCGAAGATAGCGCGTAATTCCTTCCCGGCCCGGCCCCTTTGTGCTAACACTCCCCCGCTGCCAGCCGAGACCTCATGGCCGATTCTCCCGCAAAATCGCAACCCTCGCCAAGTTACAGCGCCGAGAGCATCACCGTCCTCAAGGGCCTCGAGGCCGTGCAGAAGCGGCCGGGGATGTACATCGGCGACACCGACGATGGTTCGGGCCTCCACCACATGGTCTACGAGGTGGTGGATAACGCCGTGGACGAGGCGCTCGCGGGCTACTGCAGCCGCGTAGACATCACGATCCACATCGACAACTCGGTCACCGT
>SLNH01000223.1 GCA_007133195.1 Nannocystineae bacterium | reverse complement strand
GGCCGTCGCGGCGGCGCTGTTCGACGCGTTCGACGCGGGCGGCGAGCTCACGAGCGCCGGCATCGAGCAGGCGCTCGCGGACATCGTGCCGCTGTCGGTCACCATGCGCGAGCCGATCGAGCGGATGCGTGCGTGGGCGAAGACGCGCGCGCGAGCCGCGTCGGGGCAGCGCGAGGGGAAGAGCGGCTGGGCGGACGAAAGGCAGCTCGAACTGTGAGGAGCGAAGGGAGCCGGGAATGTCCCATTTTACGAAGTGCGATCTGAAGCTGAAAAATCGGGACGCGATCGAAAAGGCGATCGACGATCTCGAGCTGCCTCGCCACGAGGCGGAGGCGGGCGAGCCGGTGACCGTCCGCGGATATCGCGGCCAGACCATGGACGCGGCCATGGCGGTGGACATGGGCAAGTACGACGTGGGCGTGGTGAAAAACGACGACGGCACCTACGACCTCGTCGCCGACTGGTGGGGCGTGGAGACCACCAAAGGGATCACGGAGGACGAGTTCAAGCAGAAGCTCAGCCAGCGCTATGCCTATCACCAGGTGATGAGCGCCTGCGCCGAGCAGGGCTACGACGTGCAGACCGAGGCGTCCGAGGAAGACGGGAGCATCCGGCTCCTCGCGCGGAAATGGGTGGCTGACTGATGCGGATGCAGGATATCGAAATCAAAATCGGCCCCCAGGGCGAGGTCACCTTCGAGGTCAAAGGCGTGAGCGGCAGCCGGTGTCTCGACGTGACGCAATTTTTGGAGGAAGCCGTCGGCGAGGTGCGCGAGCGGGAATACACGCCGTCCTACTACGCGGAGGACGCGGCGGGCGATCGGGCCGCAGCGCGTCGCGCCGGCGATGACGAAGACGACTAACGCGATCTGAACCACGATGGCTGGCTCGAGCCCCCGAGATCGGGATCTCGGCGACGAGATCGCAGAGCGCTGGGATCCCGAGCGCTTGCTTCGGTTCGTGTCGCGGCGCGCCGGCCGCGGGGACCGGCTCGACGCCGCGACGCGGGCCCACTTCGAGGAGCGGCTCGGGGTCGATTTGGGCCACGTGCGCGTGTATCGCGGTGAGCTCGCCCAGGAGGTCACCCGGGCCCAAGGCGCTGAAGCCGTCACCGTGGGGACCACGGGGATGATCCTCATGGGCGACACGCCGGATCGGTCACCGGCGACCAGCCAGGGCCGGGCGCTTTTGGCCCACGAGCTCACCCACGTGGCGCAGGAGACGCCCTCGCTCCACCGGGCCGCGAAGTTTGGCCAGGCGCGCGAGCTGGCCACGGAAGAGCACGAGGAGGAAGCGGAGCTCGTCGAGGCCGAGGAGCTGGAGGCGGCGGCGAGCGCCGAGCGCGGGCGTCGCCGCAAAAAGGACGCCGGCGAGCTCGAAAAACAGGCGGAGGCGGTCAGGCGCGCCGTGCGCGCGCGGGTCGTGGAGCTCCTCGACGAGGACGCCCGGGTGCGCGGGCTGCGCGGGCAAGCGCCGAGGTGGCGGTTGTGAGCGCCGACGCGGGCACAGGCGGTGCGCCTTTTGAAGACGCGGCAGGCGAAGTGGTCGAGACGCAGGTCGGCCTCGAGGAGCAAGCGAGGTCTGGGGGGCTCGCCCGCGCGCAGATCCGGCGCGTGATCGCGCCGAGCGCGCAGCTCGTGGGGGCGGATCTGGGGGGCGCTCGGATCGAAGGGGGAGAGCTCCCGGGCGCGGCGCTTGCGACCGCGCGGTTCGAAGCGACCGAGGTGGACGGGGCGAACCTGCGCGGGGCAGACGCCGCGGGAAGCTTGTGGCGCCGGGCGCGCGTGCGGCATTCGGATCTCACGGAGGCAAGCTTCGACGGCGCGGAGATCGTGGGCTGCGAGCTGGGGCCGGTGGCGATGGCGCGCGCGCGGCTTCGCGGCGCGGCGATCCGCAGCACGCGGTTTCACGCGGCCGAGCTTTATGGCGCCGACTTCGCGCGCGCGGTCGTGCTTCGCTCGCTGTTTTGCGACTACGAGGGCGGGGTGGCGTCGCTCGGGCGCGCGCGCTTCGACGGTGCGACCCTCGTCGAGGTCGACCTAAAGGGAATCAATCTATACCGGGCGAGCTTCGCGGGGGCCTTGCTCGTGCGCTGCGATCTGCGCGGCGCGGCGCTTGGCAGCGTCGATTTCGAGGGCGCGCGCCTCGTGCAGTGCCTGACCGAAGGGGCCGACACCGAGGGCGCGCGCCTGTGAGCCCGCGCCGTGATCCGAGGTTGTGATGAGCGATCGAGTCGACTTGCGCCAGATCACCGCCGAGATTCGCGACGCGCTCGCGGACGCGGATCGCGATACGCTCGCCGAAATGCTGGCCTACGTGTTCGAGGAGTACGTGATCGAGTCCGGGCCTCCGCACCGCGCGCCTGCCGCCGAGCCGCTGGAGGAGCTCGCGGACCTGTCGTTTCCGGCGCTCATCGAGGCGCTCAAGATGCGCTTGGATCACCCGGCGCTCGCCTCCTTCGTCGTTCAGGGCGAGCAGGTGCTCGTGCGCGCAGGGGGCGCGCTCGTCCCGATCGATGAAGGAGGGGAGCAGGCGCCCGATCCGGGGGCCCCGGACGGCGGGGCTGCCCCGCACCGGGCGGCGCCTGGCTCGGCGAGCGGGGTGGCGGCGGGCGCGGCGCACGCGGCGC
>SLNH01000235.1 GCA_007133195.1 Nannocystineae bacterium | reverse complement strand
GTCCCCGGCCCCGGCGCCGGCGTCCAGGACGGTATCGTTGGCGAGAATCGCCGGCTCCGCCGGCGGCGGCGGCGGAAGCGTGCCGGAGCGCGCCCGCGCTTCACTCACGTCGGGCACCTCGTCGAGGATCACCGGGGCGCCCTCGTCCTCCCCCCACGCGATGTCCACGACCTCCTCGTCGGCCTCGCTCTCACCGCCGGCGCTCTCCGGCTCATCGGCGCCGGCCAAGATCGCGTCGGCCGCAGCGGCCACACTGGCATCGCTGTATTCACCGGTGCCGAGCTCGCCCTTGTCCGCGCCGTCTCCCTGGGAAGGCGCCGGCGCCCCCGCGTTTGCTTCCGCGGCGTCGCGCACGGCCTGCTGAATCGGTGAGGCACCGACGGGCGACGCCGACGCGGGCCGCGGCATCCCCGGCGACGACACCGACGAGCGGCGCGCTCGGTCGGGGGGCGCGACACCGTCCGCGAAGACCTCGTTCACCCAGGCCCTCACCGTGCGGCTCGTGGCGCTCAGTTGGTGGCGCAGCCGCGCCTCCTCGAGCGCGTCGCGCACGTCGCCGGCCGACGCGAAGCGCTCGTCGGCACTTTTGGCCAAGAGCTTGAGTACGATGTGGTCGAGATCCGCGGGAACGTCCGAGTTTCTGGCCGACGGCGGCTCGACGTCCTTCTGCTGGATCTTGGTGAGCGTCTCGTAGTCGTTCTTGGACGCGAACAGGGGTGCGGCAGTGAGAAGCTCGTGCGCGATGACACCCACGGAGAAGATGTCCGACCGCGCGTCCAGGGCGCTGCCGCGGATCGCCTCCGGCGACATATAGGCGAGCTTGCCTTTGACGCGACCCGTCTGGGTGCGGAGCTTGTGCGAGGTCGCCTTGGCGATCCCGAAGTCGATGATCTTGAGGTGGCCAGAGCTCGCGAGCAGCAGATTCGACGGCGATACGTCGCGGTGAACGAGGCCGAGCGGATCGCCCGCGTCGTCGGTGCAGTTGTGGGCGTAATCGAGGGCGTCGCAGAGTTCAGCGAGGATCGACACGGTCACGTCGATCGGGGGCGGACCAACCCGCCGTCGCGCCTGCCGCAGGATCTGCCTCACGTCACGGCCCTCGATGTGCTCCATCGAGATGAAGTACACCGCGCCCACCCGACCGAGCTCGTAAAGCTGGCAGATGTTGATGTGCTGGAGCTGGGAGGCGAGCTTTGCCTCCCTCACGAACGAGCGGACGAACTCCGCGTCCTCAGCGAGATGCGGCAACAGCCGCTTGAGCGCGACCACGCGCTCGAAGCCCTCGATACCGCGCTCGATCGCGCGGTGCACCGTGGCCATGCCGCCTACGCCGAGGCGCTCGTAGACCTCGTAGGGGCCGAAGGGCTCCCCCTGTGCCTCGCCGCTCGCTGGCTGCTGTTGCCTTCCCGTCATAGCGGCTCAAACCACCGACCTCGTCTGCAATAGCTACGCTTGCTCTAACCGAAAAAGCGTACGTCGTGAGCCCTCCAGAGGGATGTAGCCTATCTTACCATAAAGTGCGGAACCCGGTTACAGATTCGAGCGCGAAACCCGCCCGCGGCCGGGTGGTGAACGAACGCGCAGGTGCCTGGGCCGAGCTCCCCCGCACACCGGGCCGCGCCCGCGCCGCCGGGGACGCCCGCCGGGCCAGGCGTCCGCCAGGCCCCCCTCGGACGTCTGCACCCCGCGCGGTTCCCCCCCTTGCGCCGCCGCGAGCGGGCCCTGCGCGCTCAGGAGCCCGCTTGCGCGGGCGTGTAGGTCTTCAGGGTAAGCGCGTGAATGGGCCCCTTCATCTCCTCGGCGAGCGCATCGTAGATCATGCGGTGCCGCTGGATGAGCGTTTTGCCCTCGAACGCGGTCGATACGATGGTCGCTTCCCAGTGGTCCTTGGTCCCCGTGAGGTCTTTGAGCTCGACCTCGGCGTCGGGGATCGCGGCACGGATCTTATCGGCGATCACATCCGGCTCCATACTCACCTCCGTAGCACAGGGGCTACTCCTCGCCCATGAAGGGGTAGCGGTAATCGGTCGGGGGCACGTAGGTCTCCTTGATCGACCGGGGCGAGGCGAAGCGAAGCAGGTTGAACGGCGCGCCGGCCTTGTCGTTCGTGCCCGACGCGCGCCCACCGCCGAACGGCTGCTGGCCGACGATCGATCCGGTGGGCTTGTCGTTGACGTAGAAGTTGCCGGCGCTGTGGCGGAGCGCCGTGAGCGCTTCGTTGATCGCGCGGCGATCATTTGCGAACACGCCGCCGGTGAGCCCGTAGGGGGAGGTCTGATCCACCGTCTCGAGAACGTCACTGTAGCGCTGATCCGGGTAGACGTAGACCGTGACGATGGGGCCGAAAAGCTCCTCCTTCATCGTGGCGTAGCCGGGATCGTCGGTGCGGAGGACCGTCGGCCGCACGAAGTATCCCTTGCTGTCGTCGGTCTCTCCGCCAGCCAAAATTTCAACCCCGCGCGCCTCGCGCGCCGCCGCGATCGCCTGGCTGTGTTTGTCGTACGCCTGCCGCTTGATCACGGCGCACAGAAAGTTGCGAAAGTCGCGCGGGTCGCCCATGCGGAGGTCCTGGGTCTGAGCGACGAGGTCGTCCTTGATCCGATCCCACACGCTCTGGGCGATGTAGGCGCGGGACAGGGCGGAGCACTTTTGGCCCTGGAACTCGAAGGCGCCACGGACCATCGCCGTGACGAGCGCGTCGGGCTGCGCCGAGGGGTGCGCGACGATGAAGTCCTTGCCGCCGCTCTCGCCCACGATGCGGGGGTAGCCGTGGCGGTAGCGGTCGAGATTGTCCGTCACCCGGGACCACAGCTGCTTGAACACGGCCGTAGACCCCGTGTAGTGCAGGGCGCCGAACTCCGGGTGATCGATGGCGGCGGGGGCGATTTCCTGGCCGAAGCCGGGGAGGAAATTCACCACGCCGGGCGGCAGCCCGGCCTCCTCGAGGAGGAGATAGGTGTAGTAGGCCGCGAGCGTTTGCGTCTCCGCCGGCTTCCACAAAGACGTGTTGCCGAGGAGCGCCGGCGCGGTGGGCAGGTTGCCCGCGATCGCCGTGAAGTTAAACGGCGTCACCGCGAACACGAAGCCCTCGAGCGGGCGCAGCTCCATGCGGTTCCAGCAGCCGGGCACGCTCCGCGGCTGCTCGGCGTAAAGCTCGGCGGCGTAGCTCGCGTTGAAGCGCCAAAAGTCGATGAGCTCGCAGGCTGACTCGATCTCGGCCTGGTGCACCGTCTTCGACTGCCCGAGCATGGTGGCGGCGTTGATGGTGTCGCGCCACGTCGTGGCCAAAAGCTCGGCGGCGCGCAGAAACACGCCCGCGCGCGCCTCCCAGGGCATGCTCTCCCACTCGCGTTTGGCGTCGGCCGCCGCCCGCGCGGCCCGCTCGACCTCCTTGGGGCCGGCGCAGTGGAACTCGGCGAGCACGTGCCCGTGGTCGTGCGGCATCACCACCGGCTCGAGCCGTCCTGTCTCCACGCGCTCCCCGCCGATGATGCAGGGAATTTCGACTCTCTCGCCGGCGATGCGGGCGAGAGCCGCCTTGAGCGACGCGCGCTCCGGGTCGCCCGGCGCGTAGGGCTTGACCGGCTCGTTGTAGGGCTCGGGGACTCGGGTCATCGCGTTGTGCATAGCCTCTCCTCCGTCGCGTTCGTCTGCCTGCCGCCCTTCTACCACGGGCGTTCGCGCCTAGGGCGCGCCCCGCCCCGCGGCGCGTCACCGCCTGAACTTCACGGCGGGGTTGCGGATCTCGTCTTTCTGAAGGTAGGTGTAGCCGTTTAGGCCTTCGCAGTAGTCGTGGATGAGCTGGCGCGACTCGTCCAGGGTGATGCGCCGCTCGCGGAGCGCCCGCTCGACGTTTTGCCGAAGGCGTTTGACGAGCTCCTCGGGGGCGTAATCCACGTAGCGAAGCACGTCCGAAATCGTGTCGCCCGCGACGACCTCCTCGAGGAAGTAATCCCCGTCGGGACCGATCGAGACGTGGACGGTGTTCGTGTCGCCGAACAGGTTGTGCATGTCGCCGAGGATCTCCTGATAGGCGCCGACCAGGAAGATGCCGAGGTAGTAGTCCTCGTTTTTCGGCTTGCTGTGGAGCTCGATCACGTGCTTGACGTCTCGCTGATCGATGAAGCTGTCGATCTTACCGTCGGAGTCGCAGGTGATGTCGGCGATCACGCCCCGGTGTCCCGGCTCCTCGTCGAGGCGGTGGATGGGCGCGATCGGGAACAGCTGATCGACCGCCCACACGTCGGGTAGCGACTGGAACATCGAGAAGTTGCAAAAGTAGGTGTCGCTCAGCGTGCGCTCGAGCCCCTGGAGGTCCTCGGGGACGTGCTGCATGGTGCGCACGATGCCGAGGATCTTTCTGGAGATCGCCCCAAACAGCTGCTCGCACTGCACGCGCATCTCGAGCGACAGATGGCCGAGGTTGAACAGCTGAAGCGCCTGGTCCTTGTAATCCACGGCGTCGTGGTAGCTCTCGAGCAGGTTTTTGCTGTTTACCGACTCGAAGGTCTCGTACAGGTGCTTGCTCACCGGGGCGGCGTCCTCGGCCGGCTCCCGGGGCTCGTCGTAGGCGAACGGGGGACTCACGCTGAGCACGTTGACCACGAGCACGGAGTGATGGGCGGCCACCGCGCGCCCCGACTCGGTGACGATGGTGGGGTGAGGGACCTCGGCCGCGTCGCAAACGGTTTGAATCGCAAACACCACGTCGTTGGCGTACTCCTGAACGGAATAGTTCATCGACGATTGAAAGTTCGTCTGCGAGCCGTCGTAGTCCACGCCGAGTCCGCCGCCCACGTCGAGGTAGGCGAGCGACGTGCAGCCCATGTTGTAGAGCTCCACGTAGTAGCGCGCCGCCTCGCCGAGCGCGTTTTTGATCGACCGGATCGACGAGATCTGCGAGCCGAGGTGGAAGTGGATGAGAACGAGCGTCTCGAGCTCCCCCCACGCCTCGAGCTTGCGCACGGCCGTCACCATCTCCGCCGCCGACAGCCCGAATTTCGACCGATCGCCCCCGGACTGCTCCCAGCGCCCCGCGCCGCGCGCCGACAACCGGGCGCGCAACCCCAGCGTGGGCCGAATGCCGACCTGCTGCGCCACGCGGTGGATCTGATCGAGCTCCACGGGCTTTTCCACGACCAGCACGACCGTGCGCCCCAGCTTCGACGCCAAGAGCGCGGTGCGGATGTACTCGTCGTCTTTGTAGCCGTTACAGATGACCGGCGCTTCGCCGTCTTCGTGGAGCGCCATGATCGCGAGCAGCTCCGGCTTCGACCCTGCCTCGAGCCCGTAGTGGTACGGCCTGCCGAACTCGACGATCTCCTCGACCACGCGGCGCGACTGGTTGACCTTGATCGGGTACACGCCGCGGTAGCTGCCCCGGTACTCGCATTCGTGCATCGCCTTCGCGAACGCCTTGTTCAGTAGCTCGATGCGCGAGCGCAGGATGTCCGAGAAGCGCAAGAGCAGTGGGAGCTGCAGCCCGCGGCGTTGGATCTCGTCGACCAGCGCCTTGAGATCGACCTGGTGCCCGGGCTGCTCAGACGGCGTCACCACGAGGTTGCCGGCTTGGTTTATCGAAAAGTAACCGCCGCCCCACCGGTTGATGCCGTAGGTCTCTGCCGCGTCGGCGACGGTCCACCGGCGGAGCGGGTCGCTTCGAATGGCGCTGATGTTGCGCATGGTCAGCTCGCTTCGGAAAATCCCTCGAATCCGCACGAGTATCCTCATAAAGCCCGGGGACGCAACGCCTTATTCGTCGGCCGGGCCCCTGGCGAGACCGGGGCTTCCGGGCTAAGGTGACCGGCTGCTCATGTCGAAGGAAATCGAGCCCGACACAGAGGCGGCGCGCATCGTCGCGGAGGAGGAGCGGCTTCACGCCCGCGTACAGACGCGCGTCGCGCTCGGCGACACCGGTGAAGCGGCTCAGGTGGGCACGGACGACTACGACCGCGAGCTCGTCCAGCTCCGCGACGCGGTGGGCGAAGCCAAGGCCGAGGACCTCGGGCCGCTGGTGGAGCAGATGACTCGGCTCGCGGCGATCCGGGGGCGACTCGGCGGATCGCGCTCCCTCCCCGTGGACGTGAGCTCACCCTATTTCGGGCACATGACGCTGCGCGAGCAGGGCCGGACGCGGGATGTGCTCATCGGCAAACGCGGCTTCATCGACCGCCGCGAAAACGTCCAGATCGTCGACTGGCGAAACGCGCCGGTGTCTCAGATTTACTACCGCTACGAGGAGGGAGACGACTACGAGGAGGAGATCGGTGGGCGCGCGCTCGAGGGCGTCGTCGAGGTGCGCAGGAACGTCTCGATCGCCGGGGGCGCGTTGCGACGCATCGGCGCGCCGCAGGGCACGTTCGTTCGCGACGCGCGCGGCACCTGGCACGAGACGGAAGGCGCGGCGCAGCCCCTGCTTCAGGGCGGCCAGGGCCAGGCGCTCCGCGCACCGGCGGCGCCCCGGGTCCACCGGAAAAAGGGCCGGCGCGCCGCGCTCGGGGTGCACCACGGCGGGCTGCATCGCGCGGACAAGCACCTTCCGGAGATCGCCGCGCTCATCGATCGCGAGCAATTCGACCTCATCACGCAGCCGGATAGCGGGCTCGTGCTGATCCAGGGGGGCGCGGGATCGGGCAAGACCACGGTCGCCCTGCACCGCATCGCCTACTTGAACTTCGCCGACCCCAAGCGCTTCGCGAGCAGCAAGATCCTGGTCGTGGTGCCGAGCCAGTCGCTCGCGCGCTACGTAGAGGGCGTGCTCCCATCGCTGGGCGTGGACAGGATCCCGGTGGTGACCTTCGCGGGGTGGTCGCGCACCCAGCGCCTCCGCATCCTGCGCGGCACCACCGGCAAGTACAACGAGGGCACCCCGGAGGCGGTGTCGCGGGTCAAAAAGCACCCCGCGATGCTGGCCGCCATCGACGCGGCCGTCGCGGAACGGGAGGCGCGCGCCGAAGAGGTTTTGGCGAGCGCCGCCGGCGACCCGGGCGCGGAGCGCGCGGCGCGCGAGCTGTGGCATGCGACGCGAGGCGAGGCGCTCGCGCCGAGGTTGCGCCGGATCCGGGCTTCGCTGCGCGACCGAGGCAGCGCCATCGGCGATGCCGCGGGGCGCCGCCTGGAGGGCGCGCTCTCCCGCCTTCGCCGCGAAGCCGACGATCTGGTCTCGGTGTGGGCCGACATCGTCACCGACCGCCAGGCGCTCGGCGAGGCGTTCGCGGGGCAAAGCGGCGCGACCGAGCACGACCTCGACCGCGCCGTGAGGTGGTGCAGCGACCAACAAACGAGCGCGGAGGCCCCGCTAGACGCAGACGGAGAGCCGCTCGCGATGGTGGACGGCGGCGAGGTGGGGGCGGACGAGCCTGCCGGTCGGTTCGACGAGGAAGACGACCCGCTGCTATTGCGGCTTTCGCAGCGGCTCCGCGGGGGCCTCGTGGCCAAAGACTCCGGGCAAGTTTCCTATAGTCACATCGCCATCGACGAGGCTCAGGACCGCTCCGCGATCGAAGTGCAGGTGCTTTTGGACGCGACCGAGGTGCGCGAGGGGGACCAGGGCGCCCGGTCGGTCACCATCGCCGGCGACAGCGCGCAGCGGCTCGTGTTCGATAATCGCTTCGTCGGCTGGCAGGATCTGCTCCGCGCCATCGGCCACGAAGCGAGCGTGGTGAGCCCGCTCAAGATCTCGTATCGATCGACGGCGGAGGTGATGGAGCTGTCGCGCGCCGTGTTGGGGCCGGAGCTTTCGCCGGACGAGCCCGTCACCGCGCGCTCCGGGGCGCCGGTCGAGCTTTACGAGCTGGGCGACGTGGGCGAGGCGGTGGCCCTGCTCGCCGAGGCGCTGCGGGCGCTGGCGAGTCGCGAGCCCACCGCCTCCGTCGCCATCCTGGCCCGCCATCCCGAGCAGGCCGACGCCTACTACGAGGGCCTATCCCGCGCCGAGGTGCCGAGGCTCCGCCGGGTCGTGGAACAAGACTTCAGCTTCGTTCCGGGCATCGACGTCACCGACGTCGCCCAGGTCAAGGGCCTCGAGTTCGACTACGTGATCCTCGTCGAGGTAGACGCGGCGTCTTACCCAGACACCCTCGAGTCCCGGCACATCCTCCACATCGGGGCGACGCGAGCGGCGCACCAGCTTTGGCTCGTGGCCACGGGTGAGCCCTCCCCGCTTTTGCCCGCGACCCTTCGCGCGGTGCCCTAATTCGACCGCGCGCGCCTGCGGTGAGTCGACCGCGCGCGCCTGCGCCTGCGCCTGCGCCAGGAATCCGGCCTCGCGTCACAGGGCCGCGTGCCGGAGCGTCAAACTCGGATCCACGAACAGGTACTGTTTGTCTTCGAGATCCACCCAGGCGCCCGCGTCGGCGGGCGATCGGGAGCCGATCACCTCGCTCGAGATCGTGAGCAGCTCGTGGCCGCGCTGGGTCTTCGTGGCTTGGAACGCCAGCGGCTTGCCCCACCTAACGCCCATCATGCTCGAGCCGTTGCTCACGAGCACGGACAGCCGGCTCGCCTCACCTGGGTGGGGGACGACCTCGGGACCGACGTCGCCGAGCGAGATAACGTCTTCGATGGCGCGGGTAATCGCCCAGCCCATCGCCCGCTCGCTCGGCTGGGAGGCGCAGAGCTCACCCGCTTCTTCGAGATAGGACAAAAACAGGAAAAACAGCGTCTCCGAATCCGTCTCGCCGATGATGAACGGACGGAGCCGGTCTTTGATCTTGGCCTGCAGCTCGTCTTTCACGGCGACGTAGTTTCGGATGAAACCGTTGTGCGCAAACACCCACGGGCCGAACTGAAAGGGGTGGCAGTTGCGCGCGGCGATGCGTCCGGTGGTGGCGCGCCTGATGTGGGCGAGCAGGGTCGGGGAGCCGACCGAGAGGCTGATGCGCTCGAACTGTGCGTCCGAGATCGCGGGCAGCACGCTCTTGACGACGTGGGGCGCGCCCTGGACGTAGTAGGCCATTCCCCAGCCGTCGGGATGCTCGAGGCTCTGGACGGCGAAGCTGTTGTCGCCGCCGATCAGAACTCGACTGAGCGGAACCGCGTCTTTCGACTGGATGGCCAATAGCCTACACACAGCTCACCTCTTCTCCGCGGCGGTCGCCAGGCCGAGCGGCTGCTCGCCGGGCGACGGCGAGGCAGCGTCGGACACGCCGCGGATCTGCTCCACCACGAACAGGATCAGGCTTTCGCGATCGATCTCGCTCAGCTCCCCGAGTTCCACGGCGATCTGCGCGGAGCCGTCGACCTGGTAGCTGCGAACGATTTCCGCATCGGGGATTATCAGGTGGCGCTCCGGGAGGCTCACGCCGAGGCTTACGATGTCGCCCGGCGCGACCGGCACGTCCTCGGCGAAGCGCACGAGCAGACCGCTCGCGGACACGTTTTTCGTCACGCCCTCGTAGCGCCGCGGCGCCGCGCCGCCCCGGAGCTCGAGGCGGCAAGTCAGGGACGCCTCGGCGCGCAAAAACCGCCGCGCAGTCGCGCGCAGGGCGAACAGGTGGATCTGCATCTCGTCTGACTCGCGGAGGCCGGTGTACTGGACCGCGAGCGACGTGACCAGGCCGCGTTCGTCGCGGTGGGCGACGCGGGCGACCGAGCAGCGCGCGTCGATCGGATCTCGCTCGGGCAAAAACAGGCGGACCGATCCGAGCCCCGAGCGCAGTTCCTCGTCGCCAAGCGGCGTTTCCAGCTCGATGCGCGCGCCCGACCCGCTCACGTCGGTGGTCCTGCCCGCGACGGGGCCGATCACGCCTCCGCCCGGCTCAGCGAGGGTGAGCTCGCAGGAAAGCTGGAGCGGCGCGCGGATGTAGCTGCGGCGCGGCCATTTCTTCACGGAGCGCGGATGGCTCACCGAGATCACCGATTCGCTTTCGACGCCCACGACTTTCACAGACGCCGCGAAGTGCGTCTGCTGGGAGGCGACGGCAATGCCGAGCAGCGCGCTTTTGCCCACTTTGAGCTTGGCGTCGCGCGCATCGTCGGGATCGAGCTCGAGATCGACCCGATCGCTTTTCACAGCCGTCACGCGCGCGCCGTAGCGCGCTCCGAATATCCGCTGCTCCGCAAAGAGGTAAACGCTGTTCCCCTCCGCGAGTATGTGCGCGAAACTGGGATCCGAAGGCCTCATAAGGTTCCTATGCTCGTGAAGCTGCGGTTATCAACATTACATGAATAGCGCTCCATCTAGTAGAGGAAATTGTCGCGCGGAGGCGACGGCGGAGCGCGGTCCGCTCACGTTCGGGAGTCGGCGATGACGCGTGCGGGTGGTGGGCACACCTCGGAATTCGGGGTGTGCCCCGCACTGCGCCGATGACCCGACCATCAAACGAACCCGTCACGGCGCTGAGCTCGCTCGTGGGGCTCGGGCGAAACCCCGCCTTGTATGGCCCTGCCCGGTCCGGAGCCCACGCCGAGCGCGGTCGGATCTTGATGCAGCGCGGCTTATCGCAGGATTCCGTCGGCTGTGTTCCGGGTGGGGCGGCTTTGCGTCGGCGGGCGTGAAAATCGGC